>DAORCC010000078.1:0-10689 GCA_035345235.1 Azospira sp.
TAGATGAAGGCCAGCGCCAGCACGAAGGTGAGCGCCAGCGAGGCCGAGGAGGTCTTGAACTCGCGCGACTGGCCGGCATAGTCGATCGCATAACCAGCGGAGAGGATCGGGGCGGCAACCTCTTCCATGTACTTCAGCGCCTCGCCCATCGTGTAGCCGGGGGCCAGGTTGGCGGTGATGACCACCGCGCGGCGCTGGCCGAAGTGGTTCAGCTCGCGCGGCGCCACCGTCTCGTCGACATCGATCAGGTTGGCGAGCGGAATCATCGCGTTGTTCTTTCCGCGCACGTAGATGTCGCGGATGTCGTCCGGCCGCGTGCGATCCTCGCCTCCGACCTGCACGATCACGTCGTACTGTTCGCCGTCGCGCTTGAAGCGGGTGACCTGGCGACCGCCGAGCATGGTTTCCAGCGTACGGCCGACAGTCTCGACCGGCACGCCGACGTCGGAAGATTTCTCGCGGTTGAGCTTCACCGAAAGCTCCGGCTTGTTGAGCTTGAGGTCGGTGTCGACGTTGGTGATGCCGGGGTTCTTCGCCACCTCGGCCAGGATCTTCGCGGTCACCGATTGCAGTTCGGCATACGAGGCGGAGGTGACGATCACGAAGTTGATCGGTCGCTCACGCGGGCTCTGCCCGAGCGAGGGTGGCGTCACCGGGAAGGCCAGCACGCCGGGAATACCCATGAACTTCGGGAACAGTTCCTTGACCACGGCGAGCGAGTTGCGCGTGCGCTCCTTCCAGTCGGTCAGACCGACGAAGGAAATGCCCTGGTTCACGGTCGGGTTGCCGGACACGACGAAGTAGCGCTCGACATCCTTGGTGCCGCCATAGATGCCCTCGAGCTGGCGGGCGTACTTGTCGGAATACTCCAGCGTCGCGCCCTCGGGGCCGACGAAGACGCCGAGGATAACGCCGCGGTCCTCGACCGGGGCCAGCTCGGACTTCAGCGACTTGAGCAGGAAGAAGCAGGCGCCGGCGACGATGGCGAAGGCGACCATGACGATCCAGCGCTTCGCGAGCGAGGCGGCAAGCACGCGTCGATAGCCTTCCGTCATCCCTTCGAGGAATTTCTCGATGGCGATGAAGGCCTTGCCGTGCTTCTCCTCGTGCTTGAGCAGCAGCGAGCACATCATCGGCGACAGGGTGAGCGCGACGAAGCCGGAGACGATCACCGCGCCGGCCAGCGTCAGTGCGAATTCGACGAAAAGCTTGCCGGTGCGCCCGGTCATGAAGGCCACCGGCGCATACACCGCGGCCAGTGTGATCGTCATCGCGACGACGGCGAAGCCGATCTCCTTCGAGCCCTGGAAGGCCGCCTGCATGCGCGGCATGCCTTCCTCGATGTGGCGGAAGATGTTCTCGAGCACGACGATCGCGTCGTCGACGACGAGGCCGATGGCGAGCACCAGCGCCAGCAGCGTCAGCGTGTTGATCGAGAACCCGAACATGAACATCAGCGCGAAAGCGCCGATCAGCGAAACCGGGATGGTGACCAGCGGAATCAGCGTCGCGCGGAAGTTGCGCAGGAAGAAGAAGATGATCGCCAGCACCAGCAGGATGGCTTCTCCGATGGTCTTGAACACTGCATCGATCGAGCGGTCGATGAACACCGACGAGTCGTAGGCGATGCGTGCCTGCATGCCCTTGGGCAGTTCGGCGGTCACCTTGGGCAGTTCGGCGCGCAGCGCCTTGGAGAGTTCGAGCGGATTCGCCGTCGCCTGCTTGATGACGCCGAGCGCCACCGCCGGTTCGCCGTTGAAGCGCACGGTGCTGCGCTCGGAGGCGGCGCCGACCTCGACGCGGCCGAGATCGCGGATGCGCACCGGGTAGGCAAGGCCGCGCGCATCGGTCGCCTGCTTGACGATGATGGCCTCGAACTGTGCCGGGGCGACGAGGTCGGTCTGCGCCACCACCGAGAATTCGCGCTGGCTGCTCTCGATGCGGCCGGCGGGCACTTCGACGTTCTGCTTGCGGATGGCATCCTCGACATCGGCCGGCGTCAGGCCGTGGGCCGCCAGTCGCTCGGGATTGATCCATACGCGCATGGCGAACTTGCGCTCGCCGAAGACGCGCACATCGGCCGCCCCGGGCAGGGTCTGCAGGCGTGGCTTGACGATGCGGCTGGCGAAGTCGGTCACCTCCAGCGGCGAGTGCTTGTCGGACGAGAAGGCAATCCAGATGATCGGGTTGGCATCGGCCTCGACCTTCGCGATCACCGGTTCGTCGATCGCCGTCGGCAATTTGTTGCGCACGCGCGAAACGCGGTCGCGCACATCGGCCGCCGCCGAATCGGGGTTGCGCTCGAGCTTGAAGCGCACCGAGATCTGCGAGTTTTCCTGGCGCGAGATCGAGGTGATGACGTCAACGCCCTCGATGCCGGCGAGCGAATCCTCCAGCGGCTTGGTGATCTGCGACTCGATGATGTCGGCCGAGGCGCCACGGTAGGTGGTGTCGACGGTGACGACCGGTTCGTCGATCTTCGGATATTCGCGCACCGAGAGGCGCGAGTACGAGACGAGGCCGATCAGCATGACGGTGAGCGACAGGACCGTCGCGAACACCGGGCGACGGATGCAGATGTCGGAGATCTTCATTGCGCAGCCCTGGCCGGGGCGGAAATGCTGGCAGGAGCGGCAGCGGGGACGGGAGCGGCCGCGGCGCCCGGTGCGGCCGGCGGCGGTGCCGCGACGTCGCGCACCGGGGCGCCCGGGCGCAGCTTGAGCTGGCCGGCGGAAACGACGACGTCGCCGACAGCGAGGCCTTCGACGATCTCGACCTGCGACTCGCGCCGCACGCCGGTCTTGACCTTGACCTTCTCGGCCTTGCCCTCGACAACACGATAGACGAAGGCCCCGGCCGGATCGGGCACCAGCGCCTGCTCGGGCAGCATCAGCGCGTCAGCCTTCTCGGCCAGCGCCAGCCGCACGCGGACGAACATGCCGGGGCGCAGCGTGCCGGCCTTGTTGTCGAGCCGCGCGCGCAGCGAGATCGAGCGGCCGCCGGCATCGACCAGCGGGTCGACGGCATCGAGCGTGGCGGTGAATTTTTCGCCCGGCAGCGCGTCGACCGTCACGTCCAGCGGCTGGCCGAGCTTCAGTTGCGGCAGCGTCGCCTCGGGCAGGCGGAAGTCGACCTTCAGGGTCGCGATGTCCTCGAGGTTGATCAGGTCCTGGCCTTCCTTGACGTAGTCACCGATGCTGACGCTGCGAATGCCGATGACGCCAGCGAACGGCGCGCGGATCTGGGTCTTGCCGAGCTTGGCCTCGGCCAGCGCGACGGCTGCTTCCTGCACGCGCAGGGTGGCCGCCGAGGCGTCGAGCGCCTGCTTGCTGATGAACTTCTTCTCGAACAGTTCCTGGTTGCGCTGCTGGGTCGAGCGTGCGAGTTCGCGGTTGGCGCGGGCCTGTTCCAGCTCGGCAGCCTGCGTCGCGGCATCGAGCGCGACGAGCAGCGTGCCCTTGGTGACGGCAACGCCATCCTTGAAGCCGATCGTCGCGATGCGGCCCGCCGTTTCCGGGCGCAGCGTCACCGACTCATTGGAACGCAGCGAGCCGACGGCCGCGGCGTCGAGTGCCAGGCGCACCGTCGTGACCTTCGTCACTTCAACCGCGGTCGGGAAAGCCGGTGGCCCTCCGGCCGGTGGCTTGGCGGCTGCGCCGGGCGCCGCCGGCGCGGCGGGACCGGACGGTGCCCGGTTGGCGTTGTAAGCCAGCACGCCGAGCGCACCGATGGCGATGACGGAGACGGCCGCGATCCAGTGGCGGCGGGTAGGCTTCTGCATGGGTATCCTCAATTCATTCTCGACAGTGGTCAGCGGCGGCGTGGAACCGCCCGCCAGCCGGGCGGGCAATTACTGACCTGCCAGTCATTAAGCTCCGCATTCTACGCGAAGCGCGGGCGACAAATGTGTCAGTCTGCTACATCTCGCTGCCCGGGAAGCCAGCGCAACAGCGCGTCATACAGCGCCTCGGGTTCGACCGGCTTGGGCACGTGGCCGTTCATGCCGGCGGCAATGCAGCGCTGGCGGTCCTCGGCATAGACGTTGGCGGTCATGGCAATGATGGGTAGCGTGTCTTTGCCCGGCATCTGCCGGATGGCCCGCGTCGCCGCGATGCCGTCGAGCACGGGCATCTGCATGTCCATCAGGACCAGGTCGTAGTGGCGGCCCCCCACGGCGGCAACGGCTTCCTCGCCATTACCGGCCGTATCGACCTGCAGGCCGGCATCCTCGTGCAGCATGCCGAGCGCGATTTCGCGATTGATCACGTCATCCTCGACCAGCAGGATGCGGCAGTGGGCATAGTGGGCGCGCAGACGGGCCTCGATGGCAAGCAGCGCTGCCAGGCCGGCTTCGGGAGAGACGAAGGCGGCTGTCGCATCCTTGCCGAACCAGGCCGTGAACCAGAAGGTACTACCCTGCCCCGGGCGGCTTTCGGCGCCCGCTTCTCCGCCCATCAGGCGCGCGATGTGGCGCGTGATCGCGAGCCCCAGACCCGTGCCACCGTATTCACGGGTGATCGAGGCATCCGCCTGCTCGAACGCGTCGAAGACATGCGGGAGGCGATCGGGCGCAATGCCGATGCCGCTATCCTCGACCTCGAAGCGCAATTCGATACGCTCGTCGCTCTCGGCCATCCGGCGGGCACGGAGCGTGATATTCCCGCATTCGGTGAATTTCGTGGCGTTGCCGACATAATTGAGGAGCGCCTGCGAGAGGCGCGTCGCATCGCCGACCAGCCGGCACGGCAAGGGATCGACCGCCGTGCGATAGGCGAGCCCCTTGGCGGCGATCCGATCGCCGGCGAGGACGCCTATATTATCGACCAGGGCCTGCAGATCGAACGGGATCTGTTCGAGAATCATGCGGCCGGCCTCGATCTTGGACAGATCGAGCACGCTGTTGAGGACATCGAGGAGGTGCCGCGCCGCAATGGCGATCTTGTCCAGCTTGTCGAGTTGCGCGGGGGTCGCCGATTGCCGTTGCAGCATCCGCGTCAACCCGATCACGGCATTGAGCGGGGTACGGATCTCGTGACTCATGTTGGCGAGGAAGGTCGACTTGGCCCGGCTTGCGGTCTCGGCCGATTCCTTGGCCAGCGACAGTTCGGTCGTACGTGCCTCGACCAGCGCTTCGAGGTGCTGGCGATGGGCCGCGAGTTCGCTCTCGATCCGCTTGCGCGCGCTGATGTCCGCGGAAACGCCACGAATGGCTGCCGGCTTGCCGTCGGCGTCGAATTCGAGGCGACCGCGTGCGGCGATCCAGCTCACGCTGCCGTCCGTTCGCCGGAGGCGGAATTCCGCCCGGTAGTCCTCGCCGGTTCGCATCACGGTCCTGGCGACGGCGAGAAAGGCTTCACGATCCTCGTCGATCACCAGCGACGGGAATTCGGGATAGCCGCTCGCCGGCCGCGGCCCGAGCAGGAACGACGGGTCGTCGCCCCACTGCAGTTCGCCACTGGCAACATCCCAGTGCCAGGCCGCCATCGAGGCCGCATCGAGTGCCAGCCGCAGGCGCTGCTCGGAGGATGACAGCGCCGCCTGGGTCGCAGCCACCGCCTGCGCCATGCGGTTGAAGGCGGCGATCAGATGGTCGATTTCCGGCACGCCGCCGCTCGCCACCCGCACATCGAGACTGCCTGCCGCGAAGGCGCCGGTAGCCTCCTCGAGCCGGCGCAGCGGCCGCAGGCCGGCCCGCAGGACCAGCCACAGGCAAAGTGCCTCGCATATCGTTGCCAGGAGGATGATCGCGACGTGGAGTTGCAGGCGTGCCCAGGCGTGGTTCGAGTAGCCGCTGGCGTCGAGATCCACGGTGACATCCCCGTAGACGCGGTTGCCGACAGCGATTTCGGTGCGCCCGGAAAGCGGTTCGACCCCGAAGGCCTGAATGAACCATGCGGGCGCGCTGTGCGGCAGCGGGCGATCGACGCTGGAAACGTGCGCGCCCTGCGGTTCCTGAAAGCTGACGCGCACGATGTTTTCGCGCCGGACGTAGCGGTCGAGAATCTGCTGCAGGCTGGCATAGTCGCCAAGGATGACGGGCTCCGCGAGCAGGCGCGGGAGGGACTCGAGCTCGTGGCGCAGTTCCGCCGCCATGCCGCTGCGCGCGTTCATCGCATCCTGCCTGACGGCAACGACCACCAGCACGACGCCGGCGACGACGAGTGCCGCCGTGCCCGCCATCAGGAGGCGGGCGAGCAGGGAAAAACGCCTGCCGAAGACGGCACTCATGGCAACGCGCGGAATTCCCGGAGTACCGTCGTCCGATAGAAATCGGCGTAGCTCCGGTAGTCCGCCTGTGTGGCGCGACGGAAGCCGTACGGCGGCTTCTGCCCGATCCGTTCCGCCGAGGCGCGCAGCACCGAAATCCCGTCAATCTCGCCGGCCATGTCGGCCAGCGCGTCGCGGACGGCGGTGGCTACGGCCGCCGGCACGCGCGGATGGACCGCGACCGGCAGGTCGCCATAGGCGACTGACTCCCAGAGGACCCGGATACGAAAGCCCTCGCGTGCGGCGTAGGCCTGCATCAGCTTGCCATTGACGCCGGCGGCGACGATCTTGCCGGCCTTCAACTGGGCCATGATGCCCTCCTGATTGCCGCCGAAGACCGGCTTGATGTCGATTCGCCGACGCTGCAACTCGTCGATGGGCACGATGTAGCCGACGAAGGCCGACGTCGACGGAAAGCCGACTTCATGGCCGGCCAGCTGCTGCAGATCGTGAATCGGCGAGTCCGCGAGCGTGACGATCTGCCCCGTGATCGGATCGTCACGGGTGCTCAACAGGACACGGTAGCCGGCGGACGCGACGCGGGGCTGGAAGATGTGGTTAGAAAAGATGAAATCGTAGTCGCCGCGGGCGGCCGCATCCGCCGATTCGCTGCCGGAACGCGCCACCTTGAGCCGGAGTTCGACGCCAGCCTTGCGTCCGGCGTAGTCGAGGATCGGGTTCCAGTACTGGGCCGTGAGGACGGCGCTGCGCTGGGGAATCACGCCGAACGAGTAGCTTTCCGCGGCAGCAGGCTGCGTTGTACCGAACGCCCCCAGCGCCAGGAGGAAGACCGCAGCCCTTCGCCATGAATTCAGAAGAAGCCCCACCGTATCTCCATTAGCCGACCACGGCCAACTTTACCGCAAGCCGCAGCACATCCAGCTCATTTTTTACCCTGATCGCGACTACTGCCGTCTGCCGCGTTGTTTTCCATGAGGAGAGGTCTTCAAGTAGACTCGGGGCTCGCAGGAAACGACATTCCGCCATCCTGCCCAGCCACACTCCCATCGAAACCGGCGACAACGCATGTTCAGCTTCGGAAAAAAGGATTCGACCGTCAAGGCGAAGATCGAGGATCTCCGCCCGGGGCACTTCATCGAGATCCCCGGCGGCTGGTGGAGCCACAATTTCATCCGCTCCAAATTCCTGATCGAGTCGCCGCGGGTCATCGACGAATTGCGGGCCGCCGGTATCGAGCGGGTCGTCGTCGATCTCGAGAAAAGCACGATTCCCTTCCCGGCGCCACCCGACATCGATTTCGAGCGCAGCGAGCGCCCTTCCGGCACGATCTCGCCGGCCACGCAGGCAGCGGAGGTGCCGGCACGCGACCCGCTCGAGAGCGCCCCCCCGTCGATGAAGGAGGCGCTGCTGCGTGGCGCCGAGATGCGGCGCCGCCAGGAGGCCGCAGAGCAGGCGCACACGGCTGCACTTCAGGAAACCCAGTTCGTGCTCAAGAACATGCTGGCCGCGGGCCCGGAAGTGGCGGCCCGCACCCGCGAATTCGTCGGTAATGCGGTCAGCACGGTGCTGGCTGACGACGCCACGCTGCACCTGCTCTCCGGCCGCCAGAGCGAGGCCTCGCTGCGCTTCCATTCGCTGCAGGTGATGACGCTGGGCCTGCTCACCGGCAAGCGCATGGGGCTTTCCGAAACGGAACTGCAGGACCTGGCCACGGCGGCGATTTTTCACGACACAGGCATCAGCCGGCTGCAGGATTCGGTGCGCATGGCCGCCGGTGGCGGCAACCGCATCGAGCAGGAGGCCTACCAGTCGCACGTGCTCTACAGCGTGGAAATGGCGAAAGGCAGTTCCGCCGTCTCCAAGTCTGCGCTGGCAGCCATCCTGACGCACCACGAAGCCTTCAACGGCAGCGGTTACCCGAAGAAGCTCACCGGCGACGCCATTCCACTGCTCGGCCGCATTCTCGCCGTCGCCGATCGTTACGACTATCTGGTCAATCCGCAGTCGAGCCCGCTCGGCATGACGCCGGCCGAGGCGCTGGCACGGCTTTTCCAGCAGGAGGGCGCCCGCTTCGACAAGCAGGTGCTGCACGCCTTCGCCAAGTCGATCGGCATCTACCCGCCGGGCTCGATCGTCCAGTTGTCCGATGGCCGCTACGGTATCGTCATCGGCGTCAACACCGAGGCCCTGATGTGCCCATCCGTCCTCGTCTACGAACCCACGGTATCGAAAGGGCAGGCCCCCGTGCTCGACCTGCTCGAAACCGCCGACGTCAACATCAAGAACTGCGTTGCCGCGGCCATGGTGCCGAAGGATGTCCTCGACTACCTCAATCCGCGCGGCCGCGTCGCCTATTTCTACTCGCGTGCCGGCGGCTGAAACAAAAAACGCGAGGTCCGGCCTCGCGTTTTCGGGGTGTGTTCCGGCTGGAACGTGCTGAATCCTCTCCAGCGATCAGACAACGATCGTCTGCGCCTCGTCGCCGTCACGCCATTCGATCGTGCCGATCTCCACCGCCTTTTCGCCGGCTGCGTTGAGCAGTTCCAGCGCGTGGCGGCGATGCTCCTGCGCCACGATCAGCACCATGCCGATGCCGCAGTTGAAGACGCGGTGCATCTCCTCCTCGGCAACGCCGCCTTCCCGCTGCAGCCAGTCGAACAGCTTCGGGCGCTGCCAGGCGGATTTCTGCAGTACGGCCTTGGCGCCGGGAGGCAGCACGCGCGGCACGTTTTCGGTGAGACCGCCGCCGGTGATGTGGGCCATGCCCTTGATGGCGATCGACTGCATCAACGCCAGCACCGGCTTCACATAGAGGTGGGTCGGCGCCATGATCGCGTCGGCCAGCGTCCGCGACTTGCCGTCCACTTCGTCGAACGGGGCGTCGAGGTCCGGCTGCGAGCGCTCGATGATCTTGCGTACCAGCGAGTAGCCGTTGGAATGCGCGCCCGAGGACAGGATGCCGATGACCACGTCGCCGGGCAGGATGGTCGAACCGTCGATGATCTTCGACTTCTCGACGACGCCGACCGCGAAGCCCGCGAGATCGTATTCACCGGCCGGGTACATGCCCGGCATTTCGGCCGTTTCGCCACCGATCAGCGCGCAGCCCGACAGTTCGCAGCCCCTGGCGATGCCCTGCACCACCGAGGCGGCGGTATCGACGTCGAGCTTGCCGCAGGCGAAGTAGTCCAGGAAGAACAGCGGCTCGGCACCCTGCACGAGGATGTCGTTCACGCTCATCGCGACGAGATCGATGCCGACCGTGTCGTGGCGGTTCAGTTCGAAGGCGAGCTTGAGCTTGGTGCCGACGCCGTCGGTACCCGAGACGAGCACCGGCTCGCGATACTTCTTCGGCACCTCGAACAGCGCGCCAAAACCGCCGATACCGCCCAGCACGCCGTCGCGCAGGGTTTTCTTGGCAAAGGGCTTGATGCGGTCGACCAGGGCATCCCCGGCGTCGATATCGACCCCGGCATCGCGGTAGGAAAGAGATTGCTGCGTCATTGCGTGATCCGTCAGGAGGGTGCCGGGTGATAAAATGCCCGACCTTGAGATGTAAAACGCGAATTTTACCCGAAACCGCCCCGACACGCGCCGCCGGCAAGACTGCCGCGTGCTGCGCCCCATCATGCGCCAGTTGATCCTCGACCTCGTTCCCGCCCAGCCACCGACACTGGAGAACTTCGCCGCCGGCGGCAATGTCGAGGCGCTGACCGGGCTCGCGGGCTGGCTGGCAGCGGAAGCGCCAGATACCTGCGTGCTCCTGTGGGGCGAATCCGGCGCCGGCAAGTCGCACCTGCTGGCCGCGAGCGGTGCGGTTTACGCCGATGCCGGGACCGATCCGGCGCTCGCCGGACTGCCCGACAGCGCCACCTTCGTTGCCGTCGACAACGTCGAGGCGCTCGATGCCGAAGGCCAGATCGCACTCTTCAATCGTTTCAACCGCCTGCGAGCCGCCGGGGGCCGCCTGCTCGCTGCCGCCCGCGTGCCGCCGCTGCAACTGGCGCTGCGCGAGGATCTGCGCACCCGACTCGGCTCCGGCCAGATTTTCCGCCTGCGCCCGCTCTCCGACGAGGAGAAGCGCGCGGCACTGGCCGCGCAGGCCCGCGAACGTGGCATGTCGCTGGCGCCGGAAGCGCTCGACTACCTGCTGGCCCGCGCGCCGCGCGACATGCGCTCGCTGGCGGCGATCCTCGCTGCGCTCGACCGCTATTCCCTCGAACAGAAACGCCCGCTGACCCTGCCGTTGCTGCGCAGCGTGCTGCAGACCCACGAAAGCCAGACCGCATGAACCCTGCCCTGAATCTCGCACTCTTCGACCTCGACAACACGCTGCTTGCCGGCGACTCCGACTTCGAATGGGCGCAGTTCCTGATCGACAAAGGCGTTCTCGACCGCGAGGTACAGGAAGCCAAGAACATCGAGTTCTACGAGCACTACAAGGCCGGCACGCTCGACATC
>DAORCC010000079.1:0-10336 GCA_035345235.1 Azospira sp.
TGTGGTGAAGTCGTGCGCCTTTTCGCCGGACGGCGCGCGCCTGCTCTCGGCGGGGGACGACGGCAGCCTGCGGCTGTGGGACGCGGCGAGCGGCGAGTTGCTGGCGACGCTGCGCGGTCATCTGGGCGGGGTGATGTCCTGCGCCTTTTCGCCGGATGGCGCGCGCCTGCTCTCGGCGGGAAAGGACGGCAGCCTGCGGCTGTGGGACGCGGCGAGCGGAGAGTTGCTGCGCGTCCACGCGCTGCTGCCCGACGACGGTTACGCCGTTTGGCAGGCGCGCGAGCCGCGGATCGTCGCAGCGGGCGGCGACGCCTGGCGCTGGCTTGGCTGGCAGGTGCGCGACGACGACGGGCAGCCGACGCTGTTGCCGCTGGAGGCTTTTGCTTCGCTGCCCACGGCGCCGAACGAGCGTTGAGCAGCCTTGCCGTGTCCGTCGGCTGGATCGGCTTTGCCGATGGGGTCGGCAAAGCCGGCACCGGCGTTTCCTGATCGTTCTGATTTCAAGAGCGGACCTTGGGAAGCAGGAAACGTCCGTGTCGGGCGCCTTCGTGTTGCCGGCCCGTCGACAGCGGCGACGGCCAGCCGAGCCATGGCCAGCGTTTCAAATACTCTCCTGTTTCATCCCCGCGATGCGGCCGGTGGGCAACTGCCGGCAGGGCGCGGAGGCGACGGCGAAACGAGCCGCCGACCAGGCCCGGCGGCGGAATCGGTCGCCCCCGGCGGCGTTCCGCCGGTGCGATCAGTCCTGGGCGTCGGGGTTCTTCAGCATTCCCGACAGCGCGTGGGCCATGCCGGTAATCCCTTCGTTCGACAAACCGACGTCCTTCATCACCGCGTCGACGATGGGTTTGGCGATCTGGTACTGCAGCGCCGAGTTCATCACCCGATCGGGAAAGCTGCTGCCCGCCGGCGGCGTGCCTGCCGCCACGTTTTCCGCGCCCGGGCCGGCGGCGCCTGGCAGGCCGCCGACCTGGAAGATGCGGATGGAGTCGATCTTCTCCATCGGCCGCACGGCTTGTTCGAGGATCTGCGGCAGCCGCTGGAGCAGCAGCGTGCGCACCTGCAGGTCGATCTGTGCCGCCGAGAGGGTGTTCAGCGCTTCGTTGATCGCGCGTTTGCCTTCGGCTTCGGCCAGGGCGGCGGCCTGGCGGGCCTTGGCTTCGATGGTCACCGCTTCGGCGCGGTCGACCGCGGCCTCCTTCTCAGCCGAGGCCGACACCGTGACGGCGATGGCGCTTCGCTCCGCTTCCTTGGAGGCTTCGATCAACTGGATGCTCTTCTCGCGTTCGGCCACCGCCACCTGGCGGGCGGTATTGACCGCTTCTTCCGCCTTCACCGCTTCGGCGCGCGCCAGGTTGGCCGCCGCGTCGGCGTCGGACTGTTCGCGCGATTTGTTGGCGATGGCGATCTGCGTGTCCTGGCGGGCAATTTCCACCTGCTTGCGCTGCTCGGCGCGCTGCATTTCGGTCTTGCGTTCGACCTCGATTTCACGGGTCTGGATGACCAGCTTCTTCTCGATCTCGGCCGACTTGATTTCCCGGTCGGCTTCGATGCGCTTCTGGCTGACTTGCCGTTCGGCCTCGATTTTCGCCGCTTCGGCCTCGCGGTTGCGCTCGGCCTGTTGCGAGGCGATCAGCGCCGCCTGCTCGGCGCGGGTGACTTCGATTTCCCGCCGCTGGCCGAGGGTGGCGAATTCCTGATCCTTCTCGATGGTCAGTTTTTGCCGCGTGGCGTCGAGGTTCTTGGCGCGCACCTGGACTTCGGTGTCCTGCTCGACGTCGTTGCGCTGCTTGCGGCGCGCTTCGGTCTGCTCGGTGAGCCGGGTCAGGCCCTCCGCATCGAAGGCGTTGTTCGGATTGAAGAATTGTTTGTCGGTCTGATCGAGGCTGGTCAACGAGACCGATTCCAGTTCGAGGCCGTTCTTCTCCAGATCTTCGGCGACCGCGTTCTGGACCGCCTGCACGAAGTCGCGGCGTTTGTCCTGCAGTTCCTGGATGGTCATCGTCGCCGCGGTGGCGCGCAGCGAGTCGACGAATTTGTCTTCGACCAGCGCCTTCAGCTCGTCCGGGCTCATCGTCCGGGCGCCGAGCGTCTGCGCGGCGATGCTCACCGATTCTTCGGTCTGCTTGACGCGCACGAAGAACGCCGCGGTGACGTCGACGCGCATCCGGTCCTTGGTGATCAGGCTCTCGCGCTCGCGCCGGACGACCTCGAGCTTGAGCGTGTTCATGTTGACCAGCACCCGCTCATGAAACACCGGCAGGACGATGGCGCCGCCGTCCATGATCACCTTTTGTCCGCCCAGGCCGGTGCGGACAAAGGCGGTTTCCTTCGTCGATCGCTTGTAGAGCCGCGCAAAAATGATGCCGATCGTCAGCAGCGCGATGAAGACGATGCCGGTGATGAACAGCAACTCGATGAAGTTGCTCATGATCTGGTTCTCCCTCGTTGTATCGTTGTATCGTTGTATTGGGGGTGGTGAAACGCCCGGACGTCACATCAGCGTCGGGTGCGGATTGGCGATGCAGCGGTAGAAGGCGCCGGTCTTTCTGACGATCAGCACCAGCGAACCTTCGTCAAAGACCTCGTCGTCGATGTCCGGCTCGACCATCAGATAGTGCGATCGACCGTGGCTGTCCTTGACGCGTGCCTGTGCGGCCAGGCCGCGCCGGGCGACACCGCCGACGATCACGCCCACCCGGCCGACCAGGCTTTGCTCGCTTACCGCGCTGCTTTCATCGCCCGGGATGATGTGGGCGATCAGCGAACCGAGGCCGCGCACGGTGGCCATTCCGGCCGGTACGGCGAGCAGGCCGGCCAGCACGGCGGGCAGGTAGCCGCCGAGCAGCCCGTAGGCGACTACCTGCAGGCTGTAGCCGAACACGGTGTAGCCGACGAGGAAGAGCAGCAGCAGGACCAGCGCCGGCACCTTGCCGATGTGCAGCCAGCCGAGTACGTGGTCCACGCCCGAGTCGCCGTCGATCTCGGGCAGCAGATTGTCCAGCAGGTTGCTCGGGCTCAGCGATATGAGCATGCCGAGCCCTTCGAGCAAGGCGATACCGACGATCAAGGCGAAACCGATGCCGAAAGGCAGGTTCTCCGGCGCGGCGAACAGACTCACGGCTTGTGGGCTTTCAACTGCGCGATGCGCTCGGCGATCTTGTTGTCGCGGACCAGATCGTCCAGTTCCTTGAGCTGGGCCGTTTGCTGCAGACTGTTGCCGCGCGCGGTGCCCGACAATCCGGTCTGGCGTTCGTAGACGCGGTCGAAGGCGCCGATGACGTGATCGATGCGCTGCTCGACGGCGTTCCCCGGCGCGCTGCCGGCGGACGATACCGTGGCGGCCGCCGCGGCCCGGCTTTTGCGGAAGTCGGCCAGCGCGTCGTGCATTTCACGCTTCTTGGCCAGCAGTGCCTCGACATAGCCGCGCAATTCGCTTTCCTGCCGGGTGTATTCGCCGAGCGTGGTTTCGAGCACCGGCAATTGCGCCTCGATATCGAGCTGCCGGGCAACCGCCGCGCGTACGAGGTCCTCGCGTCCGTCGCCGAGCGCGGCGTCGATCTGGCTGGCCAGCTTGGCGTGCTGGTTGTTCAGATGCGCGTGCTGCTGTTGCGAGAGATGGCGATTGGCCGAAACGACGCCCAGTTCATGGCGGACGTCGTCGATCACCGCGTCGGCCTCGCGGATCGATTGTTCCATCATCGCCTCCGGTGCCTGGTCCTCGAGACGGTCCAGTAAAGCGTGCATGCCGCCGGCGATGACGCGGCCAACGCGGGTTTTCAGTGTTCCGGACATCTCAGGGTCCTTTCGGTGTTTGCAGGTTCATGGCCAGTTCGATCGTCGGCTTCATGTGCCGCCGCACGACGGTCGGGTCGTAAGCGGCGGCATCGGGGGTGGTCCCTTGACGCAGCAGCGTTTCACACAGGGCGAACGCCCGGCGCACAAACGCTTCCTCGAACGTGCAGGCTTCGCTCACGGTTGCGGGCGCTTGGCTTACCGCCAGCGCCATCATCGCCGTCACATGCTCGAGGAGCAGACTCACGACTTCGGAGTGCTTGCCCGTGCCGCCTTCCGCACGGACCAGCGCCTCGCGCAAACGCCCCATCAGGTCACGAACCCAGGCATGCGCCGCCACATAGTCCAGTAAACCATCATGCTGCCGCTTCAATTGCCCCAGCAGAACCCGCAGCTTGTCACTGTTGGTCGTTGCTCCTTCCACCTGAAGCTGCGCCAGCCAAAGATAGAGATCACTAGGAATTCTAGCCGACAGCGGCTCCATTGACGTGACGGGTGCGTGAGTGGCCATGTCTTCTGTTTTCAGGTTGGTGCTGATGAGTTCAATTGTATTCAATCGAATGCAATTGTCAATGTTCGTATCGTCAATCTTTTGAGTTGGAGACGGAAGCGGGGCGGTGGATGGCTCGACCCGCGTTTTTGATGCTCTGGTCGCCAAACCGCTGCAGTGCGGGGTTTTCGTCGTCTGGCGAGTGCCTTCCGTGCCCAGAATCGACCAGATGATTTCCATTCAGGGAGGGCCTGCAATGTGCCCATGAAGCAGGGTTCGCACACACTCTTCGGCACAGCATCAGCAGGGTTGATCCAGACAAACAGGAATATTTCACAAAAACAAATTGTTTTAATACGAATTTTATGCGAGCGGCTCTTGGTGGAGCTCTGCGGATCGATGCAGAAGCTAGCGAACAGGCGCAAAGCCGCGCCGTTGCTGGGTTGGTGAATTTCCGATTTCCATCATGGGAACAAATATGGGAACACTTTTCAAGGTTGTCCCCTGATTCTGCCAGCCTTCCGCCCCAAAAGCGAAACCCGGCACAAGGCCGGGCCGGGTCGCTTATGGGGTTTGTTTCTGGAAATGCTCAGATAGCGTTATCCACCTCAGCCACCAGCCTGAAAACCTCCATTGGTGGCGTTCCCTGCCACATTGGCAGATCGGCAAGGGTAGCCCTGTCCAACTCGGTATCTTCGCCCGCCTCGATCCTCAGCAGTAGCCCATGCACACCGCCCAGCCTGTCAGCAGCATCGAGAATCCGGGTAAACACCTTTTCCGATTCCGCCGACAGGGGTGAAACCTTGACGCGGCATCGGCTCTCAAGCTGCCGCAACCGTTTTTCAATTTTCGCCAAGGTCACGATTTCTGCCATCCACCACATAGAACGGTATCACCTTGTGTCCCGGATTGGCCGCTCTGATTTCCGCAACTCGCCCCCGGAATTCCTCGTCCGTCTCCCCCTCCTGTTGCATTGGGCAGAATCCCTCAAGCAATGGCTCGCCGTCACAACGCCCCTTTTCCAAGGCGGCAATGCGCTTCTCAATCTTCGATAGCGTCGATTTCATCTTCCTGTACCTCCAGTTTGGTTATCCGTTCTTCAAATTCAATGGCAACAGTCATTTCCCGCAGCTTGTCCAGCATGAACACCAAGCGGGTTGCATCTTGGGTTTCGATCTTGCCGCTTCGGGCCTCACGATAGACGCGGGCCATTTCGTCACGGATCGAGCGCATCCCGTCCAGCTTCACCGGGCGCACACGGACAAGGCGGGGTGGCGTTTCGGGTTTTCCCGTTTTGCCGTCGATAGTTACGCGGGGTCTTTTCATGCTGCCACCCCCAGCGATTCAGTCGCCAGCCGTTCCGCTTCGGCACGGGACAGCCCGCCGTCAAATTCCATGATTGCCGCCCGTTCCTCGAAGGCTTCGCGGTCAATCTCGTTCATGTGTTTATTTGCGGGGACATTGGGGACAACGGGGACAGCCTCATGAATACAGGGCTTCCCGTGTCCCCAAGGCTGGGGACGGTTTGGGGACATTGGGGACAAATCCGGCCTTTCGTCCTTCTCCTCGATCACGGGGGCGGATGTTTGTCCCCGCGTGTCCCCATTATTTTCGGGCAAGTGGGGACGGCTCAAAGCCGCGTGGTTACTGGCTGTCCCCGGTGTCCCCATTTGTCCCCCGCTTTTTTGCATGGGTTCGGATAGCGTGGCGAAATTCAGCCGCATTACTCGCCCTCCCACATGCGCCCGGTCAGTACATAGCAGCGTGTCGGGCCGATACCGGGGATGCGTGGCTTCTGTGTCGCCCGTACTCCTTCGCCCTTTGCCAGCCATCCGGCCTTGAGCAGCGCCGCCGTTGCCGTCTTAACGTCGTAGCCTTGGCACACGTCCCGCCTGAAGGCTTCCGGCAGCACCATGAATTCCCGCGCCCCGTTGGCATCGGTGCGATAGAAGCCCGCCCGGTTGGGGATGCGTTGATCCGTGGTTGCCGTCACATCCTCAAAGCGGCTTGCCCCGTGCGCCTCAAAGAATGCCCGCACCTGTGACAGCATGGCGCGTTCTTCCCGGTTGCCAGTGCCGCCGAAGGATTCCAGCCAGACGGCAAAGCATTTGCGGGCCGCGTTGATTGCCTCACCCTCCGGCCAGCCGGTCAGGCCGTAGTGGGTTGCCAGTTCTCCCGCCACCGCCACCAAGGCAAAGCGCCGGGCTACCCGTAGCACCTGCCCGGCGGCATCGCTGGGGGCGCATTCCTCCACGAATTGCCGGATGCCATCCGCGATGAAGTCCGCCAGCTTGGAACGATCCGCCACGATGCGGCGCAGCCAGGTCAAACCCACCGCCCCGTGACAGCGGATCGCCGCATCCTTCACGGCCAAAGCCAGCGCCGCCGGGCTGGGTTGATCGTGCAACACCTCGAATGCGCCCATGCCCGCCCCCGCGTCGGCTTCAATGTCGGCAAGCCGGATTTCCTGCCCGGCGTTCGCCTTCCGGCCAGCCCGTGCCATCAGGGCGGTAAGCGATTCCTCCCCGGCGGACAGGAACAGCAGCCGCCAGCGGGCCGATTGTCGGGCCGCGCCGGTACGCGATGCCCGCGCCTTGCCTTGCCCGTTCGCCAGCAGGTAAGCCGCTTCCCCGGCTTCCTTGGGGTCTATCTGGCTCAGTTCGTCCAGAATCAGCAGGCCATCGTTATGCAGCGCCGCCAGCCCTTCCAAGCCGTTTGCCGTCGCCCGCCACAGCCGGGGATAGGTGGAAGGATCGCCCCACACGGAAGCCGCCGCCTTCAAGGCCGTGCTTTTGCCGGAAGATGAAGTCCCGCGCAGGTGGAAACCGCCCGAATCCTCACCCACCACTTCGGCCAGCGCCCCCGCAAAGGCCACCGACAGGGCAAACACCAGCCGGGAATTACCCGCTGCCAGCGCCGCCACCGAATCGCGCCATTCCTCCGCTGTGCCTGATATGGCAAAGGCCGGTTCAAGGGCGTGGGCATTCTGGAACACCACGATTTCATCATCCTGCCCGATGGATTCCGCCGGGGTCACATACACCGCCCCATGCCAGCCCAGCCGCTCCACGCATCGCGCCCGCGCCTGTACCGGCCAGACTTGCAGGAAGGAAGCCAGCAAGTCACGCGCCGCCTTGCTCGGGGCGATGGACAAACCCAGCCGGGCCAGTTCGCGCCGCACGTCGGAGCCATCGCCTTGCAGCAGTTCCAAGGGCATAGCCCATTGGTGCCGCACCTGGTCATCATCGCGCCATTCCAGCAGCCGCCCCCATTCGCCGCTCTTGGCGTCCCGCGTCATTGCCACCACGGACAAGGGCGAACAAATCCAGCGTGGGGATAGCTCGTTGCCGTCCTTGTCGGTGCCGATGAAGAACACACCATGCGGGGAAATCTCGAAGCGCCCGCCGCCGTAGTCATGGGCCACGGAATCCCCGCTTATGGGGTTGTTTCCTTTTCCCGCAGGGGAAGGCATGGCCGGGGCGGTTTCGTCGCCCGGTGTCGCTTCCTGTGCAGCCGTTACCCCATTCAGCGCAACATCAATGCAGCGGGCCACCGCTTCCAGCCCTTGCGCTTGGTGCAGGTCGTTGAAGTCGGTTGCCCCTTCGGGACGATCCGGGCCGAAGTCAGGGACAGCCAGCAGCCCGCCCACCGCTTGCGCGGCTTCCTTGGCCTTGGTGATGCCCGGATTGCCATCGGTGCGGTAATCGTCATCCGCGCACAGGATCAGCCGCAGGTCAGGGAATTTCTCCCGCAGTGCATTGGCCGCCGGTTGCAGGTTGCCCGCGTCGAAAGCCACTGCCACCGCGTAGCCCGTCGCCTCATGGATGCTTGCGCCGGTAGCGAAGCCCTCGGCAATGCACAGCACCCCATCCGGCTTGCCGATGCCAAAGTAACATCCGCGAATCCGCCCGCCGGTCAGGTAGCGTTTTCCACCATCCGCACCGATGAATTGCAGCGAATGGGTAGCGCCCGCCGTGTCCCGGATCGGCAGTAGTAGCTTTCCCGCGTGTTCCCGGTGCATCCGTGCACCATTGGCGGCAATGCCCTTGCGCGTCAGGTAGGCATGGCCGGTGCTGGGATAGGCTTCCGCCCACAGCAGGCAAGCCCGTTCCCGTGCTTCATGCTTGCACTTGGCTTCTTCGGCTTCACGTTCCCGCCGCGCCACCTCGATCTTAGCCCGGTGCGCTGCTTCCTCGGCAGGGGTCAGGGTGCGCCCCATGTCCGCCCGCCAGTTCTCCCAGCCCAGCCCATCGCGCCAGTTCTCGAAGCCCCCGGCGGGGATGCCGTCCAGGTGCAGCAGATAGGCCGCATCGCCCTTGCCGCCCCGGCCTTCGGCATCGCAGCGGTGAATGATGCCATCGGCCAGCAGGTCAGCCGGGGGAACGATGCCGCGCCCGGCCAGCGCATCCTGGAATTGTTGGAAGGCGTCAGACATGCCGCAGCCCTCCGCGTTGGATCAACCATTCCGCCAGCTTGACCGGCAGCACACCCCACAGGGCCAGCCGTACAATTGCCGCCTTGATGAAGGGGCGGATGCTATGATTTCGGCCAGATAGATTCTTTGAAGCCGCACGGGTGCCGAAGCCCGCAGCGGCTTTTTTCTTGTTGGAGGGGGTCACGGTTTCCCCCTTATGCCTTACGGCTTTTCTCGATTTGGGCAGTCAGCCAGGCGTCGATTTCGGCTTCAATCCACCCCACGGCCTTTGCGCCGACAGTTACCTGCTTCGGAAAGGTCGGATCGTAATCGCTGGGGCGCTTCGGGTTGCGCCGCAGCTTGGCGTAGATGGTGGAACGGGAAAGGCCGGTGCGGGCCTCTACTTGCTTGCGCCGAAGGATCGTCAGCGCGGAATTGATTTGTGCGGCCATGCTCATAACTCCGTAGCACTTACCGGAAAATACCGGCATGGACACGAATAATATGCACCGCCTAAAGGCCGGTCATTTGTGAAACTTGGCAGGGGTTTTCAAATCCGCCGGTTGGCGCATCTCGGATAATTCATCCTTCAATTCGTAGTACCACGTTTGCAGGGTTTCGCCTTCGATGGATTTACCTTCGAAAGCTTGCCATGCGGGCGGGCAAGGATCGGAACTGATATGCCTATTGATAAGGTCTGCCGCTTCCAGCTTTGCCGCTTCTACCGTCATCCCTTGTTCAATTAACTGGAACATCACATCAGCGGCTAATCGCTTTTCGAAATGCCCCCATTTTCGCGGGCCACCGCGCAAATGCATTGATCGGTTCGCATCTTCACCCCCCGCCATTCGGTAAAGTGATTTGGCAAGGTAATCGCGGGCGAAGTCTGGAACGGGCAACGGCTGCCCTGTCGCTGGGGGCCTATTTTGGGTGGAGAGCAGAAAAGCCAGGTGCGGTAAGACCTCGCGGGCTGCCAGTACGTCGCCGGACTCCGCACGGGCCAGTATTTCGGACAAATTCTCTGTAAGAATCGCCGCCCCCAGCCTCTCGCTTGTTTCGTCATTGCCGCTCATGGTGCGCCTTCACGCATTCCCTCGAACTGAGCCAGCCCGCGCAATCACCTTATGCACGGCCTCGACCTGTGCCAATTTCGCTTGCAGGGGGCGGGGTGGGTTCAATTGCTCACAGCACAGCAGCCATTCACCGCCGCCGCCCATCGCCCACCATTCACGGGGCGGAAGCGATGCGGCCAGCCGTTTCACGCCGGGTTTCCGTCCGCCACCTTTCCACCAGATCACCACGAAATCACCCGCTTCCGGCTCTTGGTCGGGGTCGCAAATCACAATGTCCCCGTGCTGATATTCCGGGTACAGGCAATCGCCCTCGGTTGCCACGGCGTAGCTATTCGGGCCAGCGTTTCCAGCATCAGCCGCCGGGATGCTCACTTGCGCCATAGGCTCACGCGCCCTTGTTTCCTCGAATCCGTACATGATGCCTCCCTCTATCAAGCCGCCTGAAATGCTTTTCCGAAGTTGCCGATAATCACTTTCCGGCCTTCCTCGATTTGGCTATCTACGAAATTCGCCCACCATTGCAGCATTTCCCGCCGTTGGTCGGCATACTGCGCCCGGTTGTAG
>DAORCC010000080.1:0-9979 GCA_035345235.1 Azospira sp.
TGGTGGCGCAGGCGCTGGTGCACAAGCCGCCGGTGATCGTGCTCGACGAGCCGACTGCCGGCGTCGACGTTGAATTGCGCCAGGGTCTCTGGCAGTTCGTCCGTCGCCTGAACGGCGAAGGGCATACGATCATCCTGACGACCCACTACCTTGAGGAAGCCGAAGCCTTGTGTGGGCGTATCGCGATGCTGCAGAAGGGGCGCGTGGTGGCGCTCGACTCGACCGAAAACCTGCTGCGCGAGTTTTCCGGCCATGCGCTCACCCTGCGTCTGGCCGGAGGTGCTGCATTGCCGGAAAGCCTTGTCGGCCTGGCGGTCGGGCAAGCCAATGGTGACTGGCAGTTGCGCCTTCCCGATTTCTCGGCGGTGGAACGGGTTCTGGCGTCGCTGCGCGAGGCCGGCATCGCCATCGAGGACATGCGTTTGTCGCCGCCCGACCTCGAGGAAGCCTTTGTGCGCGTGATGCAGAAAGGCCGGACCCAATGAACGGGCTGATCGGTTTCCGCACGCTGCTGTGGAAGGAGCTGTTGCGTTTCTGGAAAGTGAGCTTTCAGACCGTTGCGGCACCTGTAGTGACTGCGCTGCTCTATCTGCTCATCTTCAGTCACGTCCTCGACGAGCATGTCCAGGTCTATCAGTCGGTGCGCTACACCGCGTTCCTGATCCCCGGCCTGGTGATGATGTCGGTGCTGCAGAACGCCTTTGCCAACTCTTCCTCATCACTGATCCAGTCCAAGGTCACCGGCAGCCTTGTTTTCGTGCTGTTGCCGCCGATTTCCTATCTCGAATTCTTCCTCGCCTACGTGATTGCAGCGGCAGTCCGTGGCGTCGCCGTCGGCATCGGTGTTCTGCTGGTCACCGTCTGGTTCGCGCCGCCGGGTTTTGAGCAGCCGCTGTGGATTCTCGTCTTTGCCCTGCTGGGTGGCGCAATCATGGGGGCACTCGGCGTCATCGCCGGCATCTGGGCCGACAAGTTCGACCAGCTGGCTGCCTTTCAGAACTTCCTGATCCTCCCGCTGACCATGCTTTCCGGCGTGTTCTATTCGATCCATTCGCTGCCGGCGTTCTGGCAGCAGGTGTCGCAATTCAACCCCGTGTTCTATATGATCGACGGCTTCCGCTACGGGTTCTTCGGGGTCTCCGACGTGTCGCCGCTGACGAGCCTGTCCGTAGTTGCCGGCGCCTTCCTCGCCGTCTCCGCATTCTCGCTTGCGCTCCTGAAGCGCGGCTACAAACTCAGGAACTGACACCCCATGATGCACCCAGAAGCCATCGAAACCCTGCTCCGCGAGGGGCTCCCCTGCGAATTCCTGACTGTCGAAGGCGATGGTCACCATTTTGAGGCGATCATCGTCAGCACCGAATTCGCCGGCAAAAACCGCGTGCAGCGCCAGCAGCGCGTGAACGCGGTGCTCAAGGGGCATTTTGATTCCGGCATCCTGCATGCGCTGTCGATGAAGACGCTGACCCCCGAAGAATGGGAGCAGCAGCGTGGATAAGCTCATCATCACCGGCGGCACTCCGCTCAACGGCGAGGTCGCCATTTCCGGCGCCAAGAATGCGGCGCTGCCGATCCTCTGCGCCAGCCTGCTGACGGCCGACCCGCTTCGCCTCGACAACCTGCCGCACCTGAACGACATCTCGACGATGCTGCGCCTGCTGGCGCAGATGGGCGTCGAAGTCACGCTGGATGGTCCGGCGGGGCTGGTGCTCGACGGCGGCGGGCTGAACAACCCGCTGGCGCCGTACGATCTGGTCAAGACCATGCGTGCCTCGATTCTGGTCCTTGGCCCGCTCGTCGCGCGCTGCGGTGAGGCGCGCGTCTCGTTGCCCGGCGGTTGCGCCATCGGCGCCCGCCCGGTCGACCAGCACATCAAGGGCCTGCAGGCGATGGGCGCCGAAGTCACCGTCGAAGCCGGCTACGTGCATGCCAAGGCCAAACGCCTGAAGGGCGCACGCATCTGCACCGACATGGTCACCGTGACGGGTACCGAGAACCTGATGATGGCGGCCGTGCTCGCCGACGGCGAAACGATCATCGAAAACGCCGCGCGTGAACCGGAAGTGGTCGACCTCGCCAACTGCCTGGTGTCGATGGGCGCCAATATCTCCGGCGCCGGCACCGATGTCATCCGCATCCGCGGCGTGGAACGTCTCAATGGTGCGCAGCACCGCATCATGCCGGACCGCATCGAGACCGGCACCTATCTCTGTGCCGCCGCCGCCTCGGGTGGCGACGTGCGCCTGACGCAGACCTCGGCAGCCTACCTCGACGCAGTCGTCGACAAGTTGATGGACGCCGGTTGCGACATCGTCACCGAGCGTGACGCGATCCGCCTAAAGGCGCCACAGCGGCTCAAGGCGGTCAGCCTGCGCACGGCTCCGTACCCGGCGTTCCCGACCGACATGCAGGCCCAGTTCATGGCCATCAACGCTGTCGCCGATGGCGTCGCGACGATCCGCGAGACAATCTTCGAAAACCGCTTCATGCATGCCAATGAACTGCAGCGCCTGGGTGCGGATATCCAGATCGAAGGCAGCAACGCCATCGTGCGTGGCGTCGCCAGACTAGAAGGTGCGACGGTGATGGCCACCGACCTGCGCGCTTCCGCCAGTCTCGTCATCGCCGGTCTTGTCGCACAGGGCGAAACGACGATCGACCGTATCTACCACCTTGATCGCGGCTACGAGCGCATCGAGGAAAAACTGGCCAAGCTCGGTGCCAGGGTACGGCGGGCGCACTGATCAGGAAGCTCCCGGGCGGGTGATACTCGCCATTCCGGCGAGCGCCGGAGTCCGGAAAATGAGTGTAGCAGGCGCCGGCGCAAGCGATACCCGGTCTATCCCGGACTTGCCGAAGGGCTGGTGTGACGGATTTCATCAGCGCTTTTCCGGATGCCATCCTGTGTGGCCCAAGGTCGTGACTGACTTTGCGTTAAAATCCCCCTTTCCCAAAGCTTTCAAAGGCCTGATCCCGTGACCGGCATCACCATCGCCCTTTCCAAGGGCCGCATCTTCGACGAAACGCTGCCGCTACTGGCGGCGGCCGGCATCGTGCCGGTCGAGAACCCGGAAACCTCCCGCAAGCTGATCATCGGCACCAACCGCGAGGACGTCCGCGTCGTCATCGTCCGCGCCACAGATGTGCCGACCTACGTCCAGTACGGCGCCGCCGACCTCGGCGTCGCCGGCAAGGATGTGCTGATCGAGCACGGTGGCGAGGGCCTCTACCAGCCGCTCGACCTCAACATTGCCAAGTGCCGCATGATGGTGGCCGTGCCGGAAGGCTTCGACTATGCCCGCGCCGTGCGCCAGGGCGCCCGACTCAAGGTGGCGAGCAAGTACATCAGGACGGCGCGCGAGCACTTCGCCGCCAAGGGTGTGCACGTCGACCTGATCAAGCTCTACGGCTCGATGGAACTGGCACCGCTGGCCGGGCTGGCCGACGCCATCGTTGATCTCGTTTCGACCGGCGGCACGCTCAAGGCCAACAAGTTGGTGGCCGTCGAGGACATCATGCCGATTTCCTCGCGCCTGGTCGTCAACCAGGCAGCGCTGAAGCTGAAGCGAGAAGCGCTGGCACAGATCCTCGATGCATTTGCCGGGGCGGTAAAAAAGGACTAGCACGTCTTGCCGGCGTGTGCCGGCAGGACGAAATCCCGGCCGGATGCGCGCGCAGGATGTTCGGTTGGTCAGGAAAGGAACACGAATGGTAGCGATCAAGCGACTCAACTCCACTGATGGCGGCTTCAAGGCTGCGCTCGATGCGCTGCTCGCCTTCGAGGGGGCGCAGGACGACCGCATCGAGCAGACGGTGGCGAACATCCTCGCCGATGTGAAGAAGCGCGGCGACGCGGCGGTGATCGAATACACCAACCGCTTCGACCGCCTCTCGGCGAAGTCGATGGCCGAACTCGAACTGTCGCGCGCCGAACTCGAAGCGGCGCTGAAAGGCCTGCCGGCCGACCGCCGCGCCGCGCTCGAGGCCGCTGCCGCCCGCGTGCGTAGCTACCACGAGAAGCAGCCGCTGCAGGGCTGGCAGTACGAGGAGGCCGACGGCACGCTGCTCGGCCAGAAGATCACCCCGCTCGACCGCGTCGGCCTCTACGTGCCGGGCGGCAAGGCCGCCTACCCGTCGTCGGTGCTGATGAATGCCATCCCGGCGCACGTCGCCGGGGTTGGCGAACTGATCATGGTCGTGCCGACGCCGGACGGCGAGCACAACCAGCTGGTGCTGGCCGCCGCTGCGCTGGCCGGCGTTAGCCGCGTCTTCTGCATCGGCGGTGCGCAGGCCGTCGGTGCGCTGGCCTATGGCACCGAGACCGTGCCGCAGGTGGACAAGATCGTTGGCCCGGGCAACGCCTACGTCGCCGCCGCCAAGCGCCGCGTCTTCGGCATCGTCGGCATCGACATGGTCGCCGGCCCTTCGGAAATCCTCGTTGTCTGCGACGGCTCGACCGATCCGGACTGGGTGGCGATGGACCTCTTCTCGCAGGCCGAGCATGACGAACTGGCACAGTCCATCCTCGTCTGCCCGGATGGCGCCTACCTCGACCGTGTTGCTGCATCGATCGAAAAACTGCTGCCGACCATGCCGCGCCGCGCGGTGATCGAGGCCTCACTTTCCGGCCGCGGTGCGCTGATCCAGGTGCGCGACATGGAAGAGGCCTGCGCCATCGCCAACCGCATCGCGCCCGAGCACCTCGAGCTGTCGATCAGGGACGCCGAGCAGTGGGTGCCGAAGATCCGCCATGCCGGCGCCATCTTCATCGGCCCCTACACCTCGGAATCGCTCGGCGACTACTGCGCCGGTCCGAACCACGTGCTGCCGACCTCCGGTTCGGCGCGCTTCTCGTCGCCCTTGGGTGTCTACGATTTCCAGAAGCGTTCCAGCCTGATCCGTGTCTCGCACGCCGGTGCGCAGACGCTGGGCAGGATCGCCTCGACGCTCGCGCATGGCGAAGGCCTGCCGGCACACGCAAAGTCCGCCGAGTTCCGGCTCGACTGATGTCGGGCGAACAAAACAAGGCGCCGCCGGCGGTCACGCTCGCGGCGCTTTTTTTCGGCTTCTCGAAGATCGGCCTTTCCGGCTTTGGCGGCGTGCTGCCGTTCGCCCGGCACTATCTGGTCGAGTCCAGCCGCTGGATGACGGCCGAGGAATTCAACCAGCAGCTCGGCCTGTGCCAGTTCCTGCCGGGGCCGAACGTGGTCAACCTGGCAGTGGTCGTCGGCCGTCGTTACGGCGGGCTGGCCGGTGCCTGCCTCTCCGCCTTCGGCCTGCTCGCCGGACCGGTCGCCATCGTGCTGCTGCTGGCACTGCTCTACGATGCGTACGGCGCCTTGCCGCAGGCGCAGGCCATGCTGCGCGGCATCGCCGCTGCTGGCTCCGGCCTGCTCTTCGCGATGGCCTTCCGCATGGCGCTGGCGATCAAGCGCAAACCGTTCTTCCTACCGTTTACGGGGCTCGTCTTCGTCGCCATCGCGCTGCTGCGCTGGCCCTTGCCGGCGGTCATGCTGGCCGGCATCGCGCTCTCCGGCGCAGTGGCCTACGGACTGCTGCGGAAGGATGAAGCATGAGCGTGCTGCTCGAACTGTTCACCGAATTCGCACTGCTGTCGTTCGTCGCCTTCGGTGGTGCAACGGCGTTGCTGCCGGAACTGTACCGCGTCGTCGTCGAGCATCATCACTGGATGGATGCGACCACCTTCGCGCACCTGTATGCCATCGCGCAGGCGGCGCCGGGACCGAACGTGCTGGTGGTGACGCTGATCGGGTGGCAGGTCGCCGGGCTGGCGGGGGCGCTGACGGCGACGCTCGCCATGTGCCTGCCGATGAGCATCGTTGTCTACCTGCTCTTCAGCCACTGGGACCGCTTCAAGGGTGCCCGCTGGCAACGTGCGATCCAGCTCGGCGTGGCGCCGCTGGCGGTGGGCCTGATCTTCTCGGGGGCGACGCTGGTCGGGCAATCAGCCGGGCTGGGCTGGGCCGGGTGGGGCTTCGTGCTTGCCGTTGCGGTGTTCAGCACGAAGACGAAATTCCATCCGTTGTGGTGCATCGCCGCCGGCGCGGTGCTGGGGCTGGCCGGGGTGGTTTAATCGCGCCGGATCAGCGCTGCGGCATCGGCCCTGCCGAGCCCGCACAATCCTGCCACCACGCCGTCACGGTTCCCCTCCGGCTGGTTCTGGCTGACCTTCCACTTGCCTTCGAGCGAGATCACCGTCATTTCGACACCCACAATCGCGGCCAGCATTTTTTCCACGTAATCGGCCGGCGCGTCGCTGACCGCCCACGGCTCGGCAAGGTTGCTTTCCTGCTGCTGCGTCAGCGCGTCGACCTGTGCACGCAGCCACTCGGCGTCCTCGATGAAGTGCAGCGGGCCGCGGGCGTGAACGACAGCGTAGTTCCAGGTCGGCACCGCCTTGCCATGCTCGCGCTTGGTCGGGTACCAGGAGGGGGTGATGTAGGCGTCCGGCCCCCGGAAAATGGCCAGTGCAGGCGTGCCTTTGCTGGCGCTTTTCCAGAGCGGATTGGCGCGCGCGACATGGCCGCGCAGGATGAACTGGCTGTCTCCCGAGGTTTCGAGCTGCAGCGGGATGTGATCGGCGTTGAGGCCGTTGTCGCCCATCGTCACCAGCGTGGCCAGCGGGTGCTCGCGCATCAGTGCATGCAGCACTTCCGGCCGCGTTTCGGCAAAGTGGGCGGGGCAGTACATCTCAGAACCCGCGGAATTCCGTGAATTTCTGGACCGGCTCGCGCTCGGTCGCCAGCCGGTTTTCCGGTGCGGTATCGTCGGCGTAGCCGAGCGACATGCCGCAGACGACCAGCTCGTTCTCCGGGATGCCAAGGACCTGGCGGATCGTCTGGTGGTAGTCGGCGAACGCGGCCTGTGCGCAGGTGTCGAGGCCGCGCGCACGGGCGGCGGTCATCAAATTACCGAGGAACATGCCGTAGTCGATGAACATGCCTCGGCCGAGCTGGCGATCCATGGTGAAGATGAAGCCGACCGGGGCGTCGAAGAACAGGTAGTTGCGGCCGGTCTGTTCCTTCATGCGCGCCTTGTCGTCCTTACCGATGCCGAGCAGGCCGTAGAGGTCGAGGCCGATCTTGCGCCGGCGCGACAGCCACGGGTCGGCCCACTGGGTCGGGTAGTAGTCGAACTCGCGCCCGTCCATGCCGGTGTTGTTGTGCTTGTCGAGAATGGCGGCGCAGAGCGCGTCCTTGGCGTGACCGGCGAGCGCATAGACCTTCCACGGCTGCACGTTGGTGCCGGACGGCGCACGCGAGGCAATCGCGAGCAGTTCCTCGACCGTCTTCTTCGGCACCGGTTTCGGCAGGAAGCGCCGGATCGAACGGCGCGACGTGATGGCCTGGTCGACGTGGGCGGCGGCAATCGGGTCGTACATTACAGAATCTCCCTGAGGGCGGCGAGCAGGGACAGGCACTGCTCGTCGGTGCCGATGGTGATGCGCAGGTACTGCTCGATGCGCGGCAGCTTGAAGTGGCGGACGATGATGCTGCGCTCGCGCAGGGCGACGGCCAGCGTCGCTGCATCATGCTTCGGATGGCGCGCGAAGATGAAGTTGGCCGCGGAGGGCAGAGTCTCGAAACCGAGTTTTGCCATGTCGGCGATCAGCGCCTCGCGGCTCTTGATGACTGCCTTGCGCGTTGTATCAAAGTGCGCAGTGTCGTCCATCGCGGCGACGGCGCCGGCGATCGCGAGGCGGTCGAGCGGGTAGGAGTTGAAGCTGTTCTTGACGCGCTCAAGACCTTCGATCAGCTCGGGGTGGCCGATGGCGTAGCCGACGCGCAGGCCGGCCAGCGAGCGCGACTTCGACAGGGTGTGCACGACCAGCAGGTTCGGGTATTTCGCGACCAGTGCGACGGCTGTCGGGATGTCGTCGCCACCGAAGTCGATATAGGCCTCGTCGACCACGACCACCGCCGCCGGGTTGCCGGCGACGATGCGCTCGACCTCGGCCAGCGGCAGCAGGCGGCCGGTCGGGGCGTTCGGGTTCGGGAAGATGATGCCGCCGGGCTTCAGGGCCTCCGGACGCACGTAATCGTCGGCGACAATCTCGAACGCATCGTTCAGCGCCACCTGTTCATAGTCCACGCCGTACAGGCCGCAATAAACGGGGTAGAAGCTGTAGGTGATGTCCGGGAAGAGGATGGCCCGCTCATGCTTCAGGAGCCCCTGGAAGGCGTGTGCCAGCACTTCGTCGGAACCGTTGCCGACGAAGACGTGTGCCGGCGTGATGCCGTGGCCCGCGAAGTGGCGGGCGATCGCGTCCTTGAGCCGATCGGCGTTCGGGTCCGGGTAGAGGCGCAGCGTCGCGCCGTCCGCATTTCCGTTCGCGCCGAGTTCCATCTGCATCGCGGCGACAGCCTTGGCGCTGGGCGGATAGGGGTTCTCGTTGGTGTTCAGCTTGACCAGCTTCGTCAGCTTGGGCTGCTCGCCGGGGACGTAGGGGGTCAGCTTGCGCGTCGTGGCGCTCCAGTACTTGCTCATGAGGGCGTTTCGGTGGGCTTTTCGATAGGTCGAAATGGTATCATGCCGGCTTGTTCCATCCCTTGTGGCCACGATCCATGCGGCAAGCCGAAATCACGCGCAATACCCTCGAGACCCAGGTCTCGGTGAAGCTCAACCTCGATGGCACCGGCGTCGGCAAGTTCGAAACCGGCGTACCCTTCCTCGACCACATGCTCGACCAGATCGCCCGCCACGGCGCGATCGACCTCGAAGTGACCGCGAAGGGCGACCTGCACATCGACGCGCACCACACCGTCGAGGATATCGGCATCACGCTCGGGCAGGCATTCGCCAAGGCGCTCGGCGACAAGAAGGGCCTGCGTCGTTACGGCCACGCCTACGTGCCGCTGGACGAGGCCCTGTCGCGCGTCGTCGTCGATCTCTCGGGGCGTCCCGGGCTGGAGTTCCATGTCGCTTTCACGCGCGCCTGGATCGGACAGTTCGATGTCGACCTGGTGAACGAATTCTTCCAGGGGCTGGTCAACCACGCCCTGGTCACGCTGCATATCGACAACCTGCGCGGCACCAATGCTCACCACCAGGCCGAGACCGTGTTCAAGGCCTTCGGCCGGGCGTTGCGCATGGCGGCCGAAGCCGATCCGCGTGCCTCGGGGGCCATCCCTTCGACCAAGGGCGCACTGTAATGGCGGGAGGCACGATTGCCGTAGTCGACTACGGCATGGGCAACCTGCGATCGGTCGCCAAGGCGCTCGAGCACGTCGCCGGCGGCAGGCCGGTCGTCGTCACCGCCGATCCGGCGGTGCTGGCGGCGGCCGAGCGTATCGTCGTGCCCGGCCAGGGTGCGATGCCGGACTGCATGCGCGAGCTGAACGAGCGCGGCCTGCGCCAGGCGGTGATCGATGCTGCCGCCAGCAAACCCTTCCTCGGCATCTGCATCGGCCAGCAGATGCTGTTCGAACACTCCGAGGAAGGTGACGTGCCCGGTCTCGGCATCCTGCGCGGCCAGGTGAAGCGCTTCCCCGCCGAGAAAATGCACCTGCCGGACGGCCAGAAACTGAAAGTGCCCCACATGGGCTGGAACGAGGTGAAACAGGCCCGACCGCACCCGCTGTGGAATGGCATTGCCGACGGTGCCCGTTTCTACTTCGTGCACAGCTATTACGTGGCTCCGGAAGATGCGGCCTGCGTGGCCGGTACGACGGAATACGGCATCCCCTTTACCAGTGCCTGTGCGCGGGATAATATCTTCGCCGTTCAATGCCACCCGGAGAAGAGCGCGCAGGCCGGCCTGCAGCTTCTGTCCAACTTCATCGACTGGAAACCCTGAGCGCCGTTGCCGGCGTTATTGCCAACCCCGTTCCGGTTCAACTACCTACTGTTTTCCCATGCTGATCATTCCCGCGATCGACCTGAAGGACGGGCAGTGCGTCCGCCTCAAGCAGGGCCTCATGGACGAGGCAACCGTCTTCAATCTCGACCCCGCCGCGCA
>DAORCC010000081.1:0-3598 GCA_035345235.1 Azospira sp.
CGACGACGGAGAGGTTGTCGCAGTACTGTCCGCCGCGCGCCTCGGCCTGGTTCATCAGCATCGGTACGGCCTGCATCAGGTTTGCCTGCTTGAGCGACAGCGCAATCATGTCGGGTGGCAGCGAGCCCCAGAAACCGTCGGTACTGAGCAGGATGACGTCGCCGGCTTCAAGCGGCGTCTTGCGCGAGAACTCGATTTCCGGCGCCTGGTGGCCGCCGAGGCAGCTGTAGACCTTGTTGCGCTCGGGGTGGCTGGCGGCCTGCGCTTCGGTGATCACGCCCTGGTCGATGAGCAGGCGTACGCGCGAGTGGTCGCGTGTCTGGCCGATGGTGCGCCCGTCGCGCATCAGGTAAAGGCGCGAATCGCCGCAGTGGGCCCAGTAGGCGATGTTGTCCTGGATGACGCAGGCGACGCAGGTCGTGCGCGGGGAATCGCGCAGGTCGTGGTCGGCCGCAAAATCGAGGATCGCATGGTGGGCATTGGTCATGCCGCGCTGCAGGAACAGGAAGGGGTCCTGCAGCATCGGCTTGGCGTCACGGTTGAAGGCGTCGGTCAGCGTCTGCGCGGCGATCTGCGAGGCGATCTCGCCGTAGTAGTGCCCGCCCATGCCGTCCGCCACGACCATCAGGAGCGCATCGCGCGAATAGCAGTAGGCGATGCGGTCCTCGTTGTTCTTCCGCTTGCCCTGACGGCTTTCCTGATAGATCGTGAATTTCATGTCGTCTCGTTCTTCTTGAGTTTGCCGACGAGGGCGCCCAGCCAGGAGCGTGTTTCATCGATCTTGGGCTTGCGGGCGGGCTTGGCGGTCGGTGCTTCGGTGAGCGCCTTCTGCAGTGCGAAGACGCTTTGCGGACGGTAGAGATGGTTGATGCAGAGGCACCAGTCGATCGTTTCCAGCAGCTGATCGGAATATTTGCCTTCCCAGCGCACCATTGCCGGCACGAGCTGGTCCTTCTCCTTGCGCAGGTCGGCAGCTTGCGGTGCCGCCAGCGCGATGCAGGCGTACATCGAGGCGCCAATGCTGTAGATGTCGCTCCACGGGCCGAGGTTTTCCCGCTGATAGTGTTCCGGTGACGCGAAACCCGGGGTGTACATCGGCTTCAGCATCGGCGTGTCGAGCGCCAGCGTCTGGCGGGCGGCGCCGAAATCGATCAGCATCGGCGTGCCATCGCTACGCAGGTAGATGTTCGACGGTTTGAGATCGAGATGCAGCAACTTGTGGGTATGCACTTCGCGCAGGCCATTCAGCACGCGTGTGAAAACGTTGCGTACGAAATTCTCGGAGACCGGCTTCTGCCGGCGCTGGATGTATTCCTGCAAGGTCCAGCCTTCCTCGTAGTCCATGACCATGTAGACGGTCTCGTTGGCGCGGAAGAAGTTCAGCACGCGCACCACGTTGGGGTGCGAGAGCTTGGCGAGTGCCCGTCCTTCCTCGAAGAAGCACTTCATGCCGTAGCGGAAGGCGCCGGCATGCTCGGGGGCGATGTTCGGCGTGATTTCGCCTTCGCTGCGCAGGGCCAGGCTGTTGGGCAGGTATTCCTTGAGCGCGACGCGACGCCCTTCGCCGTCGACCGCAAGGTATACGATGGAAAATCCGCCGAGCGAAAGCTGTCGCTCGATGCGGTATTCGTCGATCTGGTACCCGGCGGGAAGGGCGTGGTTGGCTTGTTGCGCCATTCAGGTGAAGGCTATCATGTGGTTTTCAGGACATTTTCGGGGTTTGGCCTGAGACTGTAAAGCTGCGTTCGCACACGGTCTTGCCCCGCATCAGATCCTGTACGCATCACTATCGTTTCTCTTTCGGCAGGAATTCCATGATCCATAGCATGACCGGTTTCGCGTCGAAGACGCGCGACCTGCCCGGCGGCTCGCTGAGCCTGGAACTGAAGAGCGTCAATTCGCGCTTCCTCGACATCCATTTTCGCGTCTGCGACGAATTGCGCATGGCCGAGCCCGCCCTGCGCGAGGCGATCTCCGCCCGTGTCGGGCGCGGCAAGGTTGAATGCCGTGTCTATTACATGGCGGCGGCACGTGGCGCCCAGCAGTTGCAGCTCAACGACGACCTGCTGGTCCAGCTGGAAAGTGTCGGTCGCCGCGTTCGGCAGGTGCTGCCCGAGGCACGGCCGCTGGCGGTCGGCGAAGTCCTGCGCTGGCCCGGCATCTTCGGCGAGGAGGCCGTCGATCAGGATGCGCTGGTCGCTGCTGCACTGGATACGGCGCGCCAGGCGCTCGACGATTTTGCGGCGAGCCGAAGTCGCGAGGGCGAAAAACTGAAGCAGATCATCCTCGAGCGCGTGAGCCGCATGCGGGTGCTCGTCGACCAGGTGGCGCCATTCATCCCGGCGGCGCAGGCGGCGTTCCAGGACAAGCTGAAGCAACGCCTGGTCGATGCCATCGGCAGCGCAGACGACGAGCGCATCCGTCAGGAAGTGGTTGTCTTTGCCGCACGCATCGATGTCGCCGAAGAACTGGCGCGCCTGGTCACGCACATGGATGAGGTCGAGCGCGTGCTGAAGCAGGGTGGCGCTGTCGGCAAGCGACTCGACTTCCTGATGCAGGAGCTGAATCGCGAAGCCAATACCCTCGGCTCGAAATCGGTTGTCAGCGAGGTCTCGCAGACGGCGATGGAACTGAAGCTCCTCATCGAACAGATGCGTGAGCAGGTGCAGAATCTGGAATAGGCGGAGGCATATCCCGTGTCCGGTCACTTGTTCATCGTCACGGCACCGTCCGGTGCCGGAAAAACGACGCTGGTGCGGCTGCTGCTGGAGAACGATTCCGGCATCCGGCTGTCCATTTCCCATACGACTCGATCGCCGCGACCCGGTGAGCAGGACGGTCGCGAGTACAACTTTGTCGATATGGCGGCATTCCGCGCAATGGTTGATCGTGGCGAGTTCCTCGAATGGGCCGAGGTGCATGGCAACTGCTATGGCACTTCGCGGGTCTGGATCGAGGGCGAGATGGCGGCCGGGCGCGATGTGCTGCTCGAAATCGACTGGCAGGGCGCACAGCAGGTCCGCAAGCTGTTTCCGGCGGCAATCGGTGTCTTCATCCTGCCGCCATCGATGGCGGAACTCGAACGCCGCTTGACCGGCCGCGGCACCGACAGCGCCGAAGTGATCGCGCGCCGTCTTGCTGCGGCGCAAGAGGAAATGCGGCATGTCTCTGAATTTGATTATGTTATTATCAACGACGAGCTGCAGCAGGCGCTTTCCGACCTGCTTTCGGTGGCCCGCGCTTCCCGTCTCCATCTGGAGGACCAGCGTAGCCGCCATGCAGCATTGTTCAATTCGCTGTTCTGAATCATAGGTATCCGCATCATGGCCCGAGTAACCGTAGACGACTGCCTCAAACGTATCCCCAACCGCTTCCAGATGACGCTGGCTGCGACCTACCGCGCCCGCCAGCTGGCCTCCGGTGCAACGCCGCTGGTCGAGACCGAGAAGGACAAGCCGACCGTCATCGCCCTGCGCGAAATCGGTTCCGGCAAGGTCGGTCTGGAAGTCCTCAATCGCGGTCAGGCCTGATCGTGATCCCGGCGGAAGGCAAGGTGTACGCGAATGGACGCCGAAACCGCCGCCCCGCCCGGACGTCG
>DAORCC010000081.1:3698-9962 GCA_035345235.1 Azospira sp.
TTCCGCAAGATGCTGATGGCGATGGCGCGCGACCTGCGCGTCGTGCTGATCAAGCTCGCCGACCGTATGCACAACCTGCAGACGATGTCGCATGTGCGGGCCGACAAGCGCCGGCGCATCGCCACGGAAACCCTCGAGATCTATGCGCCGATCGCCAACCGCCTCGGGCTGAACAAGCTGTTCCGCCAGCTGCAGGACCTCTCGTTCGAACTGATCCACCCCCTGCGTGCCAAGGTCATCGCACGGGCGCTCAATGCGGCACGCGGCAATCGCCGCGAGCTGCTGTCGCGCATCCTCGACAACGTCAATGGCAAGATGCTCGAGGCCGGCATCCGTGCCCAGGTCTTCGGCCGGGAAAAGAGTCTCTACTCGATCTACCGCAAGATGGAGGAGAAGCGCCTTTCCTTCTCGCAGGTGCTCGACATCTACGGCTTCCGTGTCGTGGTCAAGGATGTATCGACCTGCTACCTCGCCCTTGGCGCCCTGCATGCGCTTTACAAGCCGGTACCGGGCAAGTTCAAGGATTACATCGCGATCCCGAAGGTCAATGGCTACCAGTCGCTGCACACGACGCTGATCGGCCCCTTCGGAACTCCGATCGAGGTGCAGATCCGTACCGAGGAAATGCACCACGTCGCCCAGGAAGGCGTCGCGTCCCACTGGCTGTACAAGGATGCCGAGCAGAGCGGTGCCGATCTGCAGAAAAAGACCGCGAAGTGGCTGCAGTCGCTGCTCGAGTTGCAAAGCGGCACGCGCGATTCCGCGGAGTTCCTCGAACACGTCAAGATCGACCTGTTCCCGGACGAGGTGTACGTGTTTACGCCGAAAGGCCAGATCATGGAACTGCCACGCGGGGCGACGGCAGTCGATTTTGCCTACATGGTGCACACCGATATCGGCAACCGCTGTGTTGCGGCGCGCATCAACCAGGAGCTGATGCCCCTGCGAACCGAGCTGAAGAACGGTGACCAGGTCGAGATCATCACGGCCGCGCATGCCAACCCCAACCCGGCCTGGCTGTCGTATGTACGGACCGGCCGCGCGCGCAGCAAGATCCGCCATTTCCTGAAGACCATGCAGCACGAGGAATCCGCCCAGCTCGATGAGAACCTGTTGAAGCAGGAGCTGCATCACCTGGGTGTTGAATCGGCGGAATTGCCGTCTGACGCCTGGGAAGACCTGATGCGCGATGCCGGCAACCGTTCGATGAAGGAAATCTACACCGACATCGGTCTCGGCAAGCGCATTGCTGCCGTCGTTGCCCGCCGACTGCTCGCCAAGGATGGCGTCGGTCCGGAGGAACCGCTACCGCTATCGACCGTCGTCATCCGTGGCACCGAGGGCATGGCCATCCAGCTGGCGCCGTGCTGCTGCCCGATTCCCGGTGACCCGATCATCGGCTCGATCCGCAAGGGGCAGGGGCTCGTGGTGCACGCGCACGATTGTCCGACGATCAGCAAGTCGCGTAGCAGCGAGCCGAAGAAATGGATCGATGTCGAATGGCAGCCCGCCGAGGGCAAGCTGTTCGAGGCCCGTCTCCGCATCACTGCCAAGAATGCCCGTGGCGTGCTGGCGGCAATGGCGGCGGCGATCGCCGACGCCGGGTCGAACATCGAGAACATCCACATGGAAGAGAAGACGCCGGGGCTCTACACGACGCTGCAGTTCACCATCCAGGTTGGTAACCGGGCCCATCTCGCCCGCATCATGCGCGGCCTGCGGCTGATTCCGGAAGTCGTGCGCATCGCGCGCACGCGCGGGGAGTAGCCGCGCTTGAAGGTCATCGTCCTTGGCGCCGGCCTCGTTGGCGTCGCCAGTGCCTGGTACCTGCAGAAGGCCGGCCACGAAGTCATCGTCATCGAGCGTCAGCCGGGCGCAGGCCTCGAAACGAGCTTTGCCAACGGCGGACAGATCTCCGTCTCGCATGCCGAACCCTGGGCCAATCCGCAGGTGCTGCCAAAAGTTCTGAAATGGCTGGGGCGCGAGGATGCGCCCCTGCTATTCCGCTTGCGCTGGGACCCGGCACTGCTCCGCTGGGGCTTGCGTTTCCTCGCTGAATGCCGGCCGGGCCGCACGCGCGAGAACATCCGTGCCATCGTTGCACTGGGCTTGTACAGCCGGCGCCTGCTCGGCGAACTGCGCGCCGAGACGGGGATCGCCTACGATCAACTGCAGCGCGGCATCCTGCATTTCTATACCGATGAGCGCGAGTTCGCGTCAGCGAAACACGCGGCGGCGCTGATGCGCGAATTCGGTTGTGACCGCAACGTCGTTTCCGCGGATGAGTGTGTGCGTATCGAGCCGGCACTCTCGGCGGTACGGGATCGGCTCGTCGGCGGCGACTACACGCGTGACGACGAATCCGGCGATGCGCATCGCTTCGCCCAGGCGCTGGCCGGCCTGGCTGCCGAACGGGGCGTCGCTTTTCGCTATGCGACGACGATCGACCGGCTCGATGTCGCGGGCGACATGTTTGCCGGTGTTGTCGCCGGGGGGGAGCGCATCGCTGCCGATGCATGCATTGCCGCCTGCGGCAGCTGGACTGGCGCACTGCTGGCACCACTCGGTATCTGCCTGCCGCTCTATCCGGCGAAGGGCTACTCGGCAACGGTTCCGCTTGGCGCCGACAGCGTGGCACCGACGGTCAGCCTCACCGACGACGGCTACAAGATCGTCTTCTCCCGGCTCGGGCAGCGCCTGCGCATTGCCGGGACAGCCGAGTTCAACGGTTTCAACACCGAACTCAATCCGGTGCGTTGCGCGGCCCTGATGCGCCGTGCCGGCGAACTGTTTCCGGATCTGCGCCCGGCGGGCGCGCCGGAATTCTGGTGCGGTCTGCGCCCGGCGACACCGTCCAACGTGCCGCTGATCGGGCGCTCGTCCGTGGCCGGCCTGTGGCTGGCGACCGGCCACGGTACGCTCGGCTGGACAATGGCCTGCGGTACCGGCGCTGCCGTCGCCGACCTGTTGTCCGGCCGGCGGCCGGAACCCGATTTCCCTTTCCTATAACAACAGCACTTCACGGAGACAGTATGAGCACCGTCATTTACGAGGTTCGCGACCGGGTCGCCCTCCTCACCCTCAATCGCCCGCAATCACTCAATGCGCTCAACCTTGCGATGATCGAGGATCTGCGCGTGGCGACGGCACGTGCCGAAATCGATACGGATGTACGCGCGATCCTGATCGCTGGTGCCGGCGAGCACTTCATGGCGGGTGGCGACCTCAAGTGGTTCCGAGAACAACTGGCATTGCCGCCGCAGGAACGGCAGCCGCTCTTCGAACGCACGATCGGCGACGTACACCAGACGACGCTGCAACTGCGCCGCTGCGGCAAGCCGGTCGTCGCGGCGGTACGCGGTGCTGTCGCCGGTTTCGGCCTGTCGCTGATGCTGGCGGCCGATCTGGCGCTGGCCGCCGAGGATGCGTACTTCACGCTCGCCTACAGCAACATCGCGCTCTCGCCCGACGGCGGCGCGACCTGGTCGCTGCCGCGTACGGTCGGCATGAAGCGGGCGATGGAGATCGCCCTGCTCGGCGATCGTTTCGATGCGGCGCAGGCGCTCGCGTGGGGGCTGGTCAATCGCGTCGTGCCGGTGGCGGAATTGCCGGCGCAGGCCGAAAGACTGGCGCTGCGGCTGGCCGGCGGAGCGACCGAGGCCCTGGCCAGTACCAAGCGCCTGCTCAATGATTCGTTGAACGCCTCGCTGGCCGAACAACTGCATGCCGAACAACGCGCCTTTGCCAGTTGCGGCGTGAACGCCGATTTCGGCGAAGGCCTCGCTGCCTTCTTCGAGAAGCGGCGCCCCAGATTCAATGTGGATTGATACCCACTGCCATCTTGATGCGGCCGAGTTCGCGGCCGATCGCGATGGGGTCGTGGCGGCGGCGCACGCCGCCGGTGTCGATACCTTCGTCGTGCCGGCGGTCGAGGTCGCCAATTTTTCTGCCGTGCGCGCCTGTGTCGAGCGCTATCCCGGCTGCGTCGCCGCTTACGGCATTCACCCGATGTATACGCCGCGGGCCACCGACGATGACCTCCTGAGCCTGCGCGAGTGGGTCGAACGCGAGCGGCCGGTGGCCGTCGGGGAGATCGGCCTCGACCACTTCGTGCCGGGCCTAGATCCGGAGCGGCAGCGCGATTTCTTCATCGCGCAACTGAAGATTGCCCGCGAATTCGATCTGCCGGTGCTGCTGCACGTCCGCCGGGCGGTCGACGACATCCTGCGGGAGCTGCGCCGCTACCGCGTGCGCGGCGGCATTGCCCATGCCTTCAATGGCAGCCGCCAGCAGGCGGAAATGTTCATCGAACTCGGGTTCGCCCTCGGCTTCGGCGGTGCGATGACCTGGTCGCGGGCGACGCGGCTGCAGGAACTGGCCACCACCCTTCCGCTGGAGGCGATCGTCCTCGAGACCGATGCGCCGGACATCCCGCCCGAATTCGTTGGCAAGGGGCGCAACGAGCCCGCCTTTCTGCCGCGCATCGCTGAATCCCTGTGCGAACTGCGCGCCATCCCTCCCGAGGCTCTGGCCGCCGCGACCCGGCAGTCGGCCGCCCGGGTTCTGCCGGGAATCTGATTGTTGCCGCCCTCCCCCGGGGATCGCCCGATTATCATCACGGCATGCTGCATCGGCTTTTTCTAATATCACGCAATGACCCAATTGGCGCGGGTTCTCGCCCTCCCGTCCGGTAAAAGTTGCGCTTGATCAAATTATCCGCACAAAGTCTGCGGATTTTTTTTGTGCTTGATTTGCATCAAAAGATTTATCTCATCAGGGGCATAGATTGCTCGCCTGATCCCAAAGTCGAGAAATGTGCAGTCAATGGATATTTCCAGCGTGATAGTGAGCGCCAAGCCGGAGAACGGAGCCGCGGTCAAGGCTCTGCTCGAGGCAGCCGATGGCGTGGAAGTGCATGTGGTGGCCGAGGATGGACGAATGATTGTCACCATCGAGGCCGAGTCCGAAAAAGACACCGTGAAAACCTTTGAAATGATCGGTCAGATGCCCGGCGTCCTTGCCGTGTCGATGGCTTATCACCAAGTTGAATCAAATCCTGACGAGGAGGCATGAAATGAAACTGACCCGACGCGACTTCATCAAGAGCAACGCAGTAGCTGCGGCGGCTGCCACCGCTGGCATCGCAGTTCCGGAAGCGGTTCTGGCGCAGGCCAAGGGCAAGGACGACGGCGTACGCTGGGACAAGGGCGCCTGCCGCTACTGCGGTACTGGCTGCGGCGTGCTGGTCGGCACCAAGGATGGCCGCATCGTCGCCACGCAGGGTGACCCGGAAGCACCGGTCAACCGTGGCCTCAACTGCATCAAGGGTTACTTCCTCGCCAAGATCCAGTATGGCAAGGATCGTCTGACGCAGCCGCTGCTGCGCATGAAAAATGGCCAGTTCGACAAGAATGGCGAGTTCACGCCGATCTCCTGGGACAAGGCTTTCGACATCATGGCCGAGAAGGTCAAGGCAACGCTGAAGGAGCCGACCCAGGGCCAGCGCGGCGTCTGCATGTTCGGTTCCGGCCAGTGGACCGTCTGGGAAGGCTATGCCGCCGCCAAGTTGTGGAAGGCCGGCCTGCGCACCAACAGTATCGACCCGAACGCCCGTCACTGCATGGCATCCGCAGTGGCCGGCTTCATGCGCACCTTTGGCATCGACGAGCCGATGGGCTGCTACGACGACATCGAGCATGCCGACGTCTTCGCGCTGTGGGGCTCGAACATGGCCGAGATGCACCCGATCCTGTGGTCGCGCATCACCGATCGTCGCCTGACGGCCAAGCACGTCAAGATCCACGTGCTCTCGACCTTCACGCACCGTTCGTGCGAGCTCGCCGACAATGAGCTGATCTTCAACCCGAGCTCGGACCTGGCGATCCTCAACTACATCGCCAACTACATCATCCAGAACAATGCGGTTAACAAGGACTTCGTCGGCAAGCACGTCAAGTTCGCCAAGGGCGTGACCGATATCGGCTACGGCCTGCGTCCGAACCACCCCCTCGAAAAGGTCGCCATGAACAACGGCTACCCGGGCGAGGACGGCAAGCCGAAGGGCAACCCGAACAACTCGACACCGATGAGCTTCGACGAGTTCGCGGCCTTCGTCTCCGAATACACCGTCGACAAGGCGCACGAAATCTCCGGCGTGCCGAAAGACAAGCTGGAAGCGCTGGCCAAGGCCTATGCCGATCCGAAGACCAAGGTCACCTCGTTCTGGACCATGGGCTTCAACCAGCACACCCGCGGCACCTGGGT
>DAORCC010000082.1:0-9865 GCA_035345235.1 Azospira sp.
TCGAGCTCGACGACCCGGTGTCGCGGCTGGAAATCCTGTACCGCTACCTGGAGCCACGCGGGCTGGTCAAATAGACCGTCCGATCAGGGCGCCAGTTCGTGCCGGCTGGCATAGCGGATCAGGTCCGCATTGTTGTCGATCCCCAGCTTGTCCATCAGGCGCATCTTGTAGGTGCTGACGGTCTTCGGACTCAGGTGCAGCTGGTCCGCGATCCGCCCGAGCGGCAGTCCGGCGGCGATCAGCTTGAGGATCTGCAATTCGCGCTCGGACAGCGATTCGTGTGGCAGCCCGCCGGCAGCCGGCGACTCGAAGACCATCGCGTCGACCAGCGACGGGTCGATGAAGCGTCCGCCGGCCGCGATCTTGCGGATGGCGGCGAGCAGCACCTCCGGCTCGCTGCCCTTGGTGACATAGCCGGAGGCGCCGGCCTTGAGCGCACGTGCCACGAACTGCCCCTCGTTGTGCATGGAGAGGATGAGCACCGGCAGGGACGGATGACCCTTCCGCAGTTGCTGGATCAGGTCGATGCCGCTCAGCCCCGGCATTGTCATGTCGAGCAGCAGCAGGTCGCATGCTCCCTGCTGCAGTCCGTCAAGGAGCGTGTTGCCGTCGGTCGCTTCGCCGACGACCTGCATGTCGCTGCAGGTCGCTATGATCTGCTTCAATCCGCCGCGCACCATGGCGTGGTCGTCGGCAATGAAAATCCTGATCATTGCTGGATCTCCGTCCGCATCGGGAGGGTGATCGAGAGCGTCGTGCCTTTCCCCGGTGCGCTGTCGACGCTCAGCTGGCCGCCGGCGGACAGGACGCGCTCGCGCATGCCGAAGAAACCGAAGCCCTTCTTCTTGCCCGCGGCCACCATGTCGAAGCCGCAGCCGTTGTCGCGCACGACGAGGTGCAGCATGCGGTGATCTCTGGACAGATTGATGCTGACCTTTGTCGCACCGGCATGCCGCGCGATGTTGGTCAGCGATTCCTGCACGATGCGGAAGATCGTCGTTGCCAGCATGTCATGGAGGATGATTTCGCCGTCGCCGGCATCTACCGTACAGGGAATTTCCCAGCGCGCCGCAAAATCCTCGGCCAGCCACTCGATGGCAGGCACGAGTCCGAGATCGAGTGCCGACGGGCGGAGATTGGTGGCGACCTGGCGCACGACGGCCATCGTCTTGTCGACCAGCTGGCGCATTTCCTCCGATTTCCGGTGCAGGTTCGGGTTGTCGCCGAAATTGAGCCGCAGCAGCGAGATGTCCATTTTCAGTGCGGTGAGGAGCTGGCCGAGCTCATCGTGGATTTCACGGGCGATGTGTTTGCGCCCCTCTTCCAGCACTCGTGTCTGGTGGCTTGCAAGAGCGCGTAGTTTCTGGCGCGATTGCGCGAGTGCAAGGGTCGCTTCCTTGCTTTCGGTGATGTCGTGCATGACGGCGATGAGGTTGGTGATCCGTCCGGAGGGGGTGCGAATCGCGGCCGACGAGAGGTCGATCCAGATGACGCTGCCGTCGGCTTTCAGGTAGCGCTTCTCGATGCGGTAGCTGTCGCGCTTGCCGGTGCAGATGTCGTCGAGGATCTGGAGCTCGGCCTTGATGTCGTCAGGATGGGTGAACTCCGAGAAATTCATTGCCCTCAGTCGTTCGGCGTCGTAGCCGAGCATCGACCGGAACGCTTCATTGAAATAACTGACGAACCCGTTTTCGTCGGTGGCGGCGATGCCCGTGTTGGCATTGTCGAAAATGGCTCTAAAGCGCGCTTCGCTTTCACGCAGCGATTGCTCGACCTGTTTCTTCCAGTCGATGTCGAGCATCTGGCCGATGGTGTAGCGGGGAGTGCCCTGGCTGTCGAGAATGCGCGAGGCGATCATGACTGCCCATACGTAGCGGCCATCCTTGCGCCGGTAGCGCTTTTCCATCTGGATCACGGCGGCGCCGCTGCCCAACATTTCCTTGCGCAGGCTGACGTTGGTCGCCAGATCGTCGGGGTGGGTGATGTCCATGTAGGTCATCGATAGCAGCTCTTCCTGCGAATAGCCGAGGAAAGTCTCCATCGCCGGATTGACCTTGATGTAGCGCCCCGCGCGATCGGCGATGGCCATGCCCACGGGCGCGGCGTTGAAGGTCTGCTCGAAGAAATCGCGGGAGATGCGCATCTCTTCTTCGGCCTGCCGGATGGGCGTGATGTCTTCGCTGACGGCAATCGCGCCGAGAAAATGGCTCGCGCCATCGCGCAGCGGGATTGCAGAACTGAGCAGCGTCCTGCGCGAACCGTCGCTGCCTTCGACGTCGATCATCTCGCCGACAGTCGATTTTCCTTCGCGGAGCGCCAGTTGCAGCGCCGGCTCGTTGGCGGCACCGGCCTGCCCGGCGGTGGCGGGATTCCGGCGAACGACCCGGCCCTGCGGATCGGTGATCCAGATGCCGATCGGCATCACGTCGAGTACGGTGTTCAGCAGTGTTTCGGTGCGTACCAGTTCGGCTTCGGCAATCTTCTGTGCCGTTACGTCGAAGATGAAGCATCCCGTCGCATCCACCTGCCCGTCGTGCCCGAAGATCGGGAAGAAGGCGGCATGCCAGTGCCCCTGCATATCCGGATCGTCAGCGCGGCGCCCGTGGAATTCGACGTCGCGGAAGGTTGCTCCGGTTGCGAAGACCTGTCGATGCAGATCGGCGAAGGGCTTCAGTACGCCGGGAAGCTCCTCCGCCACGGTGCGTCCTTCGTAGTCGGCCAGGTCCTTGCCGTTGATGCGGGCGAGTTCCGGGTTGACCAGGTGGTAGCGCATCTCCCGGTCGATCGTGCACATGCCGGCCGGCACCGCGTCGAAGAAGGCCCTGAAAAGTGCGTCCTTCTTAATCAGTCGCTGCTGGAGGCGGCGCTCCCGCCGATGGGCGCGCAGGATGTAGGCGGCGCTCCCGCCGATGGCCAGCGTCAGGATCAGCATCGTCGCGAGATAGCCGGCAATGTCTTCGCGTAGCCGGGCATTGATGTCTGCACGGGCGATGCCGACCGTCACGGCCAGGGGTAGATCCTCCAGCTTGCGGTAGGCGAAGAGGCGCTCGACCTTGTCCGCGGAAATCGCTCCCTCGAAGGCGCCGATTGGCGCCTTGGCCAGCGCTGTTTCCAGCCCTGCGTGTCCGATGTCCCGGCCGAATGTCCCTTCATGGTCGGGCTGCCGCGCGAGGATGCGGTAGGACGGCAGGTGGTGGAAGCCGATCGAGCCGTTGTTGCCGATGCGCAGCTCGGCGAATTCCCGGGCGATCACATCGGTCCGGACGGCGGCGACGAGAATGCCCTGCAGTTCGCCCTGCCGGCTACGCAGGGCCCGGCTCATCGTAAAGACGCGCTGCCCCGAGGCGGGGCCGACGAAAGGGGGCTCGACAAAGGGGTCATCGGCGGGGTGCGTGCTGTGGAACTTGAAGTAGCCGAAGTCTACATAGCGCCGACCGGTTGGGATGGCAGGGTTCGACTGGGCAATGGACAACCCGTCCGGCATCACGAAGGACACCGTGATGATTTCTTCGAGGTGCGGCGAATATTTCTCGAGTGCCGCGGTCAGTGCGGCGGGATTGTTCCACAGTCGGTTCGCGGCGATTTCGTCGCGGGCGAGTTTCAGCGTCTGGTCGGTGACGCGCAGGGTTCTCGTCACGCGTTGCTCGACCGCCCGCGCCAGGCTGGCCACCTGCAGCTCCGCACTTTCGGCGCGCTGTGTGTGCAGGCGCCACACGTCGAATCCGAGCAGTCCCCAGGCCAGCGCGATGGCGGCGCCAGCGACGAGCAGCACGCGCTTCGTGAATGCGTCACGGGCGAGAGGATGCTCCCCGGCGGGAAAATCGGCACGCTGGTCCGGCTCGTTTGCGGGAATTTTTGACATGGCCGGATGCGTCGGACGCGGGGTTCCTGGATAGGGTGCAAAGCCGTGGCGGAGCGCCGCGACACGGCGCGCTCCGGGCCGATTCTGCATGAAAGCACCGGTCGCGAAAAGTCGGATTTCCCTGACACGGCGTTCAGGATTGGCCTGCACAAAATCCGGGATTTCCGACTGACAGAGGAAGGACACGTGGGCAATGTGTGCTTCAGGGCCGGCGAACGGGCGCAATTGACCCCCCTGACATGCCGGCCAGTCATACAGGACACATGCAATGGTGCTATCAGTTGTCGGAAGCGGGACGGCCTGTCATCCGTCTCCTGGGCGGACATCGCCGGGCGATGCCGAGGAACGCGATCCCGCTCGCCTGGTCGGGGCCCTCGACTATGGCCAGTGGTTGAGCGACGAATCGCGCATGCTCATTCTGGCGGTGATGCAGACCTGTGATGCGGTAATGATTGCGGACGCTGCCGGCATCATCCAATTCGTCAATCCGGCATTCGAGCGTGACAGCGGCTACGCTGCTGCGGAAGCCATCGGCCGCTCGACGAACCTTCTCAACTCGCGGCAGCACCCGGCGGAGTTCTTTGCGCGGCTGTGGAAAACCATTCGCTCCGGACAGGTGTTCCGCGATGTGTTCGTCAATCGCCGGAAGAACGGCGAAATTTTCTACGACGACAAGACCATTACGCCGATCTGCGATGCGCGGGGAAAGATCACGCACTATGTGTCGACTGGTCGCGATGTCACCGATCGTGTCCGCATCGATACACGGCTCGCATTCCTGGAAAACTACGACGTCCTGACCAGTCTCCCCAATCGGCGGGCCTTCATGGCCCGGCTGGCGAAGGCGATTCCCCGCTGTCGCCAGGATTGCTCGAGTGTGGCGTTGTTGCACATCGATCTCGATCGATTCAAGAACATCAACGATACCTTGGGCCACAGCGCCGGCGATCGCCTCCTGCAGATGGTCGGCGATCGCCTGAAAAGCATCTGCCCGCGCCCCGACAGCATTGCGCGTCTTGCCGGCGACGAGTTCGCCCTGATGGTCGAGGGTGTGACCAACCCGGGCGAGAGCGAGCGGATCGCGCAGGAGGTCGTGGCAGCCTTCCATTCCCCCTTCGAGCTGAACGGCCGACAGCTTTATGTCAATGCCAGCGTCGGCATCGCGACCTATCCGACCGACAGCGACGATGCGGAATCGATGGTCAAGCACGCCGACATCGCGATGTTCCATGCCAAGTTGTCCGGGCGTGCGACATGGGTCAATTTCAGCGCGGTCATGGAAGGCAACCTGCTCGACAACCTCTCCCTGGAGACGTCGCTGCATGGTGCGCTCGACAACCAGGAGTTCGAGGTGGTCTACCAGCCGATCCTCAATCCGGCCGATCAACGCACGGTGGCCGTCGAGGTCCTGCTGCGCTGGAATTCCCCGCAGCACGGCAAGGTACCGCCCTCGCGCTTCATTCCGCTGCTCGAGGCAACCGGCATGATCGTCGACGTCGGTCGCTGGGTGCTGCATACGGCCTGTGCGCAAATCCAGGCCGATCCGCTGCTGGGCGGCGCGGGCGTCGTCCTCGCCGTCAATCTCTCCGGTCGGCAATTCCGCGACGAGCAGATCGTGGCGGATGTAAGAGAGATCCTCGCCACCAGTGGCCTGCCCGCACAGCAGCTGGAGCTGGAAATTACCGAAAGCATCCTGATCGAGGATTCCTCGGCCGCCGCCATGACGCTGGACGCACTGAAAGCACTCGGCGTCCGCCTGGCCATCGACGATTTCGGCACCGGCTATTCGTCGCTCAGCTACCTGCGCCGCTTTCCGATCGACACCCTGAAAATCGACCGTTCCTTTGTCATCGAAATGGAAAGCAGCCCGGATGCCGTCGTGATCGTGAAGGCGATCGTCAATCTTGCCCACAGCCTCGGGCTCGAAGTGGTTGGTGAAGGGGTCGAAACGGCCGGGCAGCTCGCCATCCTGTCGGAAATGGGGTGCCGCAAGGTGCAGGGCTACTGGTTCAGCCCTCCGCTGCTGCTGGAACAACTTTCCGACCGCTGCCGGCAAGGCTGTGTACCACCACAGTGCATCCCGGAGGGCGCACCATGAGCGTACGACTTGTGCTTTACCCCAGTGGCTTCCTGCATGCGACAGTAGAAGGCAATTTCGATTTCGAGACCTCCCGCGAGCTGCTGATCGAAGCCAGGAAATTATGGCAGACGGGCGCCTGCGAGATGTTCCTGTCGCTTCATCGCGTGGCGCATGCCAATGCCTGCGCCATCGGCACCATGGCCTTGCTTTCCGAGATGGCGAGGCGGCATTTCCATCTCCGCATCGAGCATTGTGCCGAGGACGTTGCTTCGCTTTTCGGGTCGGGCCTGCTCGATCGCTATTTCCCTCAGGAGATGCTGGACGGCTGCCAGCAATGCATGCTCGGAGACGGGCGCGCCTGTGACTTGCCGGCCATCGCCACGGGGTCTGGCCACGCGGCGATGGCTGCCTGAAGCCGCGCTTTCGGGACGTTAGGAGAAAACATGTTGGGCAAACTCACCGTCGCCAAGCGACTGGCCTGCGGATTCGGGCTGTTTCTCGCCATGCTGGCTTTGGCCATCTACATCGGACTGACACGCCTCGAGACCCTGAATGCGATGACGGAAAGGATCGTCAGCAAGGACTGGCAGAAAACCGTGCTCGCCAACGACGCCATCGACCTGATGAACGCCAATGCGCGCGAGACGTTCCTGCTTTTCCATACCCAGGATCGTGCTGCCGTGCTGGCCCGTATCGAAAAGAACAAGCAGTTGATCAGCGACAAGCTCGACGCGCTCGGCAAGCTCATATACCGGGCGGAGGGCAAGGCATTGCTGGACGACATGCGCGAACGACGCAAGGCCTATGTCGGCGCCTTCTCGAAGGTGCCCGGTCTGCTGGAAAGCGGGCGTGAAAGTGAGGCTTCCCGCATCATGGGGGCGGAGGTCGTGCCGGCACTCGATGCCCTGCTGGCATCTATCGACAAACTGATCCAGTTCCAGGGGAAGATTCTCGATGAGAGCGCCGCCGAGGCCCGCGCCCTCTATGAGTTTTCCCGTACCCAGATGCTGATCGGAATGTTCGTTTCACTCTTCATCGGCTTCTGGCTGGCACGCTGGGTCGTCCTGTCGGTCGTTCGCCCGCTCGGCGGCGAACCTGACGAAGTGAAGGAGGTGGCCGAGTCCATCGCCGGCGGCGATCTCACTCCGGAACTCACGGTGCGGGCCGGCGACGAGCACAGCCTGATGGCGGCGATGCAGAAGATGCAGCTGAGCCTGCGCCAGATGGTCGGCGGCCTCCAGAACAATGCCGAGCAGGTGGCTTCCGCGGCGCAGCAGCTGGCGACCTCCTCGTCGCAGGTGGCCGTGGCGACGTCAGCACAGTCGGAAGCTTCGTCGTCGATGGCGGCGGCCGTCGAACAGATGACGGTCAGCGTCAACCATGTTTCCGAGCGTGCCAACGAAACGCATGCGATCACCTCATCGACCGGACATCTGTCGCGGGCGGGTAATCAGGTCATTCAGGAAACCGTGAGCGAGATGCAGGAAGTGGCCCGCATCGTCGGGGAAGCGGCGGGGACCATCCAGCGCATGGGCGAAAGCTCGCAGCAGATTTCCGGCATCGTCCAGGTCATCAAGGATGTCGCCGACCAGACCAATCTGCTGGCCCTCAACGCCGCCATCGAGGCCGCACGTGCCGGCGAGCAGGGGCGCGGTTTCGCCGTCGTTGCCGATGAAGTGCGCAAGCTGGCCGAGCGGACGACCAAGGCCACGGCCGAGATCGCTTCAATGATCGATGCCGTGCAGTCCAGCGCTTCGGAGGCGGTCAGTACCATGGAGCTGGCCGTCGATCGCGTCTCTTCGGGGGTGGATCGGGCGCAGCGTGCCGGCAGTTCGATGACCGAGATCAGCAGCGGTACCGAAAGCGCCGTCCTGATGGTGAACGAGATTTCCAGCGCCCTGCGCGAGCAGAGCGTGGCCAGCAACGAAATTGCGGTCAACGTCGAAAAGATCGCCCAGATGTCCGAGGAGAATGGCGCAGCCACGCGCGAGGTCGCGGAAACCGCGACACTGCTCGAGCGCCTGGCGGAGGATGCACGCACTGCGGTGGCGCGCTTCCGGCTGGCCTGACGACGGCTAGCTTTCGGACAGTTGTGCGAGCAGGGTCCGGATCGGCGTCGGCAACGCGGTCGTCGCCAGCGCATCGAGCGACACCCAGGCCAGGGATCCTTCCATCGCGCCGGCGGCGCTGCGCACGACGCAGCGGACCGGGTGCAGGGTCAGGCGGAAATGCGTGAAGGTGTGCTTCAGCGACGGCAGTTCGCTGCGATCCAGGATGCGGAGTCCGAAGCGCGCGGCCAGCCCTTCCGGCGTGCCTTCGGGCAGTGCCCACAGGCTGCCCCAGATACCCGTCGGCGGGCGCTGTTCGAGCAGGACCTTGCGGCCGTCGGTGAAAATGGTCACGCGGCTTTCACGCGCCGGCAGCGCACGGGCAGGCCTGGCTGTCGGCAGCGCTGCCTGTCGCCCGTCGCGTTCGGCAACACAGACTCCCCGCATCGGGCAGGTGAGGCAATCGGGCCGGGCTCTCGTGCATAGCGTTGCTCCCAGGTCCATGATGCCCTGCGTGTAGGCCTCGATGTCGCGGGGCGGCAGCAGCGATTCGGCCAATGCCCACAGCTCGCGTTCCACGGCCGGCTTCCCCGGGAATCCTTCGATTCCGAAAACGCGCGTCAGCACCCGCTTGACGTTGCCGTCGAGGATTGCGCCGTGCCGGCCGAAGGCAAAGGCCGCGATGGCTGCGGCGGTGGAGCGGCCGATGCCGGGCAGCTCGGCGATGATGGCGGCGTCCTCCGGGAAGCGGCCACCGTGCTCGGCGACCAGCACCTGTGCGCAGCGATGCAGGTTGCGGGCCCGTGCGTAGTAGCCGAGGCCTGACCAGAGGGCCATCACCTCATCCTGCGCTGCCGCGGCGAGCGCCGGAATGTCCGGGAAGCGCGCCAGGAAACGCTGGTAGTAAGGGATCACCGTTGCCACCTGCGTCTGCTGCAGCATGATTTCCGACAGCCAGATGCGGTATGCGTCGCGCGTCTGCTGCCAGGGCAGGTCGTGACGACCGTGCTGGCGGTGCCAGTCAAGCAGGCGGGGGGCGAATTCCTGATCAGGGGTCATGGGGCAGGTCGACAGGGGCGGACGGGACAGGGATAATCCCGCCCTTCATTCCTCGAAGATGCTACCACGCCCTTATTCCTGCGATGAGCGACGCCGCCGACAGCGCCCATGATGTTGCGCACCTGCCGTGCCCTGCCTGTGATGGCGGTGACGGTTCGAATACGCCTGCTGCCGCAGATGCGTTCGACTGCCGCGCCTTCCGCGATGCGCTGGGCAGCTTCGCGACCGGCATTGCGGTGGTGACGGCCTGCGCTCCGGATGGCAGCTTCGTCGGGCTGACCGTGAATTCCTTCAATTCGGTGTCGCTCGCGCCACCGCTGGTGCTGTGGAGCCTCGATCTCGGTTCTCCGAGCCTGGAGGCCTTCCGTACGGCCAGCCACTACGCGGTCAACATCCTCGCTGCCGACCAGGAAGATCTCTCGCAGCGCTTTGCCATGCGCGCACCGGACAAGTTCGGTGATCTCGAGATCTGTACCGGCTTCGGTGGCGTGCCGCTGCTGCACGGTTGCTGTGCCTGGTTCGAGTGCGCCAACGAAACGCAGTATCCGGGTGGCGACCATCTCATCTTCCTGGGCCGCGTCGAGCGGTTCACGGGCGAGCCCTCACGGGCGCCGCTGGTCTACCATGGCGGGCGTTACCGCCATCTGGCGCGGGATTGAACCCCGTTCGGGAAACGCTTAGAGTGCTAGAATGCGCACTTGCCTCCACCGAGGGGCGGCCTGAGCGGGCGTCGTATAATGGTAATACCCTAGCTTCCCAAGCTAGAGCCGTGGGTTCGATTCCCATCGCCCGCTCCACCTTTCTCCGTTCCACCTT
>DAORCC010000083.1:0-9778 GCA_035345235.1 Azospira sp.
GCCGGCAGGTAGGCCTTGCCCTGCGCCATCGACCAGCCGCGCAGGTGCGGCATCTTGAATACCGGCAGTTTTTCCTGGCCGCGGCCATAACCTTCAAGGATCTTCCGCGCCCCCTTCTCCGGCTGCCACAGGTCGAGCAGCGCGACACCGTCCTCGCCGTAGAGGCCGGCCATGAAATAGCGGCCGTCGGGCGTCACCAGACCGTCGTAGGGTTGATTGCCGGCCGGGAAGCGCTGCGTCGTCGGCTGACGCGGATTCGAGAAATCGGTCACCCAGATCTCGCCGCCCTCGAACAGGGCATAGGCGAACTTGTGGCCCTGCGCATCGGCAAGGCCGACGACCTTCGAGAACTTGCCCGGCGCATATTCGGCCGGCACTTCGGAGAGGAGTTCCAGCGTTTCGGCGTCGAACGCCTTGATGCCGCCCGGCGCATAGTTTTGCGCCACGACGATGCGGCCATCCTGTGAAATCGAGCCTCCGATCGAATTGCCGGCCTGGATGACGCGCTTGACGATGCGCGCCTGCAGCAGGTCGATCTTGGTCAGGCCGCCGTCACGGCCGAAGATGTAGGCGTAGCGGCCATCGCGCGAATAGACGGCGGAGGCGTGCGAGAGATCGCCGAGGCCCTCGATGCGGTCATAGGCCTTGCGCGTCGAGGTATTCACCAGCGTCACATGGCCGCTGGCGCGTTCGATGACGAGGCCGAGGTCGACGGTACCCTTCAGTTGCTGGCTGGCGCAGCCGGCGAGCAGGAGGGCGGAGGCGGCGATGAGGGCAAGCGAGCGGCGCATGGCAATCCTGAATCGTTGAACAAGACGAAGAGTTGAACAATGCACCGGAAGGCGCGGCGACGGTTTGGTTTACGTCAAAGAACCTGCTTGATGGCCGCTTCCATCTCGGCACGGGACATGGCCCCCAGCTTCTTGGCGACCATTTTACCGTTGCGGTCGATGACCACGGTGAACGGCAGCCCGGCCTTGTCATTGCCAAGTGCCTTCATCAGGTCGACGCCCTTCCCGACGCCAGCCAGCAGCACGCGGTAATCGACGTCATAGGCCTTGGCAAAATCACGCACGGCCTCGCGGCTGTCGGCATCCTCGACGGCGAGACCGACGATGGTGAGGCCCTTGCCACGATACTTTCCATCCATCTCGACCAGGTCGGGGATCTCCTTGCGGCAGGGCCCGCACCAGCGTGCCCAGAAGTTGATCACCAGCGGCTTGCCGCGCAGGCTCTCCAGCGCCACCGGCTTGTTGTCGACGTCCATCGCCGATGCGGCAAACAGCGCGGCAGGCGACGGCATTTCGGCAGCCGGGGCGACAGCCGACAGCATCAGGGCCAGCAAGACGAGCAGCGTGCGCATCATGGCAGGTCGCTCTTCCTGAACGTAAAGAAACCGGCGGCGGCGGCGAGCGTACCGACGAGTACCGGGTAGACCAGTGCATAGACCTTGTAGCCGGCGGTGCCGAACAGGTCGAGGATGACGTAGGCCGACGGGCCGAGCACGATCAGCTGCGGGTCGAACATGGCCAGCGCAGCGGTACGGAAGACCTGCAGAGGATTGGCGAGCGCCAGGGTGACGGCGAGTTCCGGCGAGACGCGGCCCTGGATCATGACCCCCAGGAGGATCAGGTCGAGGAAGAGCAGCATGGTCAGCCAGACCATGAACGCCGAGCCCTGGGCGACGTCGGTGCTGCGCGCCAGCGTCGAGATCAGCATGCCGATGCCAAGGAAGCACCAACCCATCGCGGCGAGCAGGCCGGTGTAGTAGACGAACATGCCCCAGGGCACTTCGATGCCCTGCACCAGGGCCCAGAGCGCGGCGCCGAGCATGGCAACGAAGACAGGCAGGAAGATGGTCACGTAGCGGCCGATGATCTTGCCCCAGAACCAGGCGGCGAGCCCGACCGGCAGCGAAAGCAGGTACTCGAAGACTCCCGCCTCGCGGTCGCCGGCCACCGAACGTACCGTGGTGATGAGCACGAAGATCGGCAGGATCGCCATTGCCAGCTGGATGTAGGTGACGAGCAGACGGGAAAGCCCGATGAAGCCGAGCACGCGCGACTCGGTCAGCCCGAAGGCGAAGAGCAGCGCGACGATGCCGCCGAAGACGATGCTGTAGATGAGGAACCAGCGCGCCCTGAGCGATTCGACGATATCCAGTTTGGCGGTGAGCCAGAGGTGTTTCATGGTGTTCCTATTTCCCTTTGGCGAGGACGGCCTTGCGTGCCTCGGCATACGGTACGGCCTCGGTCGTACCCGCCGGCACCGCCGCGAAGCCATAGCCCATCGGCGAGCGCTTGCCACCGGCAAAGGCTGCCTTGCGGGCGTCCAGCCACTGGCTGGCTGCCGGCTCGGTGCGTGAATCGACGACCCAGAATTCGCATTCGGCATCGCTGAAGGTCTGGTGTTCCTTCCAGAAGACGGCGCAGCCGAAATCGTCGAACTTGTGCACCTTCTTCATCGGGTCACGGATCTGCGCGGCGAAGCTGCGCTCGCTGATGACCATGCTGCAGCGGACGCAGACATCACGGTCCCAGGCGATCTTGCCGGGGCCGGTCAGCGGCTCGCTGCTACAGCCCGCGAGCACCGTCCCGAGGTACGGTCCCGCGGCGAGCGCAGGCAGCGCCGAAACAAACTTGCGACGATCCATGCTCATTGCAGCGGCAAGCTATCCGGCACTTCGGCCATTTCAATTCGCGCGACGAGGCCGACGTAACGCGAGATCATGCCGAGGAAGCGCAGGCGATCGGGGCCGGGCACCTGGCCGTGCCAGCGCAGGCCTTCGCCTCGATCGGCAAACGACCAGCCGGCCAGGGCCTTGGCGATGGCGGCATCGGCACGCGTCAGCGCCAGATGGACGTCGTACAGCGAAGCGAGCCCCGTGTCGTCAGCGACACGGTCGTCGAGAACGATCCGGCCCATGTCCATCTCGATGACGCGGTTCACCAGCGGTGCCACCTCGTCGAGGCGATGGCTGGAGATCAGCATCGTCGTGTCGTGCAGCCGCTCCGCCAGCAACTGGAAGAAGATGTGGCGCGCCTCGGGGTCGAGATTGGCGGCCGGCTCGTCCATGACCAGCACCTTTGCGTCGCGGCCGAGCGCGATGGCGATCAGCAGCTTCTGCTTCATGCCGCCGGAGAGACGATTGAACGGGCGTGACTGGATCTCGCTCATGTCGAGGCCGAGGCGGCCGGCGATCTCGTGCATGCGCTGCGGATCGGTCCCGCACAGCGAAGCCGCGAAATCGACCAGCTGGCCGACGGGCATCTTCAGCGGCGGCGGCAGTTGCGGAACGAAGCCGATCTTGCCGAGGACAGCGGTGCGTTCGCGGCGCGGGCTGCCGCCGTCGATGCTGATCTCGCCGGCGTGCGTGTACTCGCCGAGCAGGCAGCGGATCAGCGTGGTCTTGCCGGCGCCGTTGGAGCCGATCAGCGCGATGCGCTCGCCCAGCTCGATGCCGAGGTCGATGCCATCGAGCACACGGTGGCGCTTGAAGAGCTTGGTGACGCCTTGAAAACGGATCATGGTGGATCTTCAGTCAAATACACGCCGGGCGCAGGGCACCCGGTTCGCTCAGAGCATCTTGCTCAGGCCCTTCACGTCGAACTGCAGCGCGCCCGAGGGGCAGACATCGACGCACAGGCCGCAACGGGTGCAATCCGGACCGACCGGCACATGCGTATGTTCCGCCCGGCCCTTGACCACCATGTCCAGCACATGCGGGACAAGGCAGACCTTCTTGCAGTCGCCTTCGTGGAAGCAGTGCTCCAGGCGGTACATGATGCGCACCGGCGAAAGGGTGCCCACCATACCATAGGTGAGCCCGATCGGGCAGACGTAGCGGCACCAGGCGCGGCGCGAATAGAACACCTCGAACAGGAGCAGCAGGAGCACCCAGCCCAGCGCCAGCGAAGGGCCGTAGATCAGGGCACGGGAGAGGATACCGGTCGGCGACAGGGTCTCGAAGATGGTATAGCCGGAGACCAGGGCCAGGACGCTGAAAAGTACCCAGAACACGGTTCGGGCCCCGCGATGGAACTGGCGGTCGCTGACGAGTTTCTTGTCGACGAGCTTCAGGTGCAGCCACTCGAACCATTCGGCAACGAGATGGTAGGGGCAGACCCAGGAGCAGAACGAGCGCCCGCCGAGCAGTACCCACAGGAAAAAGACCGTCGCCGTGCCGATGAACAGGTTAACGATGATGTGCTTGTGGGCCAGCATCACCTGCAGCGCGGAATTGAGGTCGATCAGGTGGAAGCCGACGAAGCGCGAGGCAGTGAGCGCGCCCTCGAGCATCTGGATGTCGAGCCAGAACGAGAAGGTGAATAGCAGGTTGGCGACCAGCAGCACGGCCCAACGCCGGTTGCGCCACTTGTGAGTGACAAGGTTATGCTGACGCGCATGTTCCTTCAGGGCTTCGAAATCGGCCTTGTTCATGCGCTTCATGGCATGCCATTCCTTGGCCTCGGGCGAGAACTCGGTCGGCTTCTGCGGCTCGCTGCCGAGCATGACCTTGATGCGTTCGATCATCGTCGCCATGGTCAGGCTTCCTTCCATTCCTTGCGGATGTCGACAACGATCGCGGTCGGCTCGACCGGGCAGATCATTTCGCAGACGCCGCAGCCGACGCACTGTTCGAGCACGACGGGACGATACTTCTTGAGGCCATCGGGCCCGGTAAAGGCTTCGAGCTTGATCGCATCCTGGATCGGGCATTCGGTGACGCAGAGATCGCAGACGTCGCGCTCATACGGATGATCCTTGACCGGGACGGGCTTCCAGCGGTCGACATCCATGTAGCGCATGCGCCCCTTGAAGGCAGCGCCGCGCGCCTGCCCCTTGAAGCCCTCGCCCTTGACCGCCAGGCAGGCATCCGGTCGCGCCAGGCGGGCAACGCCGATGCGTTCCTTGAGATTGAGCGTCGGCTCGGCATCCTTGGCTTTCGCCTTGAGCACTGGATCCTTCGCCATCTTCATGCCGTCGCGCAGCTTGAGGAATTCGGGCTTCTTGTAGGTCAGTGCGCCGGTCGGACAGGCAAGGATGCACTGCACGGCGTCGCAGGAGAAATCGCAGGCCTGCTCGCGGGCGTCGATGTAGGGCACGCCGATGCCGAAGCCTTCGTCGATGTCGGCCAGCTTGATCGCTGCCACCGGACAGACCTGCACGCATTGCCCGCACTTGATGCACGAGGAGAGGAAGTCGTGCTCTTCCAGAGCCCCCGGCGGGCGCAGACGCTTCTTCTGTGCCTGCGCCACCGGCATCCAGCCGGCGAGCGAAAGACCGACGACGCCGCAGGTCAGCGCGGCCGTGCGGATGAACTTGCGTCGGTTCGCGGCCTTGCGTACCGGCGCCTTCGGACGCTGCGCACCGGGAGGTGGCTTGAGGTCGTCGTCACCGTTGTCAGCCTGATCGCTCATGATTTCGCCTTTGCCGGGTTACGGAAGATGGGCTTGTCGTCCCTCAGGATCAGCACCGGCGTCGAGAAGGGCGCCAGGCGTTCGAGGAAATCGAGCGACTCCATCACCGGGGAATTACGGAAGAAGCGTGCCGCGGGAAAATCCATCCAGATCTGGTCCGCATAGGCATAGTGTTCGTGCGGTCGATCGCCGACATTGTCGCCATCGCGGTCAAAGCCCTGGTAGTCGTCCCAGTAGTTGCCATGCCAGCGATTGCTCGTGGCTCCTGCTGCCCCGTCGACAGAGACATGCGTCATGTTGCCCTCGAAGCTGTTGCCCTCGATGACATGCCCCTCGCGATTCGAGACAAAACGCATGCCGACCACATTAAAGGCGATGCGGTTGTTGCGGATGATCAGCTGGCTGCCAGGCTCGAAGGGCGAGATGTCGCTGGTGATGCCGGTCCCGCAATAGATGATCTCGTTGCCTTCGACCGTTACGTCGGACGCCTCCTTGAAACCGATGGCCATGCCGGTGGCGCCGGTGGCATGCGAGAAGACATTGTTGCGGATGGCGCCGCCGCCGGAGTACATGACATACACGCCGACGGCATTGTCGTAGAAGCGGTTGCCCTCGACCACGTTGCGTGCCGCGAACATGAAATGGATGGAATAGCGGCTGCGGCGACCGACGTTGTCGATGAAGGCGTTGTCGTTGGAGTACCACGCGACCATGTCGCGCGAGTCGATGATGCGGTTCCTCTCGATCCGGTTGTTGTTGCTGTACCAGAGACGCAGGCCGTCGCCGCGTGTACCGAGGTCGCGCACCTTCGACGAAATGCGGTTGTTGCGGATGAGGTTGTCGTTGGCAAGCTTGAGGTCGATGCCGAACAGGCAGTCGTCGATGGTGACGTTCTCGACCGTATTGTTGTGCTTGCGCACGTTCACGCAGGCATCGTCGGAGTCGTGCGAATCGCCGGAGTTGGTCAGGCGGATATCGCGCAGCATGGAATTGCCGCCTTCAAGGACGAGAACGGTCCCCTTGCCGCCGCCGTCGATCACCACACCGTTGCTGCCATCGATGATGATCGGCCGGTCGACGACGACCGGCCCCGCATAGGATCCGGCCGGAGGCTTCAGTGTCCCGCCGGCAGGCGTGGCGTCAACCAGTTCCTGGAACCATTTGAGATCGCTGCGATTCGGCCCTGGCGGACGCGGTGTTTTTTGATCGGCAGCGCCCCAGTTTGCCGGCTTGCCCATGCCCGAGTCACCGCGGACAGGGGCGGGGTCATCATCAATGAGGGCCGCGCCAAGCGCCACGCTGGCGACGAAACCGAGCGCGGCACACAAGGCACGCATGGGTACAGCTCTGTTCATGATCGGGCGGCCGCTAAACGAGCCTTACATTCGAAGCCCGTATTTTATTCGACAGCGCCCTCTTGCATCTGCTTGCGGCGAATCAAAAGTGCGGGCAGCAGGGCAAGCGACGCAGCAACCAGCATGGCGTAGCCGTAGTAGGGATAGGAGAAGGTGGAGAACTGCGCAACCTTGCCTTCACCAAAAACGGTCGGCATGAACGGCTTGAGCGTGAAGGCACCCATCGGATGCAGGTGGTGGCCGAAGTGCCACAGCCAGGCCGCATAGAAGCCGACGAAGAAGATCGGCAACAGCGCCGGTACCAGCGGCAGCACCAGCGTGAATACACGCAGCTTCGCCACACCGACGACGAGAACCACGCACAACAGCAGCGTGGCGATGACGCCGCCGTGGGCAATGCCGGTCCAGAAAGCGGTACGCTCGGCAATGACGGCCGGCTCCTTGAAGTAGGCGCCAAGTTCGTGCTGGTAGTTGGCCATGTGTTCCGCCAGACGCCCGAGCATGTACTGGTCGACCAGCATCCAGGCCGAGACAGCGGTAAAGCCGGCCGCGAGCACCGCAACGCGTGCCTTGCGCTTGGGCAGCACGAACGCGATCAGCATGACGGCGAACATGCCGAAGAAGAACTTCGCAAGATGGCGTTCCACGGGGCCACCGGTGGCGATCGGATACATGCCGACGTAGTGGTTGATGGTGTTCATCTCATGCACGCAATCGAGCCCCTGCGCACCCTTGTTGACGTCTTTCTTGGCGTCGGTGATCGGGTTGTAGCGCTCATCCTCGTGGCCGAGGTCCTTCTCGATGATTTCGTTCTTCAGTCGGCTGCCGGCGGCCAGCGGGCTGCAACCGTTATAGACCCCATCGAAATGGAAGTGGATGCGGATACCATCGGGAAAGGCATCCTTGGGGTAGTTCGGGGCAGTCAGCGAGACCCACCAGATCGGCGAAAAATAGGCGGCGATGACCATCACCAGCGCGAACAGAGTGAGGCCAGTGACGATCAGATTCTGTTTATTGGGTGCTGCGCTCATTTGTTTCGGTCCTCGTTTGCATTGCGACGTCAGGGAGTCAGGACTGCGGCCATCTTGGGGGCCGTTCGGGGTATTCCAGGCATTCAGCGCAATGCCCGTGCTGCGCGATGCACAGCATATGGTTAATTGCTAATACAGTTTACCGGAAAAAGCCCGCCGTCCGGAGACGACGGGCTTCATGCGGATGAGGCGAGTTACTTTTTCTTCGCCGGGGCGGCACCCGCCTTCGGCTTGCACATCGAACCCGGCATCGACAGGCTCGACTGGTAGGCCGAGATCGAGATCAGCTGCTCGTTGGTGTAGGGCTTGATGACCTTGACCATGTCCGGGTTGGCGTTGCGGCGGTGACCGTCGCGAATCTCGGTCATCTGGCGCAGCAGGTACTTGTAGTGCTGGCCGGCGATCACGGGGTAGAACTTGTCCTTGACGCCCTCGCCGTTGGCGCCGTGGCAGGTCTTGCAGTCCTTCTCGTACATCGCCTTGCCTTCGGCCAGGCGCTTCTCGGTGTCGGTCGGCGCCTTCCAGTCCTTGCCGGCATCGCCCGGCTTCGAGTCGTACTTGCCGTGCTCGATCGGAATGCAGAGGCTTTCGATGTAGGCGGCGACGTCAGCCAGTTCCTGGGCATCCGTCAGCGTGGCGGCAAACGGGTACATCGTCGGGTTGTCGCGCAGACCGGCACGAATGTCGGCCATCTGCTTGATCAGAACGGTGGTGTGCTGACCGGCGAGCTGCGGGAAGGTGCCGTCGGGACGACCCGCGCCGGAGGGCAGGTGGCAGGCACCGCAGGTTTCGTAACCCTCTTCGCCGCGCTTCTTGTCACCCTTCTTGGTCAGGGCCTCGACCTTCTCGCCGTCCTGGGCGTTCCACTTGTAGTCCTTGCCCTCGATGCCTTCCTTTTTCGGTGCCGGCGGCGCAGCATTGGCGACGCCCAGGGCAAAGATCGACAGCGACGCGGCGATAATCAGCTTCTTCATCAGACAACCCCTCGATTGGTAATTAATCACGCGGTGCTAAGTTAGCAGGCGCGTGGATTCATGTATTTGACGTGAATCAACGGTATGGGCGGCCACCGGCCATCCGTACCGTTGCCCGACCAATCAGGGCTTCAGCTTCGACAGATAGTCGGCAATGGCCTTGATTTCAGCGTCATTCACCAGGTGCATGACGCCCTTCATCGCGGCGGTCTGGCCATTGTTGCGGGCGCCGCTCTTGATGTCCTTCATCTGCTGCTCGGCATAGGCGGCATTCTGGCCTGCCAGCTTCGGATAGTTCGGCATCAGCGGCTTCTTGCCCTCCGGTCCGTGGCAGGCGTTGCAGGTCTTTTCGTTAAACAACTTGGCGCCGTCGTTGGCGAGTGCCGGGGTGGCAACGAATGCTGCGAGGGCAGCAAAAGCCATTACTTTTTTCATGGTCATTCCTTTCCAGAAGAAAACGGGGAGCAGACTAGCGCCGCTCCCCGTGAATTTGCCTTGCTTCAGATCAAGATTGCTTACTTGACCTTCTTGGCGCCGTTCTGCTCAAGGTAGGTCTTGGCACGGAGACCGAGGTCGGCGGCCTTGACCTGGTATTGCCAGACCTGCTCGGCCCACAGGGTCGCCTGGTTCCAGTCCTTCTTCTTGGCGGCTTCCTCGTGCTTCTGCTTGGCATCCTTGATCTTGTTCAGCTGGTCGGTCGCATCATCGACCATCGCGACAACATCAGGGAAGTCCTTGAAGTTGACGCTGGTGATGTAGCCGACGACCTGGTCGATGACGGCCTGCGTGTCAGCAACCTTCTTCAGCTGCTTCTTGTAGTCGTCTTCCGAATAGATCGCCTTTTCTGCACCGGCGGTCTTGGTCGGCTTCCAGCCCTTCGGCTTGACCAGCAGGTAACCCTGCATCTCGAGGTGCAGCGCCGAGCAGAATTCCGTGCAGTAGTACGGATAGACGCCTTCCTTGTCAGCCTTGAACTTGACCGTGACGGTCTTGCCCGG
>DAORCC010000084.1:0-9671 GCA_035345235.1 Azospira sp.
GCGTTATCAATGTGAGACGATGATGTCATCAATGTAAAGTTAGCGCTTATGCCCCGGCGGGAGAGGCGCTGACTTTCGTCCCCGGCCGTCATCGCCGGATCAATCAGGCGCTGGCCGAGCGCACCCGCTGCGACGGCGATCATGCCTTGTGGGATCACCTGTTCGAAGCCGGTCCGCTGAACACCCCCGCCGATCTGGACGAACTGGAAGCCCGCCTGGGCGTCTATTTCCATGAGCTGCGCGGCGATCCGGCCGACAACGGCAGCCCACAGGATGCCGTCCGCGAGTATGGCATGGCGAGCTGGCTGGCCTGGGCCGTCGCCCGTTTTCCCGGGCGGGCGATCGTTCTGGTCTGCGGCGGCTGGCACAAGCGCGCCATCGAAGCACTGTGGCCGGACCTCCGCGTCGACGAGGAGCCGCGTGCCGACGTGCCGACCGATGCGCAGATGGGAGGGGCTTACCTCGTCCCCTATGAAACCAGGCAACTGGAAGCGCTCACCGGCTACGCGGCCGGAATGCAATCGCCACGCTATTACGAATGGCTGGCCGAACACGGCCCGGCCGGCGCCGCCGAACGCGCCGCGCGCGCCATCGTCGAACGTCTGCGCCGCCATGCGGTCGCCGTGTCTACGGCAGACTGCATCGTCTTCCACGACACCCTCGTCGGGTTGGCCCGGCTGCGCGGCCATCCGGCTCCGCTACGCAACGATGTGCTCGATGCGGCGCAAAGCGCCTTCATCAAGGAGGCGCTGAATGCCCCCGCGCCCTGGAGTCACGATGGACTGCTCGGCCCCCGGGATCACCCGGTCTTGCATGAAGTCTTGCTGGCGCTGACCGGCGAGGGCGCCGGCGAACTGGCCGCGGACACCCCGTTGCCGCCGCTGGTGGGAGACGTCGAACGTTGCCTGGCGCAATGCGCCATCACGCTGACCGCCAGCACGCAACACCGCATTCTCGACCGTCGTCGACCCAACGATGTTCTCGAAGCGCAAACCCTCTGGCGACTTCGTCTGATCGACGCCGACGGCATCGAACTCAAGGAAATGCGCGCCCCGCTGGCTGCCCGCCGCCTGGCCGCCACGCTGGCTTTCGAAGAACACTGGCAGCTCGTCCGCCGCTCACGCTGGCTGCCCTGCCTGATCGAAGCCGCCGCCTTTGGCGGCACGCTTGATGCCGCCGCCCGTTCCCGCCTGCTGGCGCGCCTGGAAAACGAGAACGGGGCGCAGGAGATCGCCCGCGGCCTGACCGACGCCGTGCGCGCCGGCTTTTTCGATCTCGGCGACGAACTCGTCGCCGTCCTCCGGCAACGCATCGCCAGCAGTCACGACCACGGCGAACTCGCCCGGGCCGGGTTATCGCTGCTCGACGTCGCGCTGGCCGGCTTCTGGGGGCAGGATGTCCGGCCTCTGATGCAGGGTGCGCTGGTCGTCATCGGCGAACGCTTGCTATGGCTGCTCGACGGTCTCGAACTGCCCTCCGGAGCGATGAATGATCAGGAAGCCGGCACCGGCGATGCCGAGATTGCCGCCGTTCGCGTTCTGGCCGGTCTGCTGCGTCTCCATCACCACCAGCCTCTGCCGGAATTCGACGCCACCTTCACCCTGACCAGCCTGCTCCGCTTCGCCCGCACCACCGGCAAACCGCCGACTCTGCGCGGCGCCGCTGCCGGTCTGGTGCAGTCGATCGGACACCAATATCGGCCCGAAAGCGGTTTGACCGACGACGAACTCATCCGTCTGACCCGTGCCATACCGCCACGCAGCCATCTGGGCGACTACCTCTACGGCCTGTTCGCCCTCACCCGTGCCGTGATCGACGAGCAGCCCGAATTGGTGCGAGCCATTCATGCCACGCTGGTCGAGCTCGGCGACGAGGATTTCCTCGTCGTGCTGCCGGCGCTGCGCGCCGCCTTCGGCTGGTTTCCACCGCGCGAACGCGGCGACATCGCCGTCCAGGTCGCCCGCCTGCTCGGCCTCTCCACCCCCGAATGCGCCCGCCTCACGCAACTGCCGCAGGGCGAAGCGAGCTATCTCGCCGCCCGGCGTAGCGAAGCTCTCGCGCTCGCCTGGGCCGCGGAATATGGATTCAACCACTGACCCATTCAGGAAAATACCATGGTCAAAACCGATCCGTTCTTTGCCCGCCCCGATGGCCGCCGCGTCAAATCGGCGTGGCTGACCAAGCTGCAAGCCAAATCTCAGGAGCACATGAAAGAAATTGCGAGTCTTTCTTATATCAATCTTTCCGCGACGAATACCTTGGCCGCGAACAGCGAAGTGGTACACACGAGGGCAAAGTACATGGGATGCAACCGGCCCGAGGTGGCACTGGATTGTGAATGCCTGATCCAGTGGCATGGTCCGGACGCGCTGGAGCATCTGGCCAGCTGTATGTCGAACAAACTGGTCGCCCAGATCGTGCACAGCTTCCATACCGACAGCGCGCAGGCGCTTCTGCTTGCCAACCTGAACCACCCCGAAGCCCGCGCGGCAGTGGCCAATCGTGCCGAACGCTGGCCTCTGTACACCCTGCGGGGGCTGCTTGCACTGAATCCCAATCGCGACCAAGCTGCGGCCCAACTTCTGCAGCGTCTCCTCCACGCACATCCCGAATGGTTGCCGCCGTTGCAGACCACGCTGGCGGAAGAGGGCGACGAGGGACAAAGCCGAACTTTGGCGCGCGTGCTCACTCCCACCGAGAAAATCACCGAAGCCAGCCCTGATGAACTGCCCTCTCTTTTGCGCGAACCGCCCTGGCGGGCCACGGGGACGCGCGCCGAACTGCCGGTCCTGAATCTCGCTCCCCGACAGGCTCCGGCAGTCGTCGATTGGTCGCGCTGGCGAGGTGGCTCGGTGGAACCCCGACCACAAATCCAGTCCAACTGGGTTTGCGGTCTCCATAGCATCCGCTTCGATGACGTCGATCTGCTGCATGCTTTTCTGGCGTCTGAAAGGCTGCTTAGCCCAGAGGGTTTACTGAATTGGTCCGAGCAAGCCCGACAAGACAAAGACATACGTGCTACAAGTTATGATGTAGCGAGCATGAAAAAAGACACGGATGCCTTTGCGACAGTGGCACGATTCCTGCACTCGACGGGCCGGCTATCGGACGACGATTTTCTGGCGCTCTGGAAATGGAACGACCTCCATTGCTCCGTCGAAATGAAACGCTTGCGCATCGATCGCATCTACTTTGAGGTCGAAAAGGAGTTCGTAGACTACCTAGGCAGCGACCAGAAGACTGATGTGATGGGGAGTGACGACCGTGCCGAATTGCAGCGGCATTTCGAGACCGACTGGGATCGGCGGGCGCTGACCCTGTTTCTGTGGGGAGTGAAGCCTGATCATATCGCCACCGTGTTGGCGAACAGCGTCGTCGGGCAGAGTGATCTGCGCAAACCTCTCAAAGCGAGCGGCAGCCTATTGAACCACTTGGGCCATCTCGACGATGCCTTGGCGCTGTCTCTCCTGCGCCAGCTAGCACTTACCCACGTCACCGTCACACCGCAATATGAATTCGGGAGGAAACCCGACACCTGCAGCAACCCGGCGGCGCGCCTGCTCAAGCGTTTCGGCGCTGAACACATCGAAGCGATTCTCACCGTAACCCCCTCGGTTGCCACAAAAGAGGGGCAGATGATCATGGAAATCGTCGACTCGGACGGACTGGCGCTCCACCTCTCACAGTACGCCTTTAGCACGCGCAAACAGATACGGACGTTTGCGGACAATTGGCTGCTGGCGCACTCGCGAACCACCGCCCGGGCACTGATTCCGGCCGCCTTTTCCGCCGAAGCCGAGAGTGCCGCCCATGCCCGGCGTTACCTTTACCTGCTGGCCCGTGAAGGACACGGTGCGGTATTGCGCGCAGAAGCGCAGGCTTACGGCGAGCAGGCGCTCGCCGCCGTCGAGATCCTGCTGGCGACACCGCCGGAAGCGCTGCTGCCGGCGCAATTGCCGAAACTGCCCGCCTGGCTGGCTCTGCCGGCCTTGCCGCGCCTGCTGTTGGCCGCCAGCGGGAAAGCCGTGCCGGTTTCAAACCTGCCCGACGTCCTGTTGCCATTGGCTTTGAGCAAGGGCAACGTAGCCTACGCAGGACTGGACATGTTGCAAGCCGCCGTCACGCCCGAGTCGCTGGCGCGCCTGATGCTCGGTTTGTTCGAGCAGTGGCTGGAAAACGGCACACCGCCGAAGGATCGCTGGATTTTCGAATTGCAGGGCCGTCTGGGCGACGATGCCAACGCCCGTGCGCTGGCGCCGCGTATCCGGGAATGGCGCAGCCGCCTCGACCGTGTGCGCAGCTACGAAGGCTTGGAAATGCTGGCCCAGATCGGCAGTGACACCGCCCTGATGCTGCTGTCGACCTTCCGCGAGCAGAAACGCTATGGCGACCTCCAGGATCGCGCCGCCAAGGCGTTGGAGCGGATCGCCGAAGAACGTGGTCTGACGCTCGAGCAACTGGCCGACCGTACCGTGCCGACGCTGGGCCTCGACGAGCGCGGCCGTCTGCTGCTGGACTTCGGGCCGCGGCAATTCACCGCCAGCCTGACTCCCGAGTTGTTACCGCAAGTTCACGACGCGGCCGGCGTGCGTTTGAAAGACCTGCCCAAGCCCGGTGTCAAGGATGATGCGGCACTGGCCAAATATGCCGTAACCGACTGGAAGGAGTTCAAGAAGCAGGCCAAGCTGGTCGCCAGCACGCAGGGCGTGCGAATGGAAGCGGCGATGTGCGGGCAGCGCCGCTGGCCAGCCGCGGATTTCCTGTTCATCGTTGCGCGGCACCCGGTATTGCGTACCCTGTGTCAACGGCTGGTATGGGCGACGTTCGACGCCGAAGCGAGCATGCTTGCCACCTTTCGCCTCTGCGAAGATCTCAGCCTCGCCGACGTCGACGATGTGTCTTGCGAAATCGACCCTGCTGGTAGCGTCGGCCTGCCGCATGCGCTGGAATTGACCGAGGAACTGCGCAAGCGCTGGCTGGCCCTCCTGGCTGATTACGAGATTCTCCAGCCCTTCGAGCAACTGGCCCGTGCCACCTACGCCATGACCGCCGAGGAAATGCGGCTCAGCGTCCTGCCGCGCTACGAGAAGCGCAGACTCAGCACCGGCAGCCTGCTCGGACTGGAGCAACGCGGCTGGAAACGCTGCGTGGGGGACGGTGGAATGATCGACAGCCTGGAAAAGCTGCTCGGCGACAAGCACGCGGTGACCATGTCTTTCGAACCCGGCTGGTTCGTCGGCGAGGCTCCAAGCATCGACGAAGAACAAGAAATCGATAAGCTCATTCTTCTGCCCATCCCATTCGTTTACACTGCCAGCGGCGCCGCGCCAGCACCGCCGACCTGGGGCGAGCTGTCGGCGATCTTCCGCAGCGAGATGCTGCGTGATCTGGAACGACTGGCCTGGCACACGCAGGTTTGAGCGTGACCGAATCCACTGGCGCCATTTCGCTGACGCCCGCCGAACGCTGGCGCCTGCTGCTCGGCGAGGCCGCCCAGCCCAGCCTGCAAAGCGCCTTGCCCGCAACGGGCGGGTCAGTCATGGCGATGGATCAGGCCCTGACCTGGCTTTATGGGCGGGATGGCGGGGCACTCGGCACCGACGCGCTGGGGCGACACGGCGGCAGTGAAGCCTCGCGTCTGAGCGTGCCGGAATGGATCAACCGGATTCACGAACTCTTTCCCAAAGAAACCATCGAGCGTCTGGAACGCGACGCCATCGAGCGTTACGCTATCGACGAGGTGGTCACCAACCTGGAGGTTCTCGAACGCGTCGAACCGAACCCGACCTTGTTGGCCGCCGTCATGCGCACCAAGCACCTGATGAACCCAGCGGTGCTGGCCATGGCCAGAACGCTGGTCGCCAAAGTGGTTGGCGAACTGATCGAAAAGCTCGCCCGGGACATCGAACGCTCTTTTTCCGGTCGTCGCCATCGCCAGAGCCTTTCCCGTCACGGTGCCGCCAACCAGTTCGCCGCTAGGGAAACCGTGCGGCGCAACCTCACGCACTATGATCCACAACGTCGGCAACTCATCGTCCGACAACCGTTGTTCTTCAGCCAGACCCGCAAGCGCCTGCAACCTTGGCAGATCTTTCTCCTCGTCGACCAGAGCGGCAGCATGGTCGGCAGCGTCATTCACGCGGCGGTGACGGCAGCCTGCCTGTGGAATCTGCCCGGCGTCCGGACGCATCTGATCACTTTCGACACCCAAATCGTCGATCTCAGCGACGAGGTCCACGACCCCGTGGCGACACTGATGCAGGTGCAGCTCGGTGGCGGCACCGATATCGGCCAGGCCATCGCCTACGCCGCCCAGAACATCGACGTACCCAAGCGGGCGATCGTCGTCGCCATCAGCGATTTCTTCGAGGGCGCAAACCCGCAGGTGCTGCTCGACCAGGTTGCCTCGCTGCTCGGGCAGGGCACCCAGGTGCTCGGCCTGGCCGCGCTCGACGAGGTGGCCAGGCCGGTGTTCGACCGGGAACTGGCCAGCCGGCTGGCCGATCTCGGCGCCCATGTCGGCGCCATGACCCCCGGCCAACTGGCCGGCTGGCTGGCTGAAAAGCTGCGCTGACGAAATGGCGCGTCCATGCGTCCCGACCTTTTACACCTTTCGCCGGAAGCTCTCGCCCAACTGACCAACGCCGGGCTGGTCAAACGCGCCCTGCGCGAGCACGAAGCGGGTTACGTGCCGGCGATCTCACTCGATGAAGACGCCACGCTGGTGGCGGAATTTCCGGACGGCGTGGTCACTCGCTGGCCGGCAGGAAAGCTGCTCGCGCAGGCGCACTGCAGTTGTCCGGCGACGGGAATTTGCCGCCACCGGCTGATCGCCGCCCTGCAGTTTCGCGCCGAGGCTGGCGCGGCCGGAGCGCCGTCGGCCGGCCCGTCCGCTCCTCCGGTTTCACCGGTTTCACCGGGCGCCGCTTCCGACACCGCGCTGGCCACCTTGCTGGCCGCATCCGTCCTGGCGCGGGCGGTCAAGGAACGCGACGCCGGACTGACCGTGCTCGTCCGCCGCCGGGCCGCCGGCGAGCCCTGCGACACGGCGCGGCTGCCCGCCGCCACCGTGCGCTTCTGGGCCGGCGCGGCCATCGAGGCGGCACGCTGCGACTGCATCCAGCAAGCGGCCTGCGAACACGTCGCGCTGGGGGTCTGGGCATTCCGCCAGGCCGATGCGGAATCGCCGGCGGCGGCCGGGGTGGACGTTCATTTTGGCGCACCGGCCACCGACGTCAGACTCGACCCCGGGCCGTACTTCGATTATCTCTGCGCCTTGCTCGATCATGGCGTCGTTGGCGGCCCGGCCGGCAACGCCCAGCCGCTGAGTCTGGCGCGGGTCGCCGCGGCCGATGCCGGCGCCGAATGGATCGTCGCCGTTCTCACCGACCTGGAAGACTGGAGCGCCGCCTGGGCCGCCCGCAGTGTCCGTTATGCCGCCGAAAACGGTGTCGATCGGCTCACCGAACTCTTCCTCCGGCTCGAGCTGGGCGCCGCTCCCGCGCGAGCCCGGGAGGTGCTCGGCATCGGCCAGCCACATGAAGTGACGCTGGACCGCCTGCGTCTCGTCTGTCTCGGCGCCCGTACGGAACGCGACGGCCACATGCGCCGTACCCGACTGGTGCTGGCCGATCTGGATACCGGCACCCCGATGGTTCTGGCGCATGACTGGCACGTTTTACCGCCTGCGGACTCGCCGGTCGCCGCGAACCCCGAGGAAAGCGCCCGCCACGAAGCGCAGCGACGCGCCAGCGAACGTGTGGCGCCCGGCGTCAAACTCGACGCCTTGCTCACAGGCCAACTGCTGTCGCAAAAAGCACGTCGTTTTGCCGATGGGCGGATCGCGCTGGCCCGCGCTCGCAGCTCACAAAATAGCTTGCTTCCGCAATCCGGCGATTGGGACGTCCTGACACCACCCGTGCGCTACACCCGTGTCGCCGACCTCGTTCGTACGCGGCCTCGCCATCCGCTGGTGCAGGCTCGTCAAGCCGCGGGCTCTTTCATCGTCTTCAGCCCGGTTGAGATCACCGATGCCCTCTATGATCCTCAATTGCAAACCGTGCAGTGCGCGGCGCTCGATCCAGACGGAAACTCCGTGCTGATTTCACGCCGTCACGCCGCCCATCCCCGTCAAGCACTGGAGCAGTTTGTCGCGGCCATCGACGGTCGTCAGGGTCGATGTCGTCATATCGGAGGCTTGCTCTCCTGGCAAGGCGAGCTCCCGACGCTGGAACCGTGGAGCCTGGTCTGCGACCACGTGCTGTCGCTCGATTCGACAGCAACGGCTTCCGGCTGCGCCGACGCCTTGGCCGCCCTGCCTCTGGGGCGGGCCAGGGCGGCGGAGAGCGATCCGCTGGCGGTCGCGCTGAACGAGATCAAGAACCTGCTGGCCGCGCTGTTGCACCATGGTCTCCGCGCCTTGCCGCCGTCTTGGCTGGCGGATAGTCGCGCGGCCGTTACCCGTTTGCGGCACCTCGGCTGGCCGGCGTTGGCCGCGGCGCTGACCGCGCTGGTCGATACGCTTCTGGAGCCGCAGGCGCCAGATCATCCCCGGCGCCTGGCGCGAGAATTTTCCTCCCTCCTGATCCTGCGTCAGCTACATGAAGATGCCTTGGCACAAGTGGAATAGGCAAACAGGCATCCTGGGGTTGATGCCGAAACGCGGGCGATTCGGGCCATAGCAACGTGGGCGGCGCGTCCATGCCGCCCGAGTGGCTGGGGCAGATACCGCCCGATGAACGCATTGCCCGCGTCAGCGCAGACGGCGCGGACGACACCAAGTCGTGATTCTTGCTTCTTTTTTCTGGTTCCCAAGGCCCACCTTGGGAACCCCGTTTTTTGAAATTCCCGCTTGCAGACCGCGGCTTCGCACATTAGATCAGGCCGGGAAAGGAAGCTGGAGCTTCCCAGAGTGGGTCCCCAATGTGGACCTTGGGAACCAGGCAATGCAAGACCTGACCCCGATGGTGATGGCGACAGGGGTGCTGTAGTAAGAGAGTAATTGGCCCGCGAGAGCAGATGTTGGGTTACTGCTCATCGAGTCTTCTCCGTATAACTTTTGCATACCACAATGCAAGGATTAAAAAACATCCCATTGAAATAGAGACGAACCAGGGGATGCGCTGTTTGTTTTTTCCGGTTAGCCGCAAGGTTTTTTCGTAAGTTCTTTTTTCTTCGCCGGCGACAACCAGGCGCAGCACTCGCTTGTTGCGCACGAAGGGATACACCGACTGTTCGAACCACCAGACCGTCACCGCTTTCCCGATCAGGCTGTCGTCGGGGCGTACGCCGGTACACGCCGGGTGGCTCCACAAGCCTATTCCGCAGGTAAAGATCTGTGTCCCCGCGTCATTGCGCACGCCGGTCAAATAATCGCCGCGCATTACCAATCCTTTGATAAAACAGCGTACCGCTAGTCACTTCCGCTTCGTCCAGCGGTGGAATTTCCGTGAACCATTCGTACGCCGAGGGCAAGAAGAAGCAGTAATCCAACATCTGCAACGGTCGATAAATAAATGCCCAAAACAAATAAATGAGCGCGGCCCTTTTACTACTAAAAAATTAATATAGTTGAGACATATTATGCATTTTATTGTATAATTGTGCTCATGAATACAAACAACATTGAAACCGCCAACAAAATCTCCCGGCGAGCCGAACAGCAAATGCAT
>DAORCC010000085.1:0-2434 GCA_035345235.1 Azospira sp.
GCGCCTAACCTGACCGACAAGGTCTGGCTGTACGGTGGCAGCGAAGCCGCCATCGTCGAGACGATCACCAAGGGTCGCCAGAACGTGATGCCGGCATGGAAGGAATTCCTCGGCGACGGCAAGGTGCATGTCATTGCCGGCTACGTTTACAGCCTTTCGGCTGCCGGCGAAAAGAAGTAAGCAGTACGCAAAAGCGGGCCGGCATCACGCCGTGCCCGCTTTTTTTCTATATATCAGCAGAAACTGATATTCATCATAATTGCATGATTGGCTTCGTGAAATAGTAGCGCTTCGTGCAATTCTGAAGACGATCAGGAAATCGAGATGACTCAGGCAAACGAAAAAGACGCAAAACCGGCGGTAGTGCAGACGGTCAGTCTTTACGAGAAGCACAAGAAGGTCTATCCGCGCAGCGTGACCGGCCTCTTCGCCAACTGGCGCTGGGCCATGGTCTGGTTTACGCAACTCATTTTCTACGGTACCTGTTGGCTGGAATGGAATGGGCGCCAGGCGGTGCTGTTCCATGTGGTCGAGCGCAAGTTCTATCTCTTCGGCCTCGTGCTGTGGCCGCAGGACGTGCTCTATCTGGCGATACTCCTGATCATCTCTGCCTACGCCCTGTTCCTCGTCACGGCGATCGGTGGGCGCCTGTTCTGCGGTTACGTCTGCCCGCAGACCGTCTACACCGAGATCCTGCTCTGGATAGAGACGAAGATAGAAGGCGAGCGTCCCGCCCGCATGAAGCTCGACAAGGGACCGCGTGATGCCCGCTGGTGGCGGCTCAAGGCGACCAAGCATGCGCTATGGATACTGGTGGCCGTGTGGACGGGCTTTTCCTTCGTCGGCTATTTCACGCCGATCCGTGAATTGGTCGAGTCCGCCAAGACACTTTCATTCGGCCCGTGGGAGTGGTTCTGGATCTTCTTCTACGCCGGCTTCCTCTACATGCAAGCCGGCTTCCTGCGCGAGCAGGTCTGCAAGTACATGTGTCCCTACGCCCGCTTCCAGGGCGTCATGTTCGACCCCGATACGCTGATCATCTCGTATGACCCGGAACGTGGCGAGACGCGCGGCGCGCGCAAGAAGGGCGTCGATCACAAGGCCAAGGGGCTCGGCGACTGTGTCGATTGCAGCCTGTGCGTACAGGTCTGCCCGACCGGGATCGACATCCGCGACGGACTGCAGATGGAATGTATTGCCTGCGCTGCCTGCATCGACGTCTGTGATCAGGTGATGGACAAGGTCGGCTATCCGCGTGGCCTGATCCGCTACTCGACCGAGGCTGCGCTCGAAAAGCACTACACCGCGAAGGATATCGCCGCGCATCTGATGCGGCCCCGGACGCTGATCTACGGCGGCATCCTGATCGCCATCATCCTGGCAACCGCCTGGTCAATGGCAACACGCGTGCCGCTGAAGGTCGACATCATCCGCGATCGCTCCGTTCTCAGCCGTGAAGCCGACGACGGGCGCATCGAGAATCTCTACACGATGCATATTTCGAACACGGGCGAGACTGCGCACCGCTTCTCGCTCTCCGTCAGCGGCCTCGACGGCATCGAGATCGCCGGCGAACGGATCGTCGAAGTGCCTGCCTCCAGCCTGAAGTCGATCGATGTCACGGTGCGTGCCGATGCGCAGAGTGGCAATCGTGGCTCGAACCCGATCTTCTTCGAAGTCGTGGCAATGAATCACGAAAAGATCGCCAAACGCGAGAAAGCGACCTTCCTGCTGCCATGAAGAAGATCGATCCAGCCAGCAAGCCCTGGTACCGCGAACCGTGGCCGTGGATCCTGATGGCCGGTCCCGCCATCGTCGTCGTTGCGGGCATCGCTACCGCTTGGTTGGCCGTACGCAGCAACGACGGTCTGGTCGAGGACGACTATTACAAGAAGGGCCTTGCGGTCAGCCAGCAAATTGCACGCGACCAGGAGGCCGCCGGCCTTGGCCTGTCCGGTGAATTGATGCTGGGGGCAACTTCCGAAGTCCGTCTGCTTCTGAACGCCAGGCAGGGCGGTCTGCTGTCGGACAGCGTGGCGCTGCGTGTCATCCATCCAACGCGTTCGGGAAACGATCAGAGCATTGTATTGACGCGCGATGGCTCCGGCTTTTACTCGGGGCGCTTGAGTTCGCCGCTCAGCGGCCGCTGGCATGTGCAGGTGGAAGACCAGCAGAAGCGGTGGCGTCTCGCTGCCGAATGGAATGTCGACAAGCAGCCGGCGCTACATCTGCAGGCAGCGAGTATCGCGCCATCGGTTTCCAACTGACGCAATTACTACTTACAGGGAGGTAACATCATGGCTTGGGAACTTCTTTTCACGAGTGACATCGGGCTGTTCAGCCTGTTCGTGATCGCTTTTACGACCGGGATGGCGATTTACTACGCCCGTTACTTCTCGAAGAAGATGGACGAGAAGCCCCAGGGCGAAAAGTA
>DAORCC010000085.1:2534-4767 GCA_035345235.1 Azospira sp.
CCGGCAAACCATAGCGGCTTCTGCGGACCGGGGACATTCGTCATGACCGCCGAGGCCTTGTTGGCGAGCAGGTCGAGGATCTGCTGCTGCACGAACTTTGGTGCCATGCCCACGGCGCCGAGGATGGAGAGTGTCAGCATGGCCTGCAACGAGCCCTTGAGGGCCTCCATCCGGTTGCGCGTCTCGTAGAGTCGGGCCAGCGGGTTCTCGATGCCGACCGGCAACTCAAGCGCTACGAGTCCGAAGCGGTTGCCGAGTGCCTGTTCGTCGCCGGGGCGGCGCAGATTGACCGGTACCAGCGCACGTACTTCGAGATCGTCGACGGCGTCTCCCTTCTCGGCGAGATAACTGCGCAGAGCCCCGGCCGCTGACGCCAGCAGCATGTCGTTGACCGAACAGCCGAGAATCTTGCCGACTGCCTTCACCTCCGGCAGCGACATCGGTTCCGACCATGCAACCGCCTTCTGTACGCCCGGCGCTCCCTTGAAGCGTGTCGGCGAGTCGTTGGGCATCATTGCCAGCTTGCCGACCTCGGTGGCGATGCCGGTGCCGATCCTGGTATATTCCGCTGCCTTGTTCGGGTCGAGCATCAGACCGACGTATTTCACCCACAGGTTGCCCGACAGACGGATCGCCGACAGCGTGGCATCCGAGAGCGGTTGATAGATCCAGCGCCAGAAGAGATCGCCCAGGCTGTCCGGCGAGTCGGTGTCATCCTGAATGCGCAGGTGCTGGGGAGGGTGCTCGGCATCGGGGGCGGCGTTGGCGTCCAGATCGGTCAGCGACAGCATGACGCCGATCAGTGCAATGCCATCCGCTATCGAGTGATGGATACGGGCGACGAGCGCGGAATCGCCGGTTTCCATCTCCACCACCTGGAACTCCCACAGAGGCCGGTGCGGATTGAGCGGAGTGCTGGCAAGTTCGGCCACGTAGCGCTGCAGTTCAGTCGTGCCGCCGGGAAACGGGAGCAGGGTATGCCGGATATGCGCATCGAGATCGAAATTGCGATCGTCGACCCACCAGGCGCCGCTGCCCTCAACGACGGCGCACTGCCTGAAGCGTTCGTAGCGCAGCAGCCGCGCCTCTACGGTGCGGCGGAAGCGCTGGAAATCCAGGCGGCCATCGAAGATCATGACGCCCACGATCTGCATCAGGTTCGTCGGCCTGTCCATGCGCAGCCACGCGGTGTCTACATGGGAGATGCGTTCGCGTTTGCTCATGCTGGTGAGGCTCCTCATTTCGATTGCAGCCAATATAATACTCAAGCCGGGTTTCCCGGGCAGCAGCATCGAAAATGCATACAACCCAAGGTGATGGCCATGAGTGATCTGAAAGCCCAGTTCGACGCAGCGGTCGCTGCCTCCAAGACGCTGTCAGAGCGTCCCGACAACATGACGCTGCTGAAGCTCTATTCCCTTTTCAAGCAGGGTTCCGAAGGCGACGTGCAGGGCAAGCGTCCTGGCTTTACCGACATGGTCGGGCGTGCGAAATACGATGCCTGGGCCGAGTTGAAGGGGACTGCACCGGAAACGGCGATGCAGCAGTACATCGATCTGGTGACGGCGCTCAAGAACGCCTGATCAGGCAGGAAAGTTCTCGTCGAAGAACTTGTGGATTTCCTGTTCGATGACCGGCTTGAACGCGATGAACAGGAGACCGAGTCGGACATTGATGCGCACTTCCTGCGCATCCACGGTCATCGTACCCTTCACGCCGGGGCGCTGAAAACTCAGGACATCGCCTTCCCAGGTGGCGGTCATGTCCAGATCCGCTTCCAGTTCGGCCGACATGTGCTGCGCAGCCTTGCGCGCCTTGGCCAGCGTCTTGCCGTGCCTGCGGGAGATGTTGATTTCGCTCATCGGACGATTCTAGCGGTTCACGCCACTTCCGTGCGCAGCATCTGGTAGCACTCGAATCGCCGCGGGTCGATTTCGCCGCGAGCCAGTGCGCCGCGCAGCGCGCAGTCGGGCTCGCGGTCGTGGTGGCAGTCGCGGAAGCGGCAGCGACCGAGATGCGGGCCAAATTCCGGGAAAGCCGCTTCAAGCGTATGCAGGTCCAGATGATGGAGGCCGAACTCCTGCAAGCCTGGTGAGTCGATCAGGTGCGTTTCCGCATCGAGATGGTAGAGGCGCGCGTGCGTCGTTGTATGCTTGCCGGTGTCGAGTGCTTCAGAAATCTCACGGGTCGCGGCATTGGCGCCGGGGACGAGCGCATTGAGCAGCGTCGACTT
>DAORCC010000085.1:4867-8412 GCA_035345235.1 Azospira sp.
ATCAGTTTCTGCCTGAACTCGTTCGAACGGTAGAGCAGACTGCTGCGCTCGCCGGTTTTCTCGATGACCCCCTGACCATCGGCGGTGGCGGCGACCTCGACACGATCGCCGCAGGCCAGTTCGCTCTTCTTGCCGCGCGGAAAGCAGAGGCGGGTCGAGCCGTCGCTGAACTCGACCAGGTATTGGCGGCCGTGCGCAGCGATGATCAGGCCGTGTGCTTTCAAGTCGCCGCTTTCAGGTGGGCGATGCGGATCGCTGCCGGCGGGTGCGAATCGTAGAAAAGCGAGTGCAGCGGGTCCGGTGTCAGGGTCGCGGCGTTGTCTTCGTAAAGTTTGACCAGCGCGCGCACCAGATCCTCACTGTTTGCATGCTGCGCCGCGTAGTGATCGGCCTCGAACTCGTGCTTGCGAGACAGCATGCTGCCGAGCGGGGTCAGCGGAAAAACGAAAGCCGGTATGGCCAGGAAGAAAAGTACCAGTGCGACCGCAGTCCCCTGCACCTCCGCACCCACGCCAAGGCCGGCATAGAACCACGGTGCAGAGATGAGTTGGCCGAGTGCAGCGAGAAAAAGCAGTGAGAGCGCAAACATCGTGATGATGCGCTTGACGACATGGCGGCGCTTGAAATGACCCAGCTCGTGCGCCAGCACCGCTTCGATCTCGGCGGGTTGCAGGCGCTTGAGCAGCGTATCGAAGAAGACGATCCGCTTGGTTTTTCCGAAGCCCGTGAAGTAGGCGTTGCCATGCGCAGAACGCCTGGAGCCATCCATGACGAAAAGGCCGCCGGAGTGGAAGCCGCAGCGTGCGAGCAGTGCTTCGACACGCTGGCGGACCTCGCCCTCGGCAAGTGGCTCGAACTTGTTGAAGAGAGGGGCAATCCAGGTCGGATAGATGAACAGGATCAACAGATTGAAGCAGCACCAGAAGAGCCAGACATGCAGCCACCAGTAACTGCCCATCGTCTCCATCAGCCAGAGCACGGCAAGGATCACGGGGGCGCCGATGACGGCGGCCAGAAGTGCACTCTTCAGCGTGTCGGCCAGAAACAGCCCTGGCGTCATGCGGTTGAAGCCGAAGCGCGCTTCGATGACGAACTGACGCCACCAGGCGAGTGGCAGGTCGACCAATCCCGAGATCAGTAGCAGCGAAAAAATCAGGCCCAGACCGGCCGTCAGGGCTGGCCAGCGTGCTTGCCACCAGGCGGCGAGTGCATCGATGCCGCCCCCCAGCGTCAGTGCGAGCAGCAAGGCTGTTTCGACGGTGAGGGCGACGAAGCCGAAGCGAACCTTCGCTACCGTGTAATCGGCCGCCTTCCGGTGTGCCTCCAATGCGACGCGATCGGCGAATTCGGCGGGTACGCGATCGCGACTGGCGCAGACATGGCGAATTTGCCGGCTGGCAAGCCAGATGCGGATAGCGACGGAGATCCCGAGGGCGGCGAGAAAGAGGGCGGTGAAGCTGGAGGCGAAGGTGTCGGGCATGCCGTTGTGACAGAATAGATACTTTGATAGTTCAGGCGAATTATATGGCACAAGACGCAAACAACCTGATCTGGCTGGACATGGAGATGACGGGGCTTGATCCGGATCGCGATCGCGTCATCGAACTGGCGATGGTTGTCACTGATGCCCGGCTTGAGACACTGGCCGAATCGCCCGTGTGGACGGTGCATCAGTCAGATGCCGTGCTCGATGCGATGGATGACTGGAACAAGAAGACGCACGGCCGTTCCGGCTTGATCGAACGGGTTCGCGCATCTACAACCGATGAAGCAGCTGTTGCCGCCGAGGCGATGGCCTTCGTGGCCGAGTGGGTGGGCAAGCGGGTATCACCGATGTGCGGAAACTCGATTTGCCAGGACCGGCGCTTCATGGCGAGGTACATGCCGGAACTGGAGGCGTATTTCCATTACCGCAACCTCGACGTGTCGACCCTGAAGGAGCTTTGCCGGCGCTGGAAGCCCGAAGTCGCCAAGGGCTTCGAGAAAAAGGCTGACCATACGGCGATGGCGGACATCCGCGAATCGATCGCTGAACTGCGCTATTACCGCGATAACTTCCTCAAGCTGTAAGGAGCGGGCCATGAAAGGCAACAAGGAAATCATCGGCATCCTAAACCACCTGCTTGCCGGCGAGCTGGCGGCACGCGACCAGTATTTCATTCATGCCCGGATGTACGAAAACTGGGGCTACAAGCGCCTGTTCGAACGTATTTGGCACGAGATGCACGACGAGACGGAACACGCCGACTGGCTGATTCGCCGCATCCTGTTCCTCGATGGCACACCGGAGATGGTTCCGGCATCACCACTGAAAATCGGCAAGAACGTACCGGAGATGCTGAAGAGTGATCTCGCGGTCGAGTACCTGGTGGTTGCCGACCTGAAGAAGGCGATTGTGCGCTGTGAAGCCGCCGCCGACTACGTGACCCGGGAGGGGCTGGAGCAGATGCTCGATGATACCGAGGAGGATCATGCGCACTGGCTGGAGCAGCAACTCGGCACGATCGACATGGTCGGGTTGAGAAACTATCTGCAGTCGCAGATGGACGGCAATAGCGCCAGCTGATTGCCCGGCCCGTTTACCGTGCGCGCCGGTAGAGGATGAATCGCTCGCTGCGTTCGCTCGGCCGGCGCATCTCGGCGGCAATGATCCAGCCGCTGACTTCCAGATTGCGGTTCTGGCTCGCATCGCGGATCGTGACCATCCAGTCGCAACGTTTCGCACCTGATGTTCCTTCGGCTCTCAGCGGTACGCCTGCCCAGTAGTCGATCAGTGCCCGGTTCGCATCCGACATGTTGCGACCGATTACGCAGCCATAGCCTGCAGGCAGGGCCGACTTGAGAGCGACACCGAGCGAGCGATAGCTCTTGCCGTATTCGATCCACGGCAGCCACAAGCTCATCAGCAGCATCCAAAGGGCTGTCAGTCCGGCCAGCCAATGAACCAGTCCCCGCCACGGGGAGCGCTGGCGCTGGCCGGTCGTCAGCATCCAGCCCCACGCGATGGTAGCGGCGATGGCGAGGAGGAATGCGAGCAGCTTGAATTCTCCGACGAACCCCGGGGCCAGCTTGACAACGCGCCCGGCCAGTTTTTCCGGCCAGCCGAGGACCATGGCACTCCAGCCGATCCACATCAGGAGGCAGAAGAAGCTGAACGTCATGATGCCGAACCAGTCGAAGGCGTTGGCAGCGCCACGGCGCAGCGTCGCGACACCGGGCGCGGCGAGGAGCGCGAGCGGCGGTAGCAACAGCAGGGCCGAACTGCTGCGCGCCTCGAAGGTGATGGAGAGCGTGAGCCAGGCGGCGAGGGTGGCCAGGATAGGCATCAGGTAGGCCGGCGCGCGCAGCATCCGGCGCTTTGAACGCAATGTCCACAGGGCCAGAGGCAACGCCGGCCAGGCGAACCACGGAACCATGGTCAGGTAGGTCCAGGCGGTGTGAGCCACACTGGCGGGCTTGCCGAACTGGACCAGTTCGCTGGCCAGCCATACGGCAAAATAATCTGCCTGAAAGGCGGCAAGCAGGATGGGCCAGGGGGTTGCAAT
>DAORCC010000085.1:8512-9670 GCA_035345235.1 Azospira sp.
GCCACCAGCATCGGTTGGGCTTCGTGGGCATGGACCAGGAAACCGAGGCAACCTGCCATCGCCAGCACGCTGGCAATCGCGAATTCGTGAGGCGCTTCCTCGTTGCAGTGCCATTCGCGGCCGGCACGATAGAGCAGGAAGAGTATCAGTGCGACCCAGAAACCGCTGGCCAGACGAATGGCATCATGCAGCGGCAGGAGCCAGGAAAAGACGAATCCGGTGACGGCCGCCGACCAGTAGTAGAGCGGTGCGTCCGGGTAGGGGCGATCGGCCAGGTGCGGTGCCAGCCAGTGGCCACGCTGCAGCATGTCGGCAACAACGCCGATGGTGACTGCGTCGTCGTTCTTCCAGGGATCGTGGCCGATCAGACCGGCCAGAATGAAGACGGCCAGCAGCGCCACAAGGGGCCAGCCCCGCGGCGGCAGGGGAAATCCGCTCCGCTTGATCGGTTCAATCATCGTTTATGAAAAGACGTGGCAAAGAAAAAGGCAGCCGGAGGCTGCCTTTCTGTCTGCGTGCGAGCCGATCAAGCCGACTTGCGCAGGTTGCCGAACTTCTGGTTGAACTTCTCGACGCGACCGGCGGTATCGACGATCTTCTGCTTGCCCGTGTAGAACGGGTGGCAGGAGGAGCACACTTCGATGTGAAGCGGCTTCTTCATGGTGGACTTGGTCTTGAACACACTGCCGCAGGAGCAGGTGACTTGAATCTCTTCGTAATCGGGGTGGATACCGGCTTTCATGGGTTTTCCTTTCGGTTCTCTCGGCCGGCGGATGTGACCGGCCCCAGCAAAACGCGCGATTATCCTTGAAAATCAGCGCGAAGTCCAGCAATTTTCAGATTGGCGAGCGTGTGGGCGATAGCCCGGCAAGGGCTGGCCGCCGTGCCCGGCTGGGCACCGTTTCCCGCCTAGCGGCCGCCTCGCATCGAATCGAAGAAGTCGTTGTTGGTCTTCGTTGCCTTGACCTTGTCGAGCAGGAAGTCCATCGCTTCCAGATCGTCCATGTTGTACAGCAGCTTGCGGAGGATCCACATCTTCTGCAGCACGTCCGGCTTGAGCAGCAATTCCTCGCGGCGGGTGCCGGAGCGGTTCACGTTGATCGCCGGGTAGATCCGCTTCTCGGCCATGCGGCGGTCGAGGTGGATTTCCATGTTGCC
>DAORCC010000086.1:0-9655 GCA_035345235.1 Azospira sp.
GCGCATCGGCGCGGGACAGATGCAGTATAGATAATGCCACGGCGCAATAGCGCGGCAGTTTTTCCAAATTCCTGACATTTCGTGCCAAAATCGAACTGAAATTTCTCTCAGGAACTGCCTTGGAAAGCGTAACCCCAACCCGACGCGGTCGTCCGCCGATCAGCAACCGGGTCATCCGCGTCGGGGGCGCCATGGCGATCGTGGCGCTGCTTCGCGAGCGCAGCATCGACGCCGACGCCCTCATGGCGGCAGTCGGACTTCCGGCCGAGGCCTTCGGCCATCCCGACAACGTGATCCCGTTCGCCAGGCTCGGGGAACTGGCCCGCCTCGCTGCAGACCATACCGGGCTCGCGGATATCGGGCTGCGGGCCTGTACGCGAACGGGTCTGGAAATGCTCGGCACCGTCGGTTACCTGGTGGCCAACTCGGAAACTGTCGGCACGGGATTGGCGGCCCTGCAGTCCTATCTGCACCTGCACGACGAGGGCGCAGCCCCCTATCTGCAACTGGAAGGCGGCCTCGCCGCGCTCGGTTACGAGGTGCTGGAACATGATGTGCCCGGCAGCGAGCAGATCACGTTCGGCGCACTCGCCATCGCAGCCAATCTGCTGCGTGAAATCTGCGGGCCCGACTTCGTCCTGCGCGAAGTCAGTTTCGCGTGCCACGCGCCGGCCGACAGCTCGGCCTTCGCGAGTCATTTCGGCGCGCCGGTTCGCTTCGATGCCGACCGGAGCGCCGTTGTGTTCGACGCGGGATTCCTGATGCGCCCGATTGCAGGTGCGAACCCGCTGCTGCGCGACTTCATCACCTCGCAATTACGGGAGACGGCACGCATCGGCGACGGGGAAGTGGCGAAGGACAGGATACAGCGTGTGATGCGAACGCTGCTGGCCACCGGTTGCATCGGCCAGGACAAGGTCGCTCGCGCCTTCGGCATGAACCGGCGCACGTTTGCCAGACGCCTGCAGGAGAACGGAACCACCTTCAGGGCGCTTCTCGATGCCGTACGCTTCGATGCGGCACGCGTGCTCCTTCACGCATCCGCCGTCTCGCTCGAGGACATCGCCAACAAGCTCGGCTATGCCGACGTCACGGCCTTTGCACGCGCCTTCCGGCGCTGGTCAGGCGCTTCTCCCGCCGTTTGGCGACGGCAAGCGGCAGCGGCATTTCGGGGCTGATGCGGGGACGCCAGAACCGGCTGCTTTTTGAGCAGTCCCCCGGCAGGCCGAAACGGGAGTACCCGATGGCGGCAACTACTTGAGATACGGCGCGTATTGCCGGTCGCTACCCAGGATGTGATGCATCCACCAGTCGTAAACGTGGCGATGAATGGCAGCCTTGTCGGGCAGACTCGACGTCGCCTCCAGCATCAGTTCGACAAGTTGCTCCTCGTAGGCCATATGACCCGCCCGCTGCCCGTCGAGAAGCGGGCAGCCGCATTCTTCGAGCAACCGTTCCTCCGTCCGGAAGTGGTATTTCGCGTACTCGGCCAGCTCGTTCAGGATGAGATGCAGATCCCCCGCGTCGGATTGCGCCAGTGAGGCCTGCGCCCGGTTGCAGATTTCCATCAGCTTCCTGTGTTGGGCATCGAGTTCGGCGTTGCCGACGCTGTATTCATCTTTCCAGACGAGGGTCATTTTTCGGCGTGGGGTAATGTGGCGACGATAAATTTTAACCGCACATGCGGCTACTTCAACAATATGCAGGCGGTAACGGCAGGCAACAAAAACCCGGCATGCACCGGGTTCCTTGTCTGCATTTTCATGCGGTAGATGCCAACCTTACCAGTTCGGTTCACGCTCCGGCGTCGCCGTAATTCTGTGGATGCTGAGGTCGGCGCCTTCGTATTCCTCTTCCTGGTCGAGACGCAGCCCCATCGCCGCCTTGAGCGTGCCATAGACGGCCGCGCCACCGATCAGCGCCACGGTGATCGCCATCGCGGTCATGATCAACTGCGGCATGAAGGCGACGCCGCCAAGGCCGCCGAGCGCCTTCTGGCCGAAGATGCCGGCGGCGATGCCGCCCCAGGCACCGCACAGGCCATGCAACGGCCAGACGCCGAGCACATCGTCGATCTTCCAGCGATTCTGTGTCAGCGTGAACATCACCACGAACAGCGCGCCGGCGACGCCGCCGACGACGAGCGCGCCCATCGGATGCATCAGGTCGGAGCCGGCGCAAACCGCCACGAGCCCGGCGAGCGGGCCGTTATGCACGAAGCCCGGGTCGTTCTTGCCGAGCACCAGTGCGACCAGCGTGCCGCCGACCATCGCCATCAGCGAGTTGAGCGCGACGAGTCCGGAGATCTTGTCCAGCGTCTGCGCGCTCATGACATTGAACCCGAACCAGCCTACGGTGAGGATCCAGGCACCGAGCGCGAGGAAGGGAATCGATGACGGCGGGTGCGCCGAGATTTCACCGCTCTTGCGATACCGTCCGTGACGCGCGCCGAGAAGCAGCACCGCCGGCAGCGCAATCCAGCCGCCCATCGCATGCACGACGACCGAACCGGCGAAATCGTGGAATTCCTCGCCAAAGCTGGCCTTGAGCCAAGCCTGGATGCCAAAGGCCTGGTTCCACGCGATGCCTTCAAAGAAGGGATAGACGAAGCCGACGATGAGGAAGGTGGCGGCGAGTTGCGGGTTGAACCTGGCGCGCTCGGCGATACCGCCGGAGATGATCGCCGGGATGGCAGCCGCAAAAGTGAGCAGGAAGAAGAACTTGGTCAGCTCGAAACCGTTCTTCTCGGCCAGCACTTCCGCGCCCACGAAGAAACTGGTGCCGTAGGCGATGCCATAGCCGATGAAGAAATAGGCGATCGTCGATACCGCGAAGTCGGTGAGGATCTTCACCAGCGCGTTCACCTGGTTCTTCTTGCGCACGGTGCCGACCTCGAGGAAGGCAAAACCGGCATGCATGGCCAGCACCATGATGGCGCCGAGCAGAATGAACAGGGTGTCGTTGGCAGTCTTGAGTGCGTCCATGCTTCCTCCGGAAAATTCGGTCGGAGCCATTTAGCAACTTCTACGCCAGTACGCTATCCATTAAAAATCAATCAGATGGCAATGCGGCGCAGCGAAAGCCGCACCATTGCCGTGCGGAAAGCCGGATGTGCGCACCATTGCGGTGCAAAATGCGCCATACAGGACCGTTCGTTTTATTTTGGTGCGGCCCCCGGCGGCAGGAGTACCCACATCTGCCCGGCCTGCTTCATGCGTCCGGCCTGCGCGCCGGCCTCGGCGCCGAAGCCCCAGAAGAAATCGGCACGCACGACACCCTTGATCGCGCCGCCAGTATCCTGCGCCATCATCAGGCGGCGCAGGGGAACCTCGCTGTTCGGCCGGGTTGTCGCCAGGAAGACCGGGGCGCCGAGCGGGATCGCGCGCGGGTCGATGGCGATCGTACGTTCCGCCAGCAACGGCACGCCGAGTGCGCCCAGCGGCCCTTCCTCCGGCGACAGCCTGGGCGAGAGTTCACGGAAGAAGACATAGCTCGGGTTGCTGTTGAGCAACTCGTCGAGCTTCGCCGGATTGGCGCGCGCCCAGGCCTGGATGCCCTGCATCGAGGCTTCGCTGGCAAGCAGCTCACCGCGCTCGATCAGCACGCGGCCGATCGACTGGTAGGGGTGCCCGTTCTGGTCGGCGTAACCGACGCGGACCATGTCGCCGGACGGCAGCTTGACGCGGCCGGAGCCCTGGATCTGCAGGAAGAAGAGCTCGATCGGATCATCCACCCAGAGCAGGACCGGCGGCGTTCCTTTGGCGTGATCGACGATGTCGGCACGCGAGTAGTAGGGCACAACCTTGTTGCCGACCAGGCGGCCGCGTACGCGCTTCCCCTTGAGCTCCGGAATGACATCGCCGAGTTCGATCGTCAGCAGGTCCTTCGGCACGCCGTGCAGCGGGAAACGCGCCTTCTCGCCGCGGGCACGTGCGCCGGCGAGCAGCGGCTCGTAGTAGCCGGTGACGAGCCCGTCGCGGTTGCCGTCGGGATTCACGGCAACATAAGGCTGGAACTGCGTCTCGAAGAAGCGGCGAATGCTTGCCGTGCTTGCTGCTCCGCTCTTCGCATCGACCGCCTTGGCCGCCTCGCAGGCCTGGCGCCAGGCCGGCCATTGCGGCTTGCCGGCAAGGCCGCGACAACTCTGCTGGAAGGCTGGCCAGGCGGCGGCAAGATCATCCTCGGTCCAGCCCGGCAGATCCTCCCAGCGCGCAGGCTGCAAGGGCTTCGCGGGCGGCGGTGCCGGCACGGCCGGTTCGGCCCCCGGGCACTTCGGGCAAGGGGCACAGGTGGCCGACGGGCAGCCGGCATCACGCAATTGTGCGCAGGCGGAAAGAAGCAGCGGCAGCAGCAGAATGGCCGCGAGTTGGTATTTCTTCATTCGTTCGCTAGAGTTCGGGATTCCTGAAGCCTCGCATTCTACCGCCCCGCCATGACCGACTCCGCAAGTGAACTGTCCCGTTTTCTCGCCCGTGCCGAGCGACTGCTCGACCGCATCGACACCCTGTTGCCGGCCGGCCACTCCGTGCCCGACTGGAAGGCCGCCGTCGCCTTCCGCTGGCGCAAGGGCGCCAACGGCAGTGGCTGGCTGCAACCGGTCGTGCGGCCGCACCCGATCAGGCTCGCCGACCTGCACGACATCGACGACCAGAAAGCCCGCGCCGTCGCCAACACGCGCCAGTTCGCCGCCGGCCAGCCGGCCAACAACATGTTGCTCACCGGCACGCGCGGCTGCGGCAAGTCGTCGCTGGTCAAGGCGCTGCTCAACGAGTTCGCAAGGAAGGGGTTGCGCCTGATCGAGGTCGACAAAAGCGACCTGGTCGACCTGCCGGACATCGTCGACCTCGTCGCAGAGCGCCCTGAGCGCTTCATGATCTTCTGCGACGACCTCTCCTTCGAGGCCGGTGACGCCAGCTACAAGGCGCTGAAGGTGGTGCTCGACGGATCGGTCGCGGCACCGCCGGACAACGTGCTGATCTACGCGACGTCGAATCGCCGCCACCTGATGCCGGAATACTTCGCCGAGAACCTGGAAGCGCACTCGGTCGGTGACGAGATCCACCCCGGCGAAGCAGTCGAGGAAAAGGTCTCGCTCTCCGAACGCTTCGGCCTGTGGATTTCGTTCTATCCGTTCACGCAGGAGGAGTATCTCGACATCGTCGCGCACTGGCTGCAGCACTTCGGCGTCGCGGCAACCGATGTCGCCGGCGCCGAGCGCGATGCGCTGAACTGGGCGCTGCAGCGGGGGTCGCGCAGCGGCCGCGTGGCGTGGCAGTTCGCCAAGGACTGGGCCGGCAGCCGTTCGAAAAAGAAGCGCAAGTGAGCGGCCCGATCACGCTGGTGTCGGCGGCCGTGCTGCTGCGCGGCGCCAATGAATTCCTGCTCGCTCGCCGTCCTGAAGGCAAGGTCTACGCCGGCTGGTGGGAGTTTCCCGGCGGCAAGGTGGAAGCGGGTGAGACTTTCCATGACGCGCTGGTGCGCGAACTGCACGAGGAGATGGGAATAAGCATCACAGCGGCCACGCCATGGCTGACGCGCGAGTTCGTGTACCCGCACGCCACGGTGCGCATCCGCTTCTTCCGCGTCACGGCATGGGAGGGGGATATCCACCCGCACGAGCATGACGCGATTGCCTGGCTGCGCAGCGATGATTACGCGCAAGGGCGACCCACCGTCGAACCGATCCTGCCGGCCAACGGACCGATCCTCAAGGGTCTCTCGTTGCCGACGACGTGCGCACTGACGAACGCAGAGGAAAATGGCATCGAAGCCGAACTGGCGCGACTCGACGCGGCACTCGCGGGCGGGCTGCGCTTCGTGCAGATCCGCGACAAGCGGCTGCCGGCGGACGACCGGGCACTTTTTGCAGGCGAGGTGGTCGCCCGCGGCCACGCACACGGCGCCATCGTCGTCGTCAATGACGATGCCGCGCTTGCGTCACGCATCGGCGCCGATGGCCTGCACCTGCCAGCGGCGGCACTGGCCCAACTGGCGGCAAAACCTGATTTTGCGTGGGTCGGCGCCTCCTGCCATTCGCAGGAAGCCCTGGCGCACGCGGCAGCAATGGAACTCGACTATGCGCTCCTCGGCCCGGTGCTGCCAACGCCAACGCATCCCGAACACGGCGGCATCGGCTGGGACGCCTTTGCGGCAATGGTGGCGCAATCGCCGCTACCGGTGTTCGCCCTCGGGGGAATGAGGCCAGACCTGCTGCCGATCGCACAAGGGCATGGCGCGCATGGCATCGCGCTGATGCGCGGCTGGTCTGCGAATGCCGGCTAGTAGCTCCACCATTGCGCGAGATGCGATGACACCCAGGCGCGCGCCTCCGTCAGCGTCGGGAAGATACGCACCGGATGTCCGTTCTCATACAGCGGCGCCTGCAGGAGGGTGCCGATGGTCAATCCGGGCTCACGGGTCGCGACAAAGGGAGAGAGCACCTGCCGGTTGATCTGCGCGGCCCCGATCCGCAGGCACGCGAAGTACTCGATCGCCGCACGATCGATGGCATGGCCCTCGACATCCAGGAAATCGTTGATGATGTAGCGCAGGTCATCGAACCGGGGATCGCTCTGGATTTCCCGGGAGGCTGCCAGCAACTCATCGGCAGCGAGAAACCCGTGATGTCGCTTCACGACACCGCGCGCTTCCCAGAGGATCTCGTAGGGCATTTCGTTTCAGGTCGGCAGACTGGATGAATCCTGTGCATTTTACGCCCTTGCGGAATGAAGCGGGCGCTCGCGCCTCGCTCAGGTCTGGGGCAGACCGTCGTCTTCCGGCAGACCTTGCGTCTCCTGCACCGGTACCCGATACGACTCGTCAGCCCAACAGCCCAGGTCGATCAGCTTGCAGCGCTCCGAGCAGAACGGACGCCACTTGTTTTCGGTGCTCCAGACGGACTCGGTCCCGCACTGCGGGCAGCGCACCTTCGGTAACCGCTTGACCATTACAGGTTGCAGAAGGTCATGTCGAAGGCGACGTCGCGATCGCAGGGACGCGGGCGCAGGTCGCCGTCGGGAGAGGTGAAGCGGATGTTCAGCGCGTACTTGTTGGCGCTGATTTCAGGAATGTAGGGCTCGCCGAGCCGAAGGGAGACGCGCACCATCTGCGCCGCGCTGCCGCCCAGCATCATCTGGAAGGCGCCGGATTTCGCCGTCTGGTGTTCCGGACGACCGCTCGCGCGCAGCAGGCGCAGCACGATCGCCAACCCGTCGCGCAGTGGCAGCAGCGGCTTCAGCCATGCCGATACCGCGTCGCGCCGCCGCTCGGGATCCTGATGCAGCCAGTAGTGATAGGACGGCAGGTCGAATTCGCAGACGCCGCCGGGAATTGCGGCGCGGCTCTTGATCCCCATCAGCCAGTCGTTCTCGCGCAGGTACTGACCGATCTTGCCGGTCATGCCGAGCAGCGCCGCGGACGACTGTTCGATTTCATAGAGGGCGCCGGAGAGCGCCTCTTCGGAAATATCAGGGTTGTTGCGGAAGGCGAGCAGCGTCTGACGCTGGCGCTCGAGTTCCTGGATCAGGTCCATCTTGAGGTCGGCGCGACCGGCAACCTCAAGGATTTCGAACATCGTGACGAGGGCGACATGGTGTTCCTGCGCGCCATCATGGAGCAGAAAGTGGGCGGTCTTGTCGAACAGATCCTCCAGGCGCAGCAGCGTGCGGATGCGCTCGTTGAAGGGATATTCGTAGGTAATCACGCCAAGGTCCGAACCGGAAGCCGGAAAATGCTTGGATTCTGAACCATTTGCGTCGAAATCTCAACAGTTCGCCTTAACTTTGGTCAAGGCGGCGGCGAGGTAGACGTGATGCAGAGCATCGACCTGCCCCGAAAGCGCCGCCGGGGCCCCACTGTTGTCGATGACATCGTCCGCCACGGCCAGTCGTGCGGCACGCGTCGCCTGGGTGGCGATAATGGCGCGCACCTCGGACTCCGGCAGGGCGCTGCGGGCCATGACGCGCGCCACCTGCACCTCCGGGTCGCAATCGACGACGAGGATGCGGTCACAGCGCGCGCGGTAGCTGCCGGATTCCACCAGCAGCGGTACGGCCAGAATCACGTAAGGTGCCGTCGCTGCCGCGCAACGGCGATCGCTCTCGGCACGGATCAGCGGATGCAGGATCGCTTCGAGCGCCTGTTTCTCCAGCGGATCGGCAAAGACGCGGCGGCGCATCACGGCACGGTCGAGGCCGCCGTCGGCCCGCACGACCTCCTGGCCGAATCGCGCCATCAGGGCCGGCATGGCGCCCCCGCCAGGAGCGGTCAGTTCGTGCGCGAGCGCATCGGTGTCGACCAGCGCCGCGCCGCGGGCGACGAAGAGGTCGGCGACGGTGCTCTTGCCGCTGCCGATGCCCCCGGTCAGCCCGACGACGTACATCAATGGCGGCCGCAGCCGGCGCTCTTCACATCCGGCAGTTGGGCGGCAACGGCGTCACGCGCGGCGTCGACCATCGGCTCCGGCCCGGTCACTTCGAACGAGACCTGCTCGGGGCGCGTCGTTCCCCGGCGCGCCACCTTCGCACTCTTCACACCCTTTTCACGCAAGGACTCGAGCCGGTCGTTCGCCGCCTGCTCGCTGGAGAAGATGCCGAGCGAAATCGCCCAGCGGTTCGGCCCGGCGTCCTGGATCACGAAGAACTCCGGTGCACCGAGGCGCTTCAACTCCCCGGACTTCTTGTCTGCGTCGGCCTTGTTCGGCAGCGGCGGAATGAACACCCACCATGACCCCACCTCCGGCACGACATGGCGCTCGCGCCGCAGTCCGGCGAACTTGTCCGCGAGCAGGGCGTCCAGCTGGCCGGCATCGGCGCCGGCGAGCGCTGTCCACGCCAGACACTTCTCCACCGGCACGACCTTTTCGACCTTCCTTTCCGGTGCTTTCGGCGCCGGTGGCTCGTCGCGCGACAGGACGCGCAGCTTGTCCGCGTCCAGTTGCTGCTGCAGGCGAATGGCATCCGGATTCGCGCGCTCGCCGAGATAGCCCTGCGTCCAGGCCAGGAAGACCAGGTTGGCCGCAACGAGAATGAAGACGAAAACGCGCATGGAGTCAGGAGTCCTCAGAATTTCGGCAGATGCTCGAGCGACGCGGCGATGGCCTCGGCCGGGTAGGCGTAGTCCTCCAGCTGGCCGGAAAAATAGCGGTCGTAGGCCGCCATGTCAAAGTGGCCATGGCCGGTCAGGTTGAACAGGATCACCTTCGGTTCGCCGGTCGTCTTGCACTTCAGCGCCTCATCGATGGCGGCGCGGATGGCGTGGCAGGATTCCGGCGCCGGCACGATGCCCTCGGCACGCGCGAACTGCACGCCGGCGTCGAAGGTGGCGAGCTGCGGCACAGCCACCGCCTCGATCTGCCGCTCGTGGTAGAGCTGCGAAACCAGCGCCGAATCCCCGTGGTAGCGCAGACCGCCGGCGTGGATGCCGGGCGGCATGAAGTCGTGGCCGAGCGTGTACATCTTCATCAGCGGCGTGTAGCCGGAGGCGTCGCCGAAGTCGTAGGCGTAGTGGCCCCTGGTCAGCGTCGGGCACGAGGTCGGCTCGACGGCGACGCAGCGCAGGTGCTGCGCGCGCTTGTCGCCGGCCGCCTTGTCGGCGAGGAAGGGGAAGGCGATGCCGCCGAACGACGAACCGCCGCCGCAGGGGCCGAGGATCACGT
>DAORCC010000087.1:0-9476 GCA_035345235.1 Azospira sp.
TCGGCCTTCAGGAAATTGACGAGCACGAAGTTGTGGTACTCCATCACTTCCTTCAGCTTGGCAGCGAAGCGTTCCGGATGGAAGAGGTCATAGACACGCAGGCCGCGGCGGGCGACCTTGTCCTCGTAGGCGGGGCCGATGCCCTTGCCGGTGGTGCCGATCTTCTGGTCGCCGGCCTTCTGCGCCTCGCGGGCACGATCGAGCGCCGAGTGGTACGGCAGGATCAGCGGGCATCCCGGGCTGATCTTGAGGCGCGAACGGACGTCGAGACCGCCGGCTTCGAGTTCCTTGATCTCCGAGATCAGGTGGTGGATGTCGAGCACGACGCCGTTGCCGATGTAGCACTGCACGCCCTTGCGGACGATGCCCGACGGCACGAGGTTGAGCTTGTAGACGCGCTCCGCGGCGCCCTGGCCGACCACCAGCGTATGGCCGGCGTTATGGCCGCCCTGGAAACGGACGACGCCCTGTGCACTGTCGGTGAGCCAGTCGACGATCTTGCCCTTGCCTTCGTCGCCCCACTGGGTGCCGACGACCACGATGTTTTTTGCCATATCCCTGATACCCCTGATCAAACCTGTTCGATTGTCCATTTGCCGCCGCTGGCGACGAGCCGGCGCGTGCAGCGCGGGCCTTCCGGAATGTTTTCGCCCGGCAGCAATTCAATGACGACTTCACCCGCAGCACGGAGGCGAGCGACCTCCGCCGACAGGGCCGCATCGCCACCCGCCGGGGCGACGATTGCGCCCCCCCCCTCGTCACCGCCGACGATCTGCGCGACCAGGCGCAGATCCATCGAGAACCCCGTCGCCGCGCGCGCACGTCCGAATGCGGCACCGGCACCATCATAGCGCCCGCCAAGTGCGACTGCCGAGGCGCTGCCAGGATGATAGGCAGCGAAGACGACGCCGTTGTGGTAGTGATAACCACGCAGGTCGGCAAGGTCGAATGACAGCGGTAGGTCCGGCAACGCAGTCGCGACACGGCGGAGCGTTGCCAGAGCCGCAGTGACGGCGGGCAAAGGCGGCAGTACTACCGCGGCACGGTCCAGCACCTCGACACCACCATAGAGCGTCGGCAGCTGGAGAAAGGCCGCACGCTGAGACTCGGGCAGCGCAGCACAGAACTCCTGCAGGCCCGGCACATCCTTGGCCTGCAGCAAAGAGAGTGCGGCATCGAGTTGCTCGACGTCCAGCCCGGCCGCTTCAGCCAGCGCCCGGAAGATACCGACATGTCCGACGTCGATGCGTGAAGGTGCAGCGCCTGCCACATCGAGTGCCCTCGCCATCAGGCGAATCACCTCGACGTCGGCATCGTGCCCGGTGTGACCGTAGAGCTCCGCACCGATCTGGATCGGTTCGCGACTGGCGCTGATGGATGCCGGCATCGTGTGCAGCACGCTGTCGCAATAGCAGAGACGGGTCGTGCCCTGACGATTCAGCAGGTGCGCATCGATGCGCGCAACCTGAGGTGTCATGTCCGCACGTACGCCCAGCGTACGGCCGGAAACCTGGTCGACCAGCTTGAAGGTACGCAGCTTGAGATCATGGCCGGAGCCGGTGAGCAGCGAATCGAGATATTCGATCAGCGGCGGCATCACCAGCTCGTAGCCATGCGCGCGGAAGAGGTCGAGGACCGAACGGCGTTGCTGCTCGATGCGTGCCGCCTCGAAGGGCAATGCATCGGCGAGGTATTCGGGAAGCAGCCAGTTCATTTGAAAACCATGATCAGGATAAGGCCAACCAGCATCGATGTCAGGCCGATGAAGCGAATCTGTCCGTCGGACATCGCAATCAGGCGGCGGAAGGTCTCACGCCAGGCATTCGGGGCGATAAAGGGCAACAGCCCCTCCAGCACCAGCATCAGTGCGAAGGCGAGCAGCAGGTTTTCGCTCATTTGCCCTTCTCGCCACCCTTGCCCTGGCTCTTGAGATACTTGAAGAATTCCGAATTCGGCTCGACGACAATCACATCTCCCTTCGAGCGGAAGGTGTTCCGGTAGGCCTCGAGGCTGCGGTAGAAGGCATAGAACTCGGCGTTCTGGTTGAAGGCCTGGGCATAGATCGCGGCCGCCTTCGCATCGCCATCGCCCTTGATCTTCTGGGCGTCGCGATAGGCCTCGGCAACAATGACTTCGCGCTGTCTGTCCGCATCGGCGCGAATCTTCTCGGCCTCCGCGGAGCCCTGCGAACGCAGCTCGTTGGCGACGCGCTTGCGCTCGGCTTCCATGCGGCGATAGACCGATTCCGACACTTCCGTCGGGAGATCGACACGCTTCAGGCGCACATCGACGATCTGTACGCCGATCTTGCGTGCATCCTGGTCGGCCTTGGCCCGCATGTCTTCCATGATCTTGTCGCGTTCGCCGGAAACGACGTCATGCACCGTACGCTTGCCGAACTCTTCGCGCAGTCCGGCATTCACCGTCTGCGTCAGACGGGTGCGCGCACGTGTCTCGTCACCGCTGACCGAGATGTAGTAAAGCTTCGGATCGACAATCCGCCACTTGACGTAGGAGTCGACCAGCACGTTCTTCTTTTCGGACGTGATGAAGCGCTCCGGCTCGTTGCTGTCCAGCGTCAGGATGCGGCGGTCGAAATAGCGCACGTTCTGGATCAGCGGAAACTTGAAATTGAGTCCCGGCTCGGTGATCACTTCCTTGACTTCACCGAGCTGGAAGACGATCGCGTACTGACGCTGATCGACGGTGAAGATGGACAGTCCCAGGACTACGAACAGCGCACCAACGGCCGCGGCCAGGAAAGAGAATCCGTTACGCATGATCAGCGCCCCTCCCGGTCACGGCGCAAGCCGACATCGCGGTCCCGCGATGACGACGAATAGCTGCCCCCTCGTTCCACCTGGGGTGCTTTCTCGAGTTGCGGTGGCGCGTCGTTCGAGTAGGTTGCGGCCGGGATGCGCGATGCAGCCGGCGCATCACTAACGGCTGCAGCAGCCGGGGCGGCAGCACCGGCTGCACCGATGATCTTGTCGAGCGGGAGATACAGCAGGTTGCCCTGCCCCTTGGCATCGACCATCACCTTGCTGGTATTCGAGTAGACCTGCTGCATGGTTTCAAGATAGAGACGTTGACGTGTCACTTCCGGTGCCTTGGCGTATTCAGCGTTCAACTGCTTGAAGCGAGAGGCATCGCCCTCGGCGGTCGCGATCATGCGCTGCTTGTAGCCCTCGGCCTCCTCCATCAGGCGGGCCGCCGTACCCTTGGCCTTCGGAATGACGTCATTGGCATAGGCCTGGCCTTCGTTCTTCTGCCGCTCGCGGTCCTGCCCGGCTTTCACGGCGTCATCGAAGGCTGCCTGAACCTGCTCGGGCGGCTGTGCGTTCTGCATCGTCACCTTGGAAATCATGATGCCGGTCTTGTAGCGATCGAGGATGTCCTGCATCGACTTCGACGCAATCGCCGCGACCTGCTCACGCCCTTCGTAGAGTACGAAATCCATCTTGCTCTTGCCGACAATTTCGCGAATTGCGGTTTCGGCGGCCTGCATCACGGCGTCGTCAGGATGCCGGTTGTTGAAGATGTAGTCGACCGGATCCTTGAGCACATACTGCACGGCGAACTGGATGTTGATGATGTTCTCGTCGTCAGTCAGCATCAGTGCTTCCTTGAGCACCTTGTTTTTCTCGCTGCCACGATAACCGACCTCGACCGTGCGCACGCCGGAAATGTTCACGAGCTCATGCGACTGGATCGGATAGGGAAGGCGCCAGCGCAAACCCGGTGGCGTGGACTCTTTATACCTGCCGAATTGCAGCACGAGCCCTCGCTGGGATTCGTCGACGATGTAGAAGCCGCTCGCCAGCCAGACCAGTGCCAACAGCGCGACCAGCACACTGATGCCGCCGCCGAGGAACTTCGGACTGAATTCGACCGGCGGGCGACCGCCACCGTCGTTACCTCCGTTGTTGCCGCCGCCTTTCTTGCCGAACATGCCGGAAAGCTTGCGGTTGAAATCGCGCCACAGTTCTTCCAGGTCGGGAGGTCCCTGGTTCGGGCGACGACCACCATTGTTGTCGTTGCCACGATTGCCCCATTGTGGGTCATTAAGCGACATGAGGAGTCCGAAGGTCGAAATCATTGCGTGATAGGAGAGTCGATCAGGGATTCAAGAGTTGACGAAGGCTCGTCGACGGCATCGACGACAGTGCGATTGCGTTCCCGGCCAAGCCGCTGCACTTTCTCGACGGCGTGCTCGGCCAGCGCCTGCCTCAACAGCGGCAAGCCCTCCCCGGTCACCGCACTGACGCGAACGCGGCGAATTCTACCATATTCATCCCGCTCGGCCGCCGCCGGAAGGCCGGTCAGATCCTGCTTGTTGAGCACCACGATCTGCGGCACATCCTGTGCTCCGATCTCTGCCAGAACCTTGTCCACCTCGGCCATCTGGTCATCGCGCGCAGGATTGGCGCCATCGACGATGTGCAGTAGCAGATCGGCCTCGGCGGTCGCTTCGAGCGTTGCGTGGAAGGCAGCAACGAGTTCATGCGGCAGGTTACGTATGAAACCGACCGTGTCGGAGATCACGATGTTCCCCGCCCCCTCCAGCCATAGTTTGCGAGACGTCGTGTCAAGCGTGGCGAAGAGCTGGTTGGCGGCGTACACACCGGCATGTGTCATGGCATTGAAAAGGGTGGATTTCCCTGCATTGGTGTACCCGACGAGCGAAACGTTCAATACATCGCCGCGATTCCTTGCCTTGCGCTGTACGCCGCGCTGCCTCTCCAGCCTTGCAAGCCGCTCCTTGAGCAGCTTGACGCGGTTACCCAGCAGACGACGATCGGTTTCGAGCTGCGTTTCGCCCGGACCGCGCAGGCCGATGCCGCCCTTCTGCCGTTCTAGGTGGGTCCAGCCACGTACGAGGCGGGTTGCGAGGTGGTCGAGTTGCGCCAGTTCAACCTGCAGCTTGCCCTCGGCGCTCTGGGCACGAAGCGCGAAGATGTCGAGGATAAGGCTCGTACGATCGACGACACGGCACTTCAGCGCACGTTCAAGGTTGCGCTCCTGCGCAGGGGAGAGTTCATGATTGAAGATCGCCAGGTCGGCATCAGCAGCCGCCAGCGCGGCAGCGACCTCCTGGACCTTGCCCTTGCCGGCGAAAGTCGCTGGATCGGGGCTATGGCGCCGGCCGTAAATCACTTCGCAGACCGAGGCACCGGCTGATTCCGCGAGCAGGCGCACTTCTTCGACCTGTTCGACGAGATCATCGTGGCCGAAATCGAGCTGGACGATGACGGCACGCTCGCCGGCGGCGGGGCGTTCAAGCATGGGAGATCAGGCAGGAATGCAGAATTTCAGATGCGGAATGACCGCGGCCCGCCGCAAATGCGACAGGCCGTGGAATGCGTACACAGCAGCAAGCCGGGACGCACTGGGCACACCGGCGGAACAGGGGCGTCACTCGCCGCCGTTCTCCTGCTGGATATTGACCGGGCGGGCCGGAACGACTGTCGAGATCGCGTGCTTGTAGACCATCTGGGTCACGGTGTTCTTGAGCAGCACCACATACTGGTCGAAGGACTCGATCTGGCCCTGAAGCTTGATGCCATTGACCAAGTAGATCGAAACCGGCACATGCTCGCGACGCAGCGTGTTGAGAAACGGGTCTTGTAGAAGTTGCCCTTTATTGCTCATGGTGTGGTACTCCATTTTTATATGGTTTTGGAAACCGGAGATTATCGGAAAAGCCCCGGAAAAGCCAACCCGCCGCCCTGATCTGGGGTTCAGGTCGGACGGGAGCTCTTGGGTCCGCGTTTCGAGCCGGGCTTGTCGATATGCCGCTCGGCCTTCGCCGCGTAGGGGTTTTCCGACGTGTTGAACTGGATCCGCAGCGGCGTTCCCTGGAGTTTGAACACTTCGCGGAAGGTATGTTCCAGGTAGCGACGATAACTGTCGGCGACGTGTTCCAGCGCGTTACCGTGAATGACGATCAGCGGCGGATTCATGCCCCCCTGATGGGCATAGCGCATTTTCGGGCGGAAGGCGCCATGCCGCGCCGGTTGCTGGCGGGCAACGGCATCGAGCAGCGCCCGCGTCAGCTTCGGTGTCGCCAGTTTGGCCATCGCCGCAGCGTAGGCGCCGTCGACCGAGCGGAACAGGCTATCCAGCCCCTGCCCCTTCAGCGCCGAGATGTAATGGATGCGCGCAAAGTCGAGGAACTTCAACTTGCGCTCGAGCATCTGCTTGACCTGGTCGCGCGCATAGCTGTCGAGGCCGTCCCACTTGTTGATGGCGACGACCAGCGCCCGGCCCGATTCAAGCACGAAACCGGCGATGTGCGCGTCCTGGTCCGAAATGTCCTGCTGCGCATCGAGAACCAGTACGACGACATTCGCGTCCTCGATCGACTGCAGGGTCTTGATTACCGAAAATTTCTCGATCGACTCGAAGACCTTGCCCCGGCGGCGCAGGCCGGCGGTATCGATCAGGGTGTATTTTTTCCCGGCGCGCTCGAAATCGACATGGATCGCATCGCGCGTCGTGCCCGGCATGTCGAAGGCGATAACGCGCTCCTCGCCGAGCAGCGCATTGATCAGCGTGGACTTGCCGACGTTCGGACGGCCAGCGATGGCAACCTTGACGACACCGTCGTCGTCGGCCTCCTCGTCCGGCTCCGGATAGCCTTCAAGCACAAAATCGAGGAGTTGGCGGACACCCTCGCCGTGACTGGCGGAAATGCTGTAGGGCTGCCCCAGCCCGAGTTCGTGGAAATCGGCCGCGGCGATGCCGCGGTCCATCCCTTCCGCCTTGTTGACGGCGATATAGATGGGGCGGTCGATCTTGCGCAGCTTGTTGGCGATATCCTTATCCTGCGCCGTGATGCCGGCGCGGCCGTCGACGACGAAGACGATGATGTCCGACTCCGCGATGGCCTGCTCGGTTTGCCGCGCCATCTCGTGCATGATGCCGTCCTTTGCACGCGGCTCGAAACCGCCGGTATCGACGACGAGGAAAGGTTTCTTGCCGAGCTTGCCGTGACCGAAGTGGCGATCGCGGGTGAGGCCGGGAATATCGGCAACAATCGCGTCGCGCGTCTTGGTCAGACGGTTGAACAGCGTCGACTTGCCGACATTCGGTCGGCCAACGAGAGCAATGGTCGGTTTCAACGAACCTCCAGACCGAGCAGCGCACCGTTGCGGGTCTGCACGACGAACCGGGAATCCTGAACCTGGATGGGAGCCGTCACCGGCGAACCGTCGGTCGTCAGGCGGGCGGCGAAAGAGCCGTCATCCCGGTTGAGGAAATGAATGACGCCCTTCACGTCACCGACGGCGACGAAGCGGCCGCGCGCGGCCGGTGCCGAAAGCTGGCGATGGGTCAGCTTGTCCTGCTTCCAGATACTGGCGCCGCTGGCCAGATCGAGCGCATGAATCGCCCCCTTGTCATCGCTGACATAGACATAGCGGCTATCCGCCGTCATGCCGGCCGAACTGGACATGTCGCGCGACCAGGCCAGATTCCCACTGCCAAGATCGAAGCAGGCGACGCGCCCCTGGTACGCGACCGAGCAGATCAGGCGCCCGGCAAGTACCGGCCCACTGGTGATGTCGGCAACGCGATCCAGCTCGGTTGTCCCCTTCGGCACCGAGACGGTACCTTCCCAGGCGAGCGCTCCGTTGTTGGCGGTGACCGCCACCAGCTTGCCGCCCGGAAAACCGACAAAGACGTAGTTATTGTCGATGAGCGGTGCAGCAAAACTGCGCAGCGATAAGGGCGGCGTCTGCCGCTGGTACACCCACAGGCGCTTGCCATCGTTGGCGTCGAAGGCGAACAGGCGATTGTCACCACTGCGCACGACGACGATGCGCGAATCCACGGCTGGTGCTGCAAGCACCTCGCTCGTGACCTTGGCCTTCCACAGTTCCTTGCCGTCAGCAGCGTCGAGGGCCACGATGTCACCCTTCGGGGAACCGACGACGACGCGGCGCACATCGGCGCCAACGCCACCGGACAGCGGCATTCCGACATTGATCTTCCAGCGGACGGCCCCGCCGTCATAGCGCACGACCTCCCCCTTGCCGCCGGCGGCATAGAGCGCATCGCCGACGATGGCTGGCGTGAACACGTAGTTCTCCGACTTGCTGAGGCTTTCCTTCCAGGCCGTCACGATCTCTGCGGTCGGCTGCAGGGGAACGAGCTCCGCCATCTTCGGCCCCGAGGACGCGAAGGGATTCATCGAGTCGATGGTCGAACATCCGGCGAGAACGGACGTTGCCGCCAGCGTGACAAGCAGACGACGCATCAGCGTGCGCCTCCGAGGGCATCGACTTTCTGCTGCAACATCTCACGATACGGCGCATTCATTTCGCGCGACTGCATGCCGCTCTTGCCCTTTTGGCTGTCCTTGTCGGCATTGTCGAGGGCAGCGAGCGCAAGCTTGTATGCAGCGACGGCATCGGCCTTCTTGCCCTGGGCGGCAAGCACGTCGCCCTTCATTTCCGCATAGCGGATGTCGAATCCCGCCGTATGGCTCGACGAAAGGGTTTTGAGGGCTTCGTCATAGGCCTTTTCGTCCAGTTGTACGGCTGCGAGACGCAGACGACCGAGGTCGCGTAGTTCGTCCTTGCCGTTCTCGGCGACCCACGCCAGCTGTGCACGCGCCGACTTGATGTCACCGGCTTCGTAAAGCGCCTTGGCTGCCGTCAGCGCGCCGAGCGACGCATAGGTCGTGCGTCCGAATTTTTCGACGAGCTCCCCCGCGGCAGCCTTTGTCTTCTGTGTGTCGCGCTCCAGCGCGGCACGCTGCAACACGCTGTAGAGACCCGAGGCTTCGCCCGCCTGCTTGCGCTCGTACCAGTTCCAGCCCTGCCACGCGAGAACCCCCAGCGAGGCGGCGATGACGATGCTTGTCACCAGGTTGCCGTACTGCTTCCACCAGGTCTTGATTTCCGCGAGTTGTTCCTGTTCTTCGAGATCGTAGGCAGCCATTACGCTTTTTCCTCTTCTTCCGCTTCGTTGTTCCAGTCCAGCATTGAATTCATGATCGCTTCGGCGAGATGATCCACCGCCACGCGCTTCTGTCCGTCACCTTCCTCACGCATGGGCTTGAGGCTGACCTCGTTGGCTGCCGCCTCGTCGTCGCCGATGATGACGGCAAAGGCTGCGCCCGAGCTGTCGGCTTTCTTCATCTGCGACTTGAACGAGCCGCCGCCACAGTGCAGCACTACGTCAATGCCATTGTCGCGCAGGCCTTCGGCAACACGGAAGGCCATCCGCGACGCAGCCTCGCCGGCGTGCACGACATAGACGTCGGTGCCACGCTTTCCCGGTTCGCCGCCGGCATCCTTGATCAGCGCGATCAGTCGCTCGACGCCCATGGCGAAACCGCAGGCCGGCGCCGCCTTGCCGCCGAGCTGGCCAACCAGGCCGTCGTAGCGGCCGCCGGCGCAGACCGTGCCTTGCGCGCCGAGGCGGTCGGTGACCCACTCGAACACGGTCAGGTTGTAGTAGTCGAGGCC
>DAORCC010000088.1:0-9468 GCA_035345235.1 Azospira sp.
ACGATGCGCCGCTTGCCGTCGTCGCGGCTGATCTGGTTCGGCCCGTCGCCGTCCTCAATGCTCGCGATGCGCGACAGCGGGATGCGCCCGCGCGGCGTTTCCAGCAGGATGTCGCCCAGGCCTTCGAGCGAGCGCGACGATTCCGGCAGGCGCACCACCAGCGCGAAGCGCCGGCTGCCCTCGACGATCTGCGCCACCTTCTCGCCCTCGACCAGGCTTTGCAGCGTCGCCAGCACCTGCGGCGTCGGCACGCCGTACTGCGCCGCCGCCGCGTAATCGACGCGGACCTTGATCTGCGGCGCCAGCACCTGCTTCTCGATTTCCAGATCGGCGATGCCGGGAATGCCGGCAAGCTTGCCGCGCAGCGCATCGGCCTGGCCGCGCAGGGTATCGAGATCGTCGCCAAAGATCTTGATGGCGATCTGCGAGCGCACGCCGGAGAGCATGTGGTCGATGCGGTGCGAGATCGGCTGGCCGACGGCAATCGCCGCTGGCAGGTTGACCAGGCGGGCGCGGATGTCGGCGGCGATCTCGCCCATCGGGCGGGTCAGCTCGCCGGCCGGTTTCAGGCCGACGTCGAGCTCGCTGACATGGACACCCTCGGCATGCTCGTCGAGTTCGGCGCGACCACTGCGGCGGCCGACGTGGGTCACCTCGGGTACGCCCTTGACCAGCACCTCGGCCTGCCGGGCAAGGTCCGAGGATTCAGCCAGCGTCACCCCCGGATTCAGGCGCAGGCCGACCAGCAAGGTGCCTTCGTTGAATGGCGGCAGGAAAGTCTTCGGGAAGAAGGGCACGGCAACTGCGGCCAGCAGCACCGCGACCGCGCCAGCCACCAGCGCCATGCGCGGCCGGTCGAGCACCGTCTGCAGCGCATTGCGGTAGGCCGCCTTGAGCCAGGCCAGCAGCTTGGTATCCCCATGGTCGAGCGACTTCATGCGCGGCAGCAGATAGAAGGAGAGCACCGGCGTCACCGTCACCGACACCACCAACGAGGCCAGCGTCGACACGATGAAGGCAATGCCGAGCGGCACGAACAGGCGCCCCTCCATGCCGGGCAGCGCGAACAACGGCAGGAAAACGAGGACGATGATGATCGTCGCGTAGAGGATCGCCGAGCGTACTTCCATCGTTGCGTGCCCGACCAGTTCGATCGGATGCATGCGATGGTCGTGATGTTTGGCTCTATCCTCCTTCAGCCGCCGCAACACGTTCTCGACGCCGACCACCGCATCGTCGACCAGTCCACCGATGGCGATGGCCAGGCCGCCCAGCGTCATGGTGTTGATCGACAGCCCGAAATACTTGAAGACCAGTGCCGTCGCGAAGATCGACACCGGGATGGCGGTCAGCGCAATCACGGTCGGCCGCAGCGTGCCGAGGAAGAAGAACAGGATCGCCGCGACGAAGATCGACGCCCCGATCAGCTTGCCCTGCAGCGTGCCGATCGACGCCTCGATGAAGCTCGCCTGGCGGAAGGTCACCTTCGGCGCCTCCATGCCGGCCGGCAGCGACTTGCCGAGGTCTTGCAGCGCCGCCTCGATGCTGCGGGTGAGATGGATGGTGTCCGCCGTCGGCTGCTTCTGGATGCCGAGGATGACCGCCGGCTTGCCCTCGAAACCGGCATCGCCGCGGCGGATGGCTGGCGCGAAGGTAACCTCGGCAATCTGCCGCATCAGGATTGGCTGGCCGTTCTTCGCCGTCAGCGCCAGATGCTGCAGGTCTTCCAGCCGCGACGTGCGACCGAGGTTGCGGATCAGGTACTCACGGCCATTCAGCTCCAGGAAGCCGCCCGAGGTATTCGACGAATACCCCTTGAGCGCACCTTCCAGTTGCTCGTGCGAAATACCGAGCTCGGCCATGCGTACGGTGTTCGGCTGTACCTGGAACTGGCGCACCTCGCCGCCGATCGGGATCACCTGCGCAACGCCGGCAATGGCCATCAGGCGCGGACGCAGCACCCAGTCGGCGTATTCGCGCACCTGCATCGGCGAGATTTTGGCCGTGTCGATCGGAATGGCGATCTGCATGATCTCGCCCATGATCGAGCTGACCGGCCCCATGCGCGGAATGACGCCCGACGGCAAGCCTTCCTCCATGCCGGAAAGACGCTCCGACACCATCTGCCGCGCGCGGAAGATTTCCGTCGCCCAGTCGAAGGTGACATAGACGAACGAGAGGCCGGCGCTGGAAACGGAGCGCACGCTCTCGACGCCGGGCAGGCCGTTCATCGTCGATTCGAGCGGGAAGGTGATCAGCTGCTCCACCTCCTCCGCCGCCATACCGCCGGCTTCCGTCATGATCGTCACGGTCGGCTTGTTGAGGTCGGGGAAGACGTCCACCGGCGTCCGCGTCAGCGTGTAGGCGCCATAGGCCGTCAGCACAACACTGGCGATGATCACCAGCAGCCGGTTGACCAGGCTGTTTTCGAGTAGCCACTTGAACATGCCGCGTTCCTCTTAACGAACCTGATTGACCAGCGTCGCCGCGCGCACGACGACGCGGTCGCCCGGCTGCAAGCCGTTGGTCACGGCGACATGGGTGCCATCGAGCGGCATGGTCGTCACGACACGCGGCTCGAAGCGCTCCGGGGCTTCCTTGACCCAGACGACAGTCTGGTTCGCCGGATTTTTCATCAGTGCCGCCACCGGGATGCGAACCCCTTCGATCGCATCGCGGGTCTGCACGTAGACCTTGACCGGCTGCCCGACGGCCAGCGCGGCCAGCGCCCCACCCTCGCCCCGGAAGGTCAGCGGCAGCGCCTGCTCGCGCAGGCTGCGGGCGACACCGACCAGTTTCAAGGCCAGTTTCTGCTCGCCGATAGCAATGGATGCACCGGCAACATTGCTTGCCAGCGCCATGTCGAAGGCCAGCGCCTCGATCAGCATGCGTTGCGGGTCGACGATCTCGAACAGGATTTCCCGCGCCTCAACGACCTGCCCGGAAACGGCATTGGCCGACGCGATGACGCCGCTCACCGGTGCCCGCAACTGCTCGTTGGCGACGGCGGCTTCAGCCTCCTCGATGGCCTTGCGCGGCACGGTGTCGGAGAGTTCGCGCAGGCGCTGCAGACGGCTTTCGGCCAGCGAGCGGCTATGGCCACCGGCTTCCGGCGTGACATAGGCCAGCACCTCGCCCTTCTTCACTGTCTGGCCGGGCAGGGGCAGGCCACGCGGCCCCGGCGTCAGGCGCCCGGCAACCATGGGCTGCACCCGGCCACCGGCGTTCGGGTCCATCACCGCGCGCCCGCTCAGCTCGAAGGCGCGTGGATGCGAACCGGCCTCGACCGGCAAGGTGCGCAGGCCGATCTGGTGTTGCGCCGGCATGGGCAGGAAAACGCTGCCATCGGGCAGGCGGCGTGGCCCGTTGCCGCTGGCGGCCGCTGGGGCATCGCCATGGTCGTGGCCCTCGCCCGCCGCTACCGGCAAGGCAAGGGTGCTGAGCAGGAGCGCGATCAGAAGTGTCAGGCGCGGCTTCATGCGGCACCTCCCAGGCGAGCATTGCGGGCTACTGCGAAACGACGAATGCCAATAGTGACCAACAGCAAGGCCAGTGCCGCGGCAAGGCCCCAGGTCGCGTAATCGCGCCAGCTCCTGGAATGCGCTGCGCCGGCAACGGCGCTTTCGTCGTGAACGTCCAGCTCGCCGGCCAGCAGGTCGGTTTCATCGCCGGCGTAGATCGTTGCGGCGACGGGAACGACCCCGGCCTTCGGCGCAGCGGCGAGCATGGCCTCGAATTGCCCTTCGCCATGCACCTCGACGGGAATTTTCACGCCGCCGAGTTCGATTTCGAGCCGCGCATCCTTGACCGGGCTGCTGTCGCCGTAGCGACTGAGGTAGAGCGCGAGGCGCTTGCCTTCGACGACGCCGACCAGTTCAAAGACATCGGAGGCGGAGGCAAAACGTGGCGCAGCGGGGCCGGTAGCCGATGCCGACGCTTCGCCGTGATCGTGGCCGTCGCCGGCAAAAACCGGCATCGTTGCCGCCAGCAGAGCGGCGGCCAATATTGCTGTGGAATTCATGGTTTTCGTGGTTCCTGTCATTTCTGTTCTGGGAGCAGTCCAAGTGCCTGGCGCAACGCAGAGATTGCGGCAGCCAGATCGATGCGGGCACGGCTCGCCTGTTTTTCGGCCTCGACGGCCTCCAGTTCGATGCGCAGACGGGTGGGCAAGTCAGTTTCGCCCATGCGGAAGGACTTCTCGAAAAAGCCGCGCGATTCGCCTGCCAGTCGTGCCCGCTTCTCGGCAGCGGCAAACTGCTTGCGTGCGGCCTGCACACGCGCGTCGGCGGCCTCCAGATCGGCCAGCAGACGCTCGCGCTCCAGCCGCAGCTGCTCCTCGGCCTCCAGCGCCTCGGCGCGCGCCAGCCCGACCTTGGCGCGATTGCGGCTTTCAGAGCCGAAGGGGATGCGCACACCGATGGTCACGGTCTGCGCGTAGGAATCGCCGAAGCCGTCACGCTCGCGCGTGGTGGCGAGCAGCAGTTCTGGATTGCTGCGCGTCTGCACGCTCGCCAATTCGGCACTGCGCCGCGCGATCTCGGCGCGATCGAGGAGTTCGGCAAGCCCCGGATGCGTCGCTTCGGTCGTCGCTTCCGGCGCACCGAAATTGCTCGGCAGTTTCGGCAGAATTTCCGGGGTGTCGGTCGCCGTTTCGCCCGGCATCATGCCGGCCAAGGCGCGCACCTGACGCGCGGCAGCCAGCACCGCGCTGCCCGCTTCAGCCTGCACCGCTTCGGCCCCAGCCAGGGCGCCCTCGGCCTGATGCTGGTCGGCACGGGCCAGATCGCCGGCCCTGACCCGGCGGCGCACGTCCTCCGCGATCCGGCGGGCATTGGTCAGCCGTTCCTGAGCCAGCAATTGCTCGCCGCGCGCGCGGTGCCAGCCCCACCAGGCGTCGCGCACGGCCGCGGCGGTACGCAGTTGCGCCGACAGCACGCGACTGGCGACCGCCCGCGACTCGGCTTCGGCCAGCGCCCCGGAACGCGCACGTTCGCCGGGAAGCCAGAGCGGCACAGCGACGCCGGCAACATACTCGCGGCTGCCATCGTTGCGATTGAGGCGGTCGGTCTTGGACGACAGTTCGAGCGACGGCGGTTCCGCCGTCCAGCTCTCGGCCGTCTGCCGCCGGGCATCGGCGGCTTCGCGCCGCAGTTCGGCGGATTTTGCCTCGGGCTGGCGCTGCCAGGCGGCGTCGAAGGCCTGCGGCAGCGAACTGACGGTGCTTGCCGCATCATGAACCTTGCGAACGTCGCGCCCGGTTTGGGCTTGAGCGGCCGGTGCGGTCATGGCCAGACTGCAGGCAAATAGCACAAGGCCTGACAGGAAGGGTTTTCGTGTTTCTTTCGACATCCGATTCTCCGTTGATGAACTGACGCACGGGTCTTGCCGTGCGGAGAATCGACGGAGCGCGGCCAAGAAAAAGGCCGGTCGGTGCCTCGGCAATCAGGCCGAAGGCACGCGGGGAAACGTCAGGTTATGGTCTGGACGTCCGCCCCGTCGATCAGACGGGGAAGGACCAGTTGGGGCGTTCCGGCTGCGTTGCCGGCGGCGAGGCCGGTGCATGCGGATACCAGGGAGTCAGGGCAGGAGGAGCAGGGTCAAGCGCAAGGGCCGCAACATTCACCGTAGCGGCAGCACAACCGGCGTGGCAGGCAGCACAATCCAGATCGACGGCGAAGGATGGCACATCGGACGAATCGGTCGAATCCTGATGATGTTTGTGCTCGTGATGTCCGAAATGCTGTGCAGCAGCGCCGGTTTCGTGCTGGCAATAGGCCGCTGCCGCTGCCCAGGTGAACTGGAGCGGCAGGAGAACAAGCAGGAGGACGGCAAGCCAGCGGCGCATAGGGGCGGATTGTAGCTCAGTTTCCATCCACTACATCAAGTCCCGCTACTTCACCACGAATGCGCTCGACGTTGCGGTTCATCTGGTGACGCACAACATTCTGGAACAGCCAGCGCTTCGGCCCGGAGAGGTTGACGCCATAACTGGCATAGAAATCATCGGGGGCATCGAAGAATCCGAAATCCCGGTTGATGCCCTCCTTCTGGATGAAAGTATCGCAACCACGCCATTCGACGGGGGCGCTCTGCAAATCCGGTGTGGCCGCTCCATACCCGACGAAAGGCCCCTGACACGCAGAGAAGCGGCGCTGCAACGCGTTCAGGTAGCGACGATCGAGGATGAAACCCTCCAGCCGGAACCAGCGATCGTCGAGCCATGCTTCGATCCAGCTGTGGAGGATGTTCTGCGGTGCCAACACGTAGGCGATTCCGGTAACGGCTCCTTTCTGCAGGCGCTTGTCGATGGTGAAACCGTGTAGTCGGCAGGGAATGCCCACGGCCCGGAACAAAGCCATCAGCAGTGTGCCCTTGGTGTTGCACTGGCCGATTCCGTCCGCCAGCACCTGCGAGGCACGCAGGTCGTCGGAGGCGTTGTAGCCGAAGGCAATTTCGTCGCGGACGAAGTCGTAGGCAGCGCCAAGTCGCTCCTTCGGCGGTAGCTGCATCCAGCGTCGCATTTCGACCAGATTCCGGATCGACTGATCTGAAAAATCGAGCAACGTAGTCGCTTGCAGCCAGAGCGCGATCTGCTTCGGTGCCGGTTTTGTGTCGCTCGCCTCGATGATTTCAATGCTCATTTTCGTTCTCCGAGAAGTCTCAAACCGTTTGCCACCACCAGCAGGCTTGCCCCCATGTCGGCGAATACCGCCATCCACATGCTGGCATCGCCGGCAACCGCCAGCACCAGAAAGACCGTCTTGATTCCCAAGGCCACAAAGATGTTCTGCCACAGCACGGCATGGGTTCGCCGGGATAGGTGCACAAGTTCTGGGATGCGCCGCAGGTCGTCGTTCATGATCACCACGTCGGCAGCTTCCATCGCCGTGTCCGTGCCTGCGGCCCCCATAGCCACGCCGATGTCGGCCTTCGCCAGCGCGGGAGCGTCGTTGATGCCGTCGCCCGTCATCGCAGTGAGGCCGTGTGTTTGCTGGAGCTCCATGATTGCCGCCAGCTTGTCCTCCGGCAACAGGTTGCCCCGCGCATCGTCGATGCCCGCCTGCGCGGCAATGCTCGCCGCCGTTGCCACGTTGTCGCCGGTCAGCATCACCGACGCGATGCCGAGGCGATGCAATTCGGCAAGCGCCTCCCGAGAAGTCTCCTTGATGCGATCGGCAACAGCGAAGATCGCCAGCACCTTGGTGTCGGAGGCGAGCAATGCAACCGTCCGCCCCTGGCGCTCATGGATGTCGAGTCGACGCTCGATCTCCGGGCTGCACAGTTTCTGCTCTTCAATGAGGCGATGATTGCCCAGCATCAGCGTCCTGCCATCGACCTTGGCTACGATACCGCGCCCGGGCAACGCCTTGAAATCGACAAGGCCATTCTCTGGCAAGGACAGCCCTTCGGCGACCGCCTTCGAGACCGGGTGATCGGAATGACTGGCGAGACTGGCCGCCCAGGCAAGCACCGAGGACTCAGGTATCACCGAAGACAGTATCTCGGTCGCCACCAGCCGCGGCTTGCCTTCGGTAATCGTTCCGGTCTTGTCCAATGCCAAGGCGCGCAGCTTGCGCGCATCTTCCAAGTAGGCGCCGCCCTTGATCAGGATGCCGCGCCTTGCTGCAGCTGCGAGGCCGCTGACAACGGTGACCGGCGTCGCGATCACCAGCGCGCACGGGCAGGCAATGACGAGCAGGACCAGCGCCTTGTAAATCGCCTGCGACCAATCCCAGCCAAACAGCCACGGCCCGATGAGTGCCACTGCGACAGCAATTACGAAAACGGCGGGCGTGTAGATGGCCGCAAAGCGATCGACGAAGCGTTGCGTCGGCGCGCGCGAACCCTGCGCCTGCTCGACGGCATGGATGATTCTCGCCAGCGTGGTATTCGCCGCAATGGCCGTCACCTCGAATTCAAGGGTGCCGGTCTCGTTGATCGTGCCCGCGAAGAGCAAATCGCCCGGCGCCTTGTCGACCGGGATGCTCTCGCCGGTTACCGGCGCCTGATTGACGGCGCTGTTTCCAGCGACGACGCGACCATCGAGCGGAATCCGCGCGCCAGGTTTCACCCTTGCCAGCGCACCCAGTATCACCTGGGTGGCGGGAACCTCGACCCAAGTGCCATCAGCCTGCCGAATCTCGGCACTATCCGGCGTTAGTGCGAGCAGTCCCTTGATAGCGTTCCTCGCGCGATCTACTGAACGCGCTTCGATCAGCTCGGCGATCGCATAGAGCGCCATGACCATTGCCGCTTCGGGCCACTGCCCTATGAGGAAGGCGCCGGTCACGGCCACGCCCATCAGGGCATTCATGTTCAACTGACCGCGCCGCAGGGCAGCCAATCCCTTGCGGTAAGTTGCGATGCCGGAAAACCAGATGGCCGCAGCAGCGACGGACATTCCCAATACCTTCATCGCGGTCGTTTCCGGTGCCAGGTAGTCGATGGCTTCGGCGCCGATGGCGAGTGCCAGCGCAATCGCAGCGCCTCGGAAGTCGCTGCCTGCGCTCGACGGAACTGCTGTCGATGTTGGTTGAACCGGTAACGGATCGAACCCGAGATTGCGTATCGCGGCTAGCGCAATGTCGAGTGTTGACGGGTCGGCATCAATGGCCAGTGTGCGTTCCGTGAGGTTGAAGCGCAACGAACGAATATCGGCGATGTCGGCCAAGGCCTTGCGGATATCGTTCTCCTCTGTGGGGCAATCCATCGACGCAATCCGATAGAGATGCCCGGACACCTCCGGTCCGGCGGCAGCCGGCAGGCTGACTTCGGATTCGCTGGCTACTGCCGAGCAGTTTTTCCTGCATGTGCAAGATTCAACGGTATCGGCCCGACTTTCATTGGCGGTGGTATTCATTCTGAGCTCCTGATCCTTGACGCCATTTGAAACCTTAAAGCCACTTCAAGGTCAACGGGTAGAATGAAATTTTCCGCCAAGATGCTCAGGAGATATGGCCATGAAGATTGGAGAACTGGCACGCCAGGCCGGCACAAACCCGGAAACGATCCGCTATTACGAGCGGGAGGGACTGCTGCAAAAAGCTGGGCGCAGCGACGGCAATTACCGCATTTATTCCAGCGCGCACCTGAGCCGACTGAATTTCATCCGGCGCTGCCGGAATCTGGACATGACGCTGGATGAAATTCACACGCTTCTGCACTACAAGGATGCACCGCAGGAGAATTGCGGGGAAGTGAATCGGCTGCTCGACGAACACATTGAGCACGTGGCGCGAAGAATTACTGAGTTGAGAGCGCTTGAAAGCGAACTGCAGCGACTGCGTGATAACTGCAACGACGAGACCCGCGCCGCTAGCTGCGGCATTCTCAACGGATTGTCAGAGACTCCACTTCGTGAAGGGAAAACCGACTGCCATGTTTCGGGGACACACCGCTGGGATGACAGGAGTTAGGAATAACTTCCAATCAATAGGTCTGGCCAGTTGCTTTTGTCTGGTTTCACAC
>DAORCC010000089.1:0-9406 GCA_035345235.1 Azospira sp.
GGATGCCGGGCATGGCGTAGGGAACGATGTGGTAGCGGCAGGTCTGCCAGCGCGTCGCGCCCATCGCCATCGAACCCTCGCGGATCATCGCCGGAATGGCCCGGATCGCCTCGCGGGTGGCGACGATGACGATCGGCAGGATGAGCAGTGCCAGCGTCAGCCCGGCGGCGAGGATGCTCTGCCCGAGACCGAAGGTGTAGACGAAGATGCCGAGCGACAACAGGCCATAGACGATGGACGGCACCGCCGCGAGGTTGGTGATGTTGATCTCGATGATCTCGGTGAGCCAGTTCCGCTTCGCGTATTCCTCGAGATAGAGACCGGCGGCGACGCCGAGCGGCACCGCGGTCAGCGCCGTGACCAGCATCACCAGCAGCGAGCCGACCCAGGCCGAGAGGATGCCGGCCTGGGTGGCGCGACGCGAGGCGAAGTTGAGGAAGAAATCGATGCTGAAGCGGTCGGCACCCTTGATCACCATGTCGGCGACGAGCGCGAAGATGACCAGCAGGCCAATGCCGAGGCAGACGATGCCGAGTGCCGAGAAGAGCATGTCCTTCAGCTTGCCGCGTGCGATCAGCGCGCGGATCTGTTGAGCGTCGAGGGTCTGTTTCATGTCAGTAGTTCTCACGGAACTTGCGGCGCAACCACTGGCCGAGGATGTTGAACATGAGGGTGATGAGCAGCAGCGTCAGGCCGGCGGCGAAGATCGTCTGGTAGCCGATCGAACCGTGCGGCAGGTCGCCGAGCGCCACCTGAACGATGTAGGAAGTGATCGTCGCGGCGGGCTCCATCGGGTTCCAGGTGAGATTGGGCTGCATGCCGGCGGCGACGGCAAGGATCATCGTTTCACCGACGGCGCGCGAGATGCCGAGGATGTAGGAGGCCGCCAGCCCGGAGAAGGCGGCCGGCACGACCACGTGCAGCGCCGTGTGCAGGCGCGTCGCACCCATGGCGTAGGAACCTTCGCGCAGGCTCATCGGCACGGCGCGCATGGCGTCCTCGGAGAGCGAGGCGACGTAGGGCACGATCATGATGCCCATGACGAGGCCAGCGGAGAGCAGCGAGAATCCCGGCAGCTCGGGAATCAGCCTTTGCAGCAGTGGCGTCACGATGAGCAGCGCGAAGTAGCCGAAGACGATGGTCGGGATGCCGCCGAGGAGCTCGAGGATCGGCTTGGCGACCTCGCGTACCCGGCTGTTGGCGAACTCCGAGAGATAGATGGCGATCACGGTGCCCATCGGGATCGCTACCGCCAGCGCGACGGCCGACGAGACGAGGGTACCCGAGATGAGGACCATGATGCCGAAATGGGCGTCGTCGAAAAGCGGCGTCCATTGAGTGTCCGTCAGGAAGTCGACGATGCTGACATTCTGGAAGAAATGGATCGACTCCGAGACGAGCACGTAGACGATGCCGATCGTGGTCAGCACCGATACGGCAGCCGCGCAGAAGAGCAGGCCTTCGATGATGCGCTCGCTCAGGTTGCGCATCGCATTCTTCGCGAGGCGGTCGCTGACGACAGGGGTTTCGGTCATGGTGGCGGTATGCATGGCAGGAAATGGTTGTTCCGGCCGGCGCCCCGCAGGGTCACCGGCCGGATGATGCTTACATCTTCGCTTCGCGCTTCATCAGTTCTTCGATGGTGATGCCGACCTCGTTCTTGCCACCGAAGACGGTGCCCAGCTTCTTCCTGGCGACATGGTCGAGGTTGCCGGTGTAGGCGGCAGCCGGCAGCGGCACGTACTTCACTTCCTTGGTCAGCTTGGCGCCGTTCTTCATGTAGAAGTCGATGAATTCCTTCACTTCCGGCTTCTCAAGCGACTTCGCCTTGACATAGACGAAGATGGGACGCGACAGCGGCTGGTAGCTGCCGTTCTCGACGTTGGCGGCGGAGGGCTCGACCGCCTTGCCGGTCTTCGGCGAGACGATCGGCAGCGCCTTCAGCTTGCCGGTGTTCTCGGCGTAGTAGGCATAGCCGAAGTAGCCGATGGCATTGACGTCACGCGAGACGCCCTGGACCAGCACGTTGTCGTCTTCCGAGGCGGTGTAGTCGCCGCGCGAGGACTTGGCCTTGCCGACGATGGCCTCGGTGAAATATTCGAAGGTACCCGAGTCGGCGCCGGCGCCGAAGAGCTTGACCGGCGCATCGGGCCAGGCCGGGTTGACCTGGTTCCATTTGGTGATCTGGCCCTGGGCGGCGGGCTCCCACAGCTTCTTCAGCTCCTCGACGGTGGCCTGCTTGAGGAAGGCATTCTTCGGATTGACGACCACGGTCAGTGCATCGAAGGCGACCGGCATCTCGATGTACTCGACGCCGGCGGCCTTGCAGTCTTCCATTTCCTTGGCGGTGATCGGGCGCGAGGCATTCGAGAAATCGGTCTCGCCGCGGCAGAACTTCTTGAAGCCGCCGCCGGTACCGGAGATGCCGACGGTGACCTTGATCGCGTTCTTCTTCGCCTTCTGGAATTCCTCGGCAACGGCTTCGGTGATCGGGTAGACGGTCGAGGAACCGTCGATCTTGATGACCTGGGCCTGAGCGGCACCGCCGGCCAGCAACGAGAGGCCCAGTGCAGCGGCAAGATGGGTTTTCTTCAGCATGGTGATCGCTCCTGTAAGGGTCTTTGAGACAACGGAGCGCAGTTTGATCGCCGATTGTTACAACCCGATGACACGTTGTAACAATCGGCAACGCAGTAAAATAGGCGCTTCCCAGCAAAGGATTTCGCCATGACCCAGGATCAACTCAAGGAAGCCGTTGCCCGCGCTGCCATCGCCCATGTCGTGCCGGATGCCATCGTCGGCGTCGGCACCGGCTCGACGGCCAACTTCTTCATCGACGCACTGGCCGAAATGAAGGATCGCATTCCCGGTGCCGTGGCCAGTTCGGAAGCGACGAAGAAGCGCCTCGAGGGCCATGGCATCAGGGTGTTCGATCTCAACGACGTGAGCGAGATCCCTGTCTACGTCGACGGCGCAGACGAAGTGAATGCCCGCCTGCACATGATCAAGGGGGGCGGCGGCGCGCTGACGCGCGAGAAGATCGTCGCCGCCGTGGCAACGAAATTCGTCTGCATTGCCGATGCTTCCAAGAAGGTCGAGGTGATGGGCCGCTTCCCGCTGCCGGTCGAGGTCATCCCGATGGCGCGCGAACATGTCGCCCGCCAGCTGGCGAAGCTCGGCGGCACGCCGAAGCTGCGCGCGGGATTCACCACCGACAACGGCAACGTGATCCTCGACGTGCATGGCCTGGCCATCACCGAGCCGGACCGGCTCGAAGCCGAGATCAACCAGATCGTCGGCGTCGTGACCAACGGCCTGTTTGCGCTGCGTGGCGCCGACGTGCTGCTGCTCGGCGCAGCGGACGGGGTGCAGACCTTCACGAAGCGCTGAGGAGGCCTGTCATGCGGCTCACCAAGGTAATCGCCCTGATCGCGCTGTGCGTGTCGTTCTCGGCAGGTGCCGAAGGCCCGCCGCTGGTGATCAGCACGAACAACACCCCGCAGGACCGCAAAGCACTGGAACTCCTCTCCCGGGAGGCTTTCCGCCGGGCCGGACTCGATTTCAGGCTGGTTGGCAATCCTTCGGAACGTTCGCTGCACCTGGCCAACCAGGGCGAGGTCGATGGCGAGGGGCTGCGGATCGCCGGGCTGGACGCCCAGTACCCCAACCTGATCCAGGTGCCGGAACGCTTCATCGGAATCAGCTTCGTCGCCTTCGCCAAGGACGCAATGATCAACGTCGATCGCAGCTGGGAAAGCCTCAAGCCCTATCGGGTTGCCTTCATCACCGGCTGGAAGATGTTCGAGGCCAATGCCAGCGGCGCCAGGAGCGTGACCAAGGTCGACAAGCCGGAGCAATTGTTCCGCATGCTGGATAGCGGCCGGGTGGACCTCGCGCTCTACACGAAGGCCGACGGCATCGCTTTCATTCGCAGCCAGGGCCTGTCATCGATCGCACCGATCTCGCCATCGCTCAAGGATGTCGACATGTACCTCTACCTGAACAGGAGGCATGAGGCTGCCGTGCCGCGCATCGCCCAGGCCCTGCGCAGCATGAAGGCCGACGGCACGTACAACAGGATCATGTTCGATCTCATGGCAGAGTAAAGGAATCGCGGTGAACCAGTCTTCTTCGGGGAAGCCGTTCGACTTCCTTGGCACGCACAGCAGGCTTACCCGGCATCTCCTGAAGCGCGGATTGCAGATCGGCCTGCTCGCTGCGCTGCTGATTTCTGCCGGCGAGGCGTTCCTGGGTTATCGGGAACGCCTTGAGTCGCTCGACCGGCATTTCATGTCGATCGGCCAGTACGTCAGCCCGCCGCTGGCACTCAGTCTCTGGTCCTTCGATTCCGACCAGACGGAGATCCAGCTCATGGGCTTCGTCCGCATGGCGGACATTTCCGCCGTCCGCCTGGAGCAGCAGGGAATGCCTGCGCTTCGCTTCGGCACGAATCCCGCCGGGGAGACCTTCGAGCGCAGCTTTCCGCTGACACACAACGAGGATGGCAAGCAGCACCTGCTGGGCACGCTGACGCTGATCAAGGACATGCAGCAGGAGCAGGCGTCCCTGATACGGGAACTGCTGACCAACTTCGTCGGCAATACGCTGGCCATCCTCGTCGTCATCCTGATCGTCCTCTCCGCCTATCACGCGCAGGTACGGCGCCGCCTCGAAGAAGTCGTCAGGGAACTGAGCGCCACGGCGCCGGACGATTTGCGCAGGTTTGCCGATGCGGGTGCAGTGCCGGCGGCCAGCCGCGATGAAATCGATGAGCTGGTGGCTGCCATCATCAGTCTGAAATCGGCGGGGGGGCGGGCGCTCAATGCCCTCGACGCGAGGAACGGGGAGCTCGAGAAGCTGCTGACCGACCTGGCGGACTCGAAATCGCTGCTGCAATCGGTCATCGACAACGCACCGGTGCGCGTCTTCTGGAAGGACAGGGACCTTCGCTATCTTGGCTGCAACCCGGCTTTCGCCCGGGATGCCGGCAAGCAGTCGCCGTCGGCGCTGATCGGGTGCGACGATTTCGCAATGGGATGGGCAGCGCAAGCCGACGCTTACCGGGCGGATGACCGGGAAATCATGGCATCCGGGCTGCCGCGTATCGGCTACGAGGAGCCCCAGCATACGCCGGACGGGCAGACGATCTGGCTGCGCACCTCGAAGGTGCCGATGAGGAACCGGGCCAACGAGGTGATCGGCGTTCTCGGTCTTTACGAAGACATTACCGAGCGCAAGCTGGCGAACGAGAAGCTGATGGAAAGCGAAGTGCGCTTCCGGGAACTGGTCGAAAGCATTCCGGGATTCACCTATCGCTGCCGGCTCGATGCCGACTGGACGATGGAGTATTTCAGCCCCGGATTCGCGGAACTCACCGGCTTCGTGATCGAGGATTTCATCCACAACAAGGTGCGCAGCTACGCGAGCATCATCCACCGTGACGATGTGGCGATGGTCGACCGGATCGTGCGGGAGGGTATTGCCAACCATCACCCGTACGAACTCGAGTACCGCATCTGCGATGCCGCAGGGAACGAACTCTGGGTGGGCGAACGCGGCCGCGGCCACTACGGCCCGGGCGGGGAGACCGACCACCTGATCGGGGTGATCTTCGACATCACGGCGCGCAAGCACAACGAATTCGAACTGGAGCGGCATCGACATCACCTGCAGGATCTTGTCGACGACCAGACCCGGGATCTCCGCATCGCCAAGGAGGCCGCCGAGACAGCGAACGTCGCGAAGAGCGCCTTCCTGGCGAACATGAGCCACGAGATCAGGACGCCGCTCAATGCCATCACCGGCATGGCCCATATCCTCCGGCGCTCGGGCCTGAGCCCGCAGCAGGCCGACAAGCTCGACAAGATCGAGGCGGCAGGCAACCATCTGCTCGAGATCATCAACGCCATCCTCGATCTCTCGAAGATCGAGGCCGGCAAGTTCGCCCTCGAGGATGTCCCCGTCCATATCGAGACGCTGCTCGGCAGGATCGCGTCCATGCTTGCCCAGAAGGCCTGGGACAAAGGGCTCAGTTTCAACATCGAGACCGCCTCGCTGCCGTACCAACTCCGTGGCGATGCCACGCGGCTGCAGCAGGCGCTGCTCAACTACGCCGCCAATGCGCTCAAGTTCACCGAGCGCGGCGGGATTACCCTGAGGGCAAGGGAGATCGCACAGGGCGACGACAGCGTCACCGTCCGCTTCGAGGTCGAGGACACCGGTATCGGCATCCCCGCGCAGGCGATCCCCCGTCTTTTTGGCGCCTTCGAACAGGCCGACAACTCGACGACCCGCAAATACGGCGGCACGGGACTGGGACTGGCCATTACCAGGAAAATCGCCGAAATCATGGGCGGCACTGCCGGTGTCAGCAGCACCGAAGGTGCCGGCAGCGTGTTCTGGTTCACGGCGGAACTCAAGAAGGCCGGAAGCGACGTCGTGGAAGCCGCGGAGGCGCCCGGCGAAGACCCCGCCCAGATGCTCGAGCGCAACCACGCCGGCAAGCGCATCCTGCTGGCGGAAGACGAACCGATCAACCGGGAAATTGCGCAGATGCTGCTGGAGGAAGTCGGGCTTGCAGCAGACGTCGCCGAGGACGGTCAGGAGGCTGTGGAGAAGGCGGCGTCAGGCGACTACGCCCTGATCCTGATGGACATGCAGATGCCGGTGCTCGATGGCCTCGAAGCGGCATGCCGGATTCGCCAGCTGTCCGGCCATGCCGGCACACCCATCGTGGCGATGACGGCCAATGCCTTTGCCGAAGACAAGGCACGATGCCTTGAGGCGGGGATGAACGATTTCATCGCCAAACCGGTGGTGCCCGAACTTCTCTACGACACCCTGCAGCGCTGGCTGGACAGGCAAGCACACGGCCACCGGTCACCGGAAGCCGCAGGCGGGTGAACGGGCGAAAAAAAGCCCGCCGGAACCTGTCGCGCCAGCGGGCTGATCGTTTGCGCGGTGTCGGATCAGGCCTTCGGCGGCACGTAGCCCTGGACCTGGTCGGCCCCGGTGCCGAAGAAGTGCTTCTCGACCTGCTCGGCAAGATACTTGCGATGCGCGGCATCCGCGAGGTTGAGGCGGTTCTCGTTGATGATCATGGTCTGCATGCGGATCCACTGTGCCCAGGCTTCCTTCGAGACGCTCTCGAACAACTTCTTGCCGAGTTCGCCGGGCATCGGCGGAAAATCCAGGCCATCGGCCTCGCGGCCGAGCTTTACGCAATTGACGGTACGTGCCATTTCAGTGCTCCAGGAGTGCGGTCGTTGAGCGACGGATTATAGCCGAGGCGGCAAGGGCGAAGGCCCCAAGATACGTGGGGCCTTCGCCGGCTTTCAGATCGACTTGGCGAAGACTTTCGAGCGGCGCTGCAGGTTGTAGACCAGGCGCTTTTCATCCGGCAACGCCTCGACGCCCTGCTCGGAAAACCCGCGCTCGATGAACCAGTGCGCGGTACGCGTCGTCAGCACGAACAGGCGCTTGATGCGGGCCTCGCGGGCACGTGCCTCGATCCGCTTCATCAGCTGCTCACCGTAGCCCCAGCGGCGGTACTGCGGGTGCACAGCGAGGCAGGCCAGTTCCCCGTGCCCGTCGCCATAGGGATAGAGGGCGGCGCAGCCGACGATCAGGCCGTCGTGCTCGACCACCGAGAAACGGGCGATCTCGCGTTCGAGCAGGTCGCGTTCGCGGCGGACGAGGACCCCCTCTTCCTCCAGTGGTTCGATCAGCGCGATGAGGCCGCCGATGTCGTCCGGCCGCGCATCGCGCAGTTTTTCGAGTGACTCGCGGGTGACGACGGTGCCGATGCCATCGCGGGAAAACAACTCGCGCAGCAGTGTGCCGTCCTCGTCGTAGCCGATGACATGCACGCGGCCGACACCCGCGCGGCTGGCCCGCACGGCGCACGGCAGGTAGCGCTTGAGGTCGGTCGACAGCCAGTCGCCGATGCCGGCGAGGCGCTCCGCGGCGTCTGCCGTCAGTTCGTCGAGCAGCGCGCCGTCGATGTCAGTGACGCCGCGGCTGTCGGAGAGGAAGACCAGCTTGTCGGCATTGAGCGCCGTCGCGGTCGCCTCGGCCACCTCTTCCATCGCCAGGTTGAAGCTCTCGCCGGTCGGGCTGGTGCCCATGCACGAGAGCAGCACGATGTTTCCGAGTCCGAGCTGGGCGCGGATGCCTTCGGCGTCCACCTTGCGCACGGCACCGGCGTACTGCAGGTCGACGCCGTCGATGACGCCGACCGGGCGCGCGGTGATGAAGTTGCCGCCGATGACGCGAATCGTGCTGTTGGCCATCGGCGTGTCGGGCAGGCCCTGCGAGAGCATCGCCTCGAGCTCCAGATAGACGCTGCCGACGGCGTCGATGACGCAGTCGAGCGCCGCCGCGTCGGTGATCCGGTAGCGGCCGTGGTACTTCGACTCGAGACCCTTCTCGCGCAGCTCCTCCTCGATCTGCGGGCGGGCGCCGTGCACGAGAACGAGGCGGATGCCGAGCGCGGCCAGCAGATTGACGTCGTAGGCCAGCGTCCACGCCAGCGGCCCCATGATCGCCTTGCCGCCGAAGGCAATGACGAAGGTCTTGCCGCGGAACATGTTGACGTAGGGCGCCACCGAGCGGAACCAGGCGACGAAGTCGGCCGAGTGCGAGGATTGTCCCGAATGCGCCGTCGAAGCGGCCGCCGACGCGGATGCGTTGTCGTTCATTTCGCCTCCAGAACGCGTTCGATCTTCTCGCAGATGGTCTTCAGCACCTTCACCCGCGCATGGTTCTTGTCGTTGGCTTCGACCAGCGTCCACGGCGAACGCCCGGTCGAGGTGCGCTCGACCATGTCGCAGACGGCCTGCGCGTAGGCATCCCACTTCTTCCGGTTGCGCCAGTCTTCCTCGGTGATCTTGAAGCGCTTGAACTCGGTCTTCTCGCGCTCCTTGAAGCGCTTCAGCTGCTCCTCGTTGCTCACCTGCAGCCAGAACTTGACGACGATGGCGCCGGACTGCACCAGCGCGTGCTCGAAGTCGTTGATCTCGGCATAGGCCCGCAGCCAGTCGGCTTCGGTACAGAAGCCCTCGACACGCTCGACCAGCACGCGGCCGTACCAGGTGCGGTCGAAGATCGAGACCCGTCCGATCCGCGGCACGTGGCGCCAGAAACGCCACAGATAGGGCTGCGCGCGCTCTTCATCGGTCGGTGCCGCAACCGGGATGATCTGGTACTGGCGGGCATCCATCGCCTCGACGACACGGCGGATGCTGCCGCCCTTGCCCGCGGCATCCGAGCCTTCGAAGGCGAGGATCAGCGAATGCTTCTCCTTGAAGCGCGGGTCGCGCATCAGCTGCGAGAGCTTGCCCTGCCACTTCGCCAGCTCCTTCTCGTAGGTCTTCTTTTCCAGCACCTGCGTGAGGTCGAGTTCGGA
>DAORCC010000090.1:0-9308 GCA_035345235.1 Azospira sp.
ATCGTGACCGTCGCCGCACTCGGCTACTCCACGACGCCGAGATATTTCCTGATACTGGACATCGTCTGCCTGGTGCCGATGACGCTGCATTTCGCGTACATCAGTGCCACCTACCGGGATACCTACTATCTGGCCCTGCTCATCGTTTCGCTCACATGGCAGGGGGTCGTAATCAAGAAGGGGCTACATGCTTCAGCAACCGCCATCGCAGGCATCGCAAGCAATGAGCGGCTTCAGGATGAAATCGCGGAGCACACGAAGACCAAGGCACAGATCCAGCATATCGCGATGCACGACCCGCTGACCGGACTGGCCAATCGTCGGCACTTCGAAGAAACTTCAGAGCGCATGCTCAAGGCGGCCGAGCGCCGTGCCATCGCGCTGGGAATCGTCATGATCGATCTCGACGACTTCAAGCCGATCAACGACAACTACGGCCACGCTGTCGGCGATGCCGTCCTGCAGGCGATCGCCAGGCGTTTGCAGGACAACCTGCGCGCATCGGATTTCGTGGCGCGCATCGGTGGCGACGAATTCACCCTGATCATCGAAAACCTTGAAACCCCCGGCGCGCTGTCGGAAGTGGTGCAGAAATTTTCGCTATCGTTGAATTCGCCGCTCACGGTGGGCGAGACATCCCTGAATATCGGTGCCAGCCTGGGCCATGCCGCCTACCCGCAAGATGGCAGCACACTCGATGAGTTGATGCGGATTGCCGATCAGCGCATGTACGCACAGAAGGCGACGCACAAGGCCGCAATCGCCCGTTGATCGGCATTACGCGGGAATCAGGAGACGCATGCCGGTAACAGCGAACGACTCGCGCGCAGGCCGCAGCCCGGTTCAGAACCGGTAGAACTCGCGATTCAGCCACGCCGTGATGTCCTCGACATCCTGCTCGTTCAAGGCCGGCGCATAGTACGTCCCCCAGCGCTTCACTTCCTTCCGGAGCGCGCTCAGCGATTTGACCTTGCGCTTGTCCGGCGCATAGGGACCCGTACCGTGGCAATCGAGGCACCTGGCGTGCAGCTTTTCGCCACGCACCGGATCTCCGGTGAGGGCATGGGCGGGAAGTGCCAGCAGCGTCAATAGCGCGGCGACAAGAAGCGTCCGGATCATTGCCCGCTCCTTTCGCTGCGAACGATGCCCTTTTCGTCGAGTTGCACCCCGCGCTGCTGGGCGCGCTTCTGCAGCCGCTCGCGATGACGCTGGCGGTACTGGCCCTTGCCTTCCTCGCCCGATGCGGATTGCAGCCCCTGACGATAGGCGTCGCGTTCCTTGGGCGACATCAGTTCGGCGCCGTAGATGTACTCGCGCTCCTCGGCGGCCGCCGGAATGATGCTCGCCAGGACAGCTGCCAGCATGAAAATCGGGATTCGTCTCACGACACCGCTCCTTGGAAAGATTGATGTTTCCTTGCTGCCTCGCAAAATCACCCGCGATTGAAGCGCGAACCGTCGGTACCCGGTGGCCAGCACTGTCGAAGCAGCGCGTCTCCGGTACGCCATGGTCACGGAAAGCGTCATTATGCGCCCGGACAGCAGGAGCGGCTCGCGGCTGGCTGCTCGCGCATGCATGAGCGGAACCGGTGTTTGACGCTCGGCAATCAGTGTCGTGCTGACGTTGCCAAACAGGCTACCGCCGGCGATGAGGAGGCCACTGACCACGAACACCCCGGCCGTAAAGCGGGTTCCCCACGAATCTACCGACCCGGAATATACTTGCGGCCCATGGCTTAGGTCATAAATAAAACCAACAAGAATGTAGAGGGCGCACGTGAAGATCAACCTGCCGATCACCAATATCGAGACCCTGTTGCCGGAGGGCGAGTTCATCTACTCGCGCACCGATCTGAAGGGCGTCATCACCGAGGCCAACGAGGCCTTCTGCAATGTCAGCGGCTATACGCGCGACGAGATGGTCGGGCAGTCGCACAACCTCGTGCGCCACCCGGACATGCCTCCTGCAGCGTTCGAGGATCTGTGGCGTGACATGAAGGCCGGGCGCCCCTGGCGCGGGATCGTCAAGAACCGGCGCAAGGATGGCGGCTACTACTGGGTCGTCGCCAATGCCTCGCCGGTGCGCGAAAATGGGCAGATCGTCGGCTATCAGTCGGTGCGCGGCCGCCCGTCCAAGGAAGAGATCGCCGCTGCGAGCGCTGCCTACAGGCGCATTTCAGAGGGCGACACGTCGATCTACGTCGAGCACGGCCGGGTCGTTCGGAAGCGCCCCGAATTCGTCAATTCGCTGCTTTCGCTACGCAGCCAGATGACGCTGGCTGGACTCGCCGCCATCGTCCCGTCCGCACTCCTCGTTGCCCCCCTGCTCGGCATTTCGCTGCCTGCCGGAGTCACGACAGGTATCGGCGCAGTAGCGCTGCTCGGCGCCCTGTATTTCCTGCTGATCTATACGCCGGGCGTCAACCGCGACCTCGCAGCAACGAGCGAGTGGATCGAGCGCATCCTGTCGACCGGGGATCTGCGCCAGCGCTTCGACCTTTCCCGGCGCGATGTGATCGGTGCCATCGCGCGCAAGGCCGACAAGTTCGTTTCGTCGGTGCAGGCAACACTGCAGGGCATGAAGGACGTCGCCGGACAGGTGAACTACGCGACGGAGGAGGTCAAGGCGGGCGTCACCAACGTGCACCGCTCGGCTTTGGCGCAGAGCGAGGCGACGTCTTCGGCCGCGGCAGCCATCGAGGAGGTGACGGTGTCGATTGGCGAGGTCGTCAACCACGCGCAAACGACGCGCGCCACGGCCGACCAGGCCGGGCAGACCGCCGCCAGCGGCGCGACGATCACCGAGAACGCCAGCCGCACGATCGAATCGCTGTCGACCACCGTGAGGACGGCGGCAGAACAGGTCGAATCGCTCGGCCAGCGCTCGGAGGAGATCAGTCGCATCACCGGCGTGATCCGCGAGATTGCCGATCAGACGAACCTGCTGGCGCTGAATGCGGCAATCGAGGCCGCGCGGGCCGGTGAGGCCGGGCGCGGCTTCGCCGTGGTAGCCGATGAGGTGCGCAAGCTGGCCGAGCGGACCAGCAAGGCGACACAGGAAATCAGCCAGATGGTCCACTCGATCAATGCCGAGACCCAGGTGGCCGTGGCCGGCATGCGCTCCGGCGCGGGGCAGGTCGCCGAGGGCGTGACGCTGGTCACCGAGGCGGCACAGTCCCTGCGCCAGATCAACAACGAGATGGTCGAGACGACCGCGATGGTCGGGGAGATTTCGCACGCATCGAGCGAGCAGCAATCGGCGATGATCGACCTGGCGCGCAACGTCGAGCAGGTGGCGACGATGACCGAGCAAAACGTTGCCGTCGTCGCGCAGACCAATGCCACCGTCGGTTATCTTAACGGGGTCGTCGACCGCATGCGCAAATCGGTACAGCAGTACCAGATCTGAAAGGTGCCGCCTCGCCGGGGCGAGCGCTCGCTCAACTCAGGCGATTTCCTGCGAGAAGAAGCCTTCGGTATGCAGCAGCTCGTCCTTCGCGCCGAGGGTCTTCGCCGTCGCAATGCAGGCGTCAACGAAAGCCGGGCTGCCCGCGGCAAAGATGCTGTAGCCGGAAAGGTCGGGGAAGAGCCGGGGCAGGATGTCGGGTACGCGACCGTGCTGCATGCCAGACGCCTGTTCGCGGGTGAGCGTCGGAATGAAGCGGAAATTGCGGTGCTTCATCTGCCAGTAGGCCATCAGGCCTGAATCGTAGACGTCATCTTTCGTCCGGGCCGAGAAGACCAGCGCGACGGGGGCCGAAAAGCCCCGACGCAGCGCGGCATCGGCAAGCGAAAGGATGGGCGCGAGTCCCGAACCGGCAGCGATGCAGAGCACCGGCGTATTCACTGCCGGGTCACCGATGAAAGTGCCGTAGGGGCCGGAGAGGCGGACGAGATCGCCGACCTTCAGTTCATCATGGATCCAGATGCTGGTCGAACCTTCTTCCTGCCGCGCCACCTGCAGCACGATGGCACCGTCCTGCCGTGGCGCATTGGCGATCGAGTACGAGCGGTCAGGAATCCCGACACGGCCGCCACCCAATTGGACATACTGGCCCGGCCAGAAACGCAGCGGCTGGCCCAGGGGCATCAGGGTCAGCTCGACGATGCGCGGCGTGCGCATCACCTTGTCGGTCAGCACGAAGCTGACATTCTCGCGCGGCGCGAACAGCTTCGGTTTTGCATCCTCGGTACCCCACTCGATGACCAGCGTTTCGGAAAGCGGCTTGGCCATGCACATCAGGCCGAAGCCCTGTTTGCGCTCATCCTGCGAGAGCGCCATGTCGAGCACCATGCCCTGGTCGAACTGCCCTTCGCGCACGCGCACCTTGCATTCGCCGCAGGCACCGGCACGGCAGTTGTTCGGCAACGCATAGCCGGCACGCTCCAGCGCATGCAGGACGGTATCGCCTTCCTGGCATTCGACTTCGGCACCGGAGGGATGGAGGCGGATCTTTTTCATGATGGGCTCTGTCGGGGTTGGGATGGTTTCGATGTTATTTCAGCAATTCAACGACGCCAAGGCCGGCAAAAAAGTAGCCGCCGCCTGCGAGGCGTCAGCAAGCGCCGTGTGCACATTGCACACAGGCGCGCTGGCAACGAAGCGGGCGACGGCGCACGTTTGCCGGTTTAGAACACGGGGATGATGTCTTCCAGATCCACGTCGCGAATTTCTTCGCCTGTAATGCCGACTTCGGGAATCGCCGGGAAGGGAATGCCGTACTTGTCGAGCACGCCCTTGAGGTTGAGCATGGCGTTCTTCCAGTTTTCCTTCTTGGCCTCGTATTCCGGGATGAAGAAGCCTGCGCCGCGGGCGATGGTTTCGATCTCGCGCTGAGAGGCGATGAAGTCCTTCGGGATGTCCCAGAACTCCTCGGGCGGCTCGAACAGCACGCCGGAGAGGAAGAGGAAGCCGGCGCGGATCTGCTTGGTGATGAGCGGCTTGTCAGCGAGGTCCATCTTCGGATAGTCGCGCTCCATCAGCGTCATGCAGATCGCCATATGACGACCTTCGTCGCGACCGATCATGCGGAAGCCCTCCTTGAACACCGGCTCGGTGCAATTGGCGGCCATCTGGTGGAAGATCGTCGCGGCGGCGATCTCGCCCATCAGGAAGGACGAGAACAGGACGGCCAGGCTGTACTTCGGCACGGCGTGCTTGTAACCCTCCCAGTAGCGTCCGCCGTTGAAATAGAGCCACTGCACGTTCTTCTTGGCCTTGCGACCGACTTCCGTCTTCGGCTCGTATTCCAGATACGACGGCGCTTCCAGCATCTTGGTGATGGCCATGCCGCACATCTGTTCGTGGTTCTGCTCGTCACGCGTCACCGAGAAGAAGCAGCGGCGCACGGCATCTTCCTCATGCGCTTCGTAGGTCTTGATCATCGCTGCGGCAAAGACCGGCGGCGCCGACGCATCGAATACCGACAGGATGGACCACCAGTAGGCGATCGCTTCGCGCTGTTCCCAGGTGTAGCGGGAAGCGTCGAAGGTATCCCACGGCAGTTTCTTCGGATCCCAGTACTCGCGTTGCGAGGCGTCCCAGACTTCTTCCAGGCGCTTGGTCTTGCTGACCCAGCTGAGCGGATAGACGTTCGGTTGCTGCGTCTCGGGCGGGAATTCCATGAGGTGCGCGAATTTTTCCTTGCTGGCCATCTTTTGTCTCCTGTCTCCGTTGGAAAAGGCAAAAACAGCGAATTCGTTTTTACCTAACGAATTAATCGTGATACAAAAAAGCAAGCTGGTCAAGTGATTTTTGTAACACTTTGAGTTGCCGGCGCCGGGATTGGTTCCCGCTTAAGGGACGGACCGCGAGGCGGTGAGCGGCGGCGATCATTCGCGAAGAAGCGTACGAGCCTCGGCAACCAGGCCGCGGCGGCCGCGCTTGAGCAGCTTTCGCAGCCGACGTTCGGCCTCGCTGCGGGTTTCCGCGGCTTCATCGGGATAGGTGTTGCAGGCGGCCCAGCGCCCGTCCGGGAGCGGCACGGCAGCCACCGGACGACCGCCGTCGACTGCCGCCAGGATTGCCAGCGGGGCGCCGCCCCAACCGGCGACCGTGAGATCCATGGCCTCGCCGCGCGGAAGATCGAGCGCCACGAGTGCGTCGAGGGAGGAGTCGTGCTCGGAGCGGATAATCGCGGGCAGGAAGAGGATTGCGTAACGGTCTGTAACCATGGGCGTTATTTACTTGTAAAACGACGGCGGCACAAGGAGAATTGCCGCTCCGGAGCCTACAAACCCATGCATTTCGATATCGCCATCGTCGGCGGCGGCCTCGCCGGCCTTTCGCTGGCCTGCGCCCTGCGCGACACCCCGCTGAAGATCGCCCTGCTCGAGCAACGGCCACCCCAACGGCCGTCGGGTTGGGACGCACGCGTCTATGCGATCAGCCCGGCAAATGTCGATTTTCTCTCCCGTGTCGGTGTCTGGAAGCATCTCGATCATGAACGCATTGCCCGCATCGCGGCGATGGAGGTTTATGGCGACAAGGGGGCCCGGCTCGATTTCTCGGCCTACGACACGGGCGTTTCCGAACTCGGCTTCATCCTCGAATCCTCGCTGATGGCCTGCGAGCTGTGGGAAAACATCAAGCGCCAGCCCAATCTCACGCTGCTCTGCCCGGCCTCGCCGCAGCGCATCGAATTCCGCGAGGATGCGGCGCTGCTTGGGCTGACAGACGGCAAGAGTGTCTCGGCAAAACTGGTCGTCGCCGCCGACGGCCGCGACTCCTGGGTGCGCCGCCGCGCCGGGCTGGACGCCTTCGACACGCATTACAACGAAAAGGGCGTGGTGGCGAATTTCGCCTGCGAAATGCCGCATCGCGGCCGCGCCTTCCAGTGGTTCAGCGACGATGGCGTGCTGGCCTATCTGCCACTGCCCGGACAGCGCATCTCGATCGTCTGGTCGGCCCCTGATGCGCTCGCCGACGAACTCGTGGCGCTGCCGACCGAGAACTTCTGCGCCCGTGTTGCCGCCGCCGGTGGCAAGGCCCTCGGCAAGCTCGAACTGCTGACGCCGCCGGCCGCCTTCCCGCTGCGCCTGATGCGCGTGCCGAAGGTCGTCGCTCCGCGGCTGGCACTGGTGGGCGACGCCGCACACGGCATCCACCCCCTGTCCGGCCATGGCATCAACCTCGGTTACCAGGACGCCCGCGTGCTGGCGGAAACGCTGGCAGCCTGCCAGCCCTGGCATGACATCGGCAACCTGCGCATCCTCGAACGCTACCAGCGCGCACGCAAGGAGGAAGTCATCCTGCTGCAGACATCGACCGATGCGCTGCGCCGCCTGTTCAAGTCCGACCTGCCCGGCATGCAGCCGTTGCGCAATCTCGGAATGAACCTCACGAACCGTTTGCCGCTCATAAAGAACATGCTGACCCGTTATGCTTTGGGTACGCTGTAATCGAATCACCACTCTGGAGAGTCTGATGCTGAAGAAACTGCTGCCGGCCATGCTCGGTGCCCTGCTCGCCTCGACGGCCATCGCCGACGAGGCCGTAGTCAAGAAAAACTTCGAGTCCAAATTCGGCGCCAAGGCCGAGAGCGTGACGAAGTCGGGTTACCTCGGCCTCTACGAAATCTACGCCGACGGCCAGATCCTCTACAGCGATGAAAAGGGCACCGCCTTCATCATCGGCCCCCTGATCGACGGCAAGACGATGAAGAACGTGACGCAGGAGCGCATGAACAAGCTGACCGCGATCAAGTGGAGCGATCTGCCGCTCGAACGCGCGGTCAAGCAGGTCCGTGGTGACGGCAAGCGCGTGCTGGCCACGTTCGAGGACCCGAACTGTGGTTACTGCAAGCGTCTCGCCAAGGATCTGCAGAAGCTCGACAACGTGACGATCTACACTTTCCTGCTGCCCATCCTCTCGCAGGATTCGGTCGACAAGTCGAAAGCGATCTGGTGCGCAAACGATCGCGCCAAGGCCTGGAACGACTGGATGGTCGACGGCAAGGCGCCGGGCGGCAAGGCCGACTGCGACACGACGGCGATTACCAAGAATCAGGAATTCGGCCGCAAGCTCAATATCAACGGCACGCCGACGATGTTCTTCGCCAACGGTGAGCGCGTGCCGGGCGCTGTCCCCGTCGCGCAGATCGAGGAAAAGCTGGCACAGATCGCCGGCAAGTAGGGCTCGACCGATCCATGCAAAACGGCGCCCACGGGCGCCGTTTTGCATGGCAGGGAGGAAAACAGGAATGCCGGGATCAGCGCTTGGCGAACTTCGCCGCCAGTTGATTCAGCTTCTCTGTCCGCCGCTCGACCGCCTCGGCTTCGCGCTCCGCTGCAGCCTTTGCGCGCTTCTGTTCAGCTTCCTTGCGGAATCGCTCCTTCAGCGTTTCGGCTGCGTGCGTGCGATGCTCCTCGCTGACGTCGGCGACAGGCTTGCCGTCCAGATCGAAGCGCTGAGTCGCCTGCTGCATCGCCTTCAGATAGCGCAAGGAGCCGACATGCATGCGCAGCGCAACGCGCAGCGTCTTGCGATCGAGGTCCGGCTGCGCGGCGAGCACCTGCTTGTCGATGCCGATGGCGAGCGGCAGGCAGTCGCGGAAGGCGACGAAGCGCTCCTGCAACTGCTTCAGCATGGCGCGTGCGGAAGGCGCCGGGGTGCCGGCCGGAGAAGTGGCCGGAGATGCGTCAGGCGCTGGAATCGGCGCGGCTTCTTGGGTAGGGGAATTCATTGCAGGCTGCGGCGGATGGTGGATATGCAGGGCGAAGCGTACCACGAGCGGCCGCAGCGGACCATCAGGCCGCGCTGCTGCCCGGCCACGGAATCACGTAGAAGAGCACCGAAAAGAAATGCAGGCCGCTGCCCAGCAGCACAAAACCGTGCCATACCGCATGGTGGTAGCGCAGGCTGCGCCATTTGTAGAAGGCGATACCGACCATGTAGGCCAGCCCGCCGCCCGCCAGCAGCAACAGGCCGCCGGTGGCGACACGTTCCAGCATCGGCTGGATCGCAACGACGATGACCCAGCCCATCGCGACGTAGAGGGCGACGACCAGGCCATGCAGCCGGCCGCGCAGGAACAGGCGCAGCAGGATGCCGGTGACGGCGAGCGTCCAGATCACCGCGAACAGGCTCCAGCCCCATGGCCCGCGCAGGCTGACCAGCGTGAAGGGCGTGTAGGTGCCGGCGATGAGCAGGAAGATCGCCGAATGATCGAGCGACCGCAGAACCGCCTTGGCCTTTTCATGCGGGATGCTGTGATAAAGCGTCGAGGCGGTATAGAGCAGGATCAGCGTCGCCCCGAAGATGCTGCACGCGACGATATGCCAGGCATCGCCGTGCAGCGAGGCATAGGC
>DAORCC010000091.1:0-3517 GCA_035345235.1 Azospira sp.
GTCGCCATCATCCTGCCGCAGCGTCCGCAGACCGGGATCGCGCATGTCGCGATCTACCAGATGGGCGCCGTTGCGTTGCCGCTGTCCCATCTGTTCGGGCCGGAAGCGCTCGAATACCGTCTCGGCGATGCCGGTGCGCACGTCGCCATCGTCGACGAGACGACGCTGCCCAAGTTGCTCGAGATCCGCGACCGCCTGCCGGCGCTGCGCCACATCATCGGCGTCGACATCGATCCCGCGGTGGCCGCTGCCCACGGCATCCGGGACTGGCATGCCGTGCTCGAACACGCATCGCCGCGCTACACGCCGGCTGATACCGCTGCCGACGATCCGGCGATGATCATCTACACCAGCGGTACGACCGGCAACCCGAAGGGCGCGCTGATGGCGCACCGCACGCTGATCGGAAATCTCTCCGGCTTCGTCTGTTCGCATGATTTTTACCCGCAACCGGGCGACCTGTTCTGGTCACCTGCGGATTGGGCATGGACCGGCGGTCTCTTCGACGTGCTGCTGCCGGTCTGGCGCTTCGGCCAGCCGCTGCTCGGCTACAAGGGACGTTTCGAGGCCGAGAAGGCCTTCCAGCTGATCGAGAAGTATGGCGTGAAGAACGCCTTCCTCTTCCCGACTGCGCTGAAGATGATGATGAAGGCCGTGCCGGATCCGAAGGCACGCTACGACCTCGACCTGCGCACCATCATGAGTGCCGGCGAACCGGTCGGCGAGACGGTCTGCCAGTGGGCAAATGAAAAGCTCGGTGTGACCGTGAACGAGATGTTCGGGCAGACCGAGATGAACTACGTGATCGGCAATTGTGCCGCCCTCTGGGAACCGCGTCCGGGTGCCATGGGGCGAGCCTACCCTGGCCATGCGGTGGCGGTGATCGACGATGCCGGCAATCTCCTGCCGCCGGGAGAAATAGGCGAAATTGCCGTCAATCGGGAATGTGCCGGCCAGATGGATCCGGTCATCCTGCTCGAATACTGGAAGAAGCCGGGGGCGACGGCGGAAAAGTTCACGGCGAACGGCTGGGGGCGCACCGGTGACCTCGCGAAGTGCGACGAAGACGGCTACTTCTGGTACCAGGGGCGCGCCGACGATGTCTTCAAGAGTGGCGGCTACCGCATCGGTCCATCGGAGATCGAAAACTGTCTGCTCAGGCATCCTGCCGTCGCAAACGCTGCCGTGATCGGGGCGCCGGACGAGACTCGCGGGACCGTGGTCAAGGCTTTCATCGTGCTGCAGCCGGGGAACATGGGCAGTGATGCGCTGGTTGCCGAACTGCAGGCGCATGTACGGCAGCAACTGGCGCCTTATGAGACGCCCAAGGCGATAGAATTCATGGATGCGCTGCCGATGACGACGACCGGCAAGGTGCAGCGGCGCGTGCTGCGTCAGCGGGAACTCGACAAGAATTAAATCTGAGTCAGGGGATGAGCATGGCCGAACAAGCAACAGGGGCAGGGCAGGATCGCCGCCGCAATACGAAACTGCGCGGGCTGTTCGATACCGCATACGTGATGATCGAGCCCTTCTTCGACCCGGCACAGGGCTGGGGCGGGCACTCGCTCGAGCACCTGGCTTTCCGCGTGTTGCGCGAAAACTTCAGCGAGCTGTCGAGTGAGGAAGTGCACACCATCGTGGTTGCTGCGCATCGCGTCTATATCGAGCGCAATCCCGGCCGTAGCGATCACCTGCGTCGTCCCGAGAGCTTCGGGTCGGTACGTCAATAGGGAAGCTCGGCTGAAAGTGATAGACTCCCGCGCCAAGGGAGGAGTTGAATGCCTATAACAATTGATGCCTGCGTCGCCCAGCATATCGGCGACCGCAAGGAGCAGCAGGACCGCGTCGGTCTTTTTCCGCACCCGAAACGGGGTGGCGTAGCGCTCGCCGTCGTCGCCGACGGCATGGGGGGGCATGCCGGTGGCGCGCTCGCCGCCGAGCAGGTGCTCTACACGGCGCGCAACAATCTTGAGCATTACTCGATTGTTGATGATGCCCCGCGGACGATGCTCGAAGCCAGCATCAACGAGGCGCATACCATGATCAAGGCAATGCGCATGGTGAACGAGAAGGACCCGCACAGTACCGCCGTCATGATGCTGCTGCAGCCGGGCAAGGTCAGCTGGGCGCATTGCGGCGACAGCCGCCTGTACCGCTTCCGGACCGACAAGCCCTTCTTCCGCACGATCGATCATTCCTACGTCGAGCATCTGATCGCCGAGGGCAAGATCACCCCCGAGCAGGCGCTGGTGCACCCCAACCGCAACATCCTGCTCACCTCGATGGGCGGCGGCGAGCCGCCGCGCATCAGCTACGGCGAGTCGACCGACCTGCGCGGCGGTGATAGCTTCCTGCTCTGCTCGGACGGGCTCTGGGGCTACTTCAGCGATGTCGAACTGGCCGGCGTTGTCGCCGCCTTCAGTGCCCGCGAGGCGACCCGTGTGCTGATCGAACGCGCCCGCAGCCGGGCCAATGGCGAGGGCGACAACGTGTCGGTCGCCATCCTCAAGCTGGTCGAAGTGCCGGCCGCCAAAAAATAACCCCGGCGTACCGGGGCCATTTTCTATTTTTTCATCACGAAGCCACCGAGCAGGGCGGCAACGGGTTTCTTCGGTTTGTGCGGGTCCGGCTTCGCGTGCGGCTTGTCGTCCGTCGGTACTTCGCCCATCGGTTCCAGTTCCTTCGGCACGTAGGGCGCGCTGAAGTCGAAGCCATCCGGTGCGATGTGGCGTGGCCGGCGTGGAGCCGGGCTGTGGCGCGAGGGTTCGCGCGGTTCGCGGCGCGGCGCCGCAGCCGGTGTTGCAGGCTCCGGACGGCGATGGTGCTTCTTCCTGCCGGTCGGCGGGTACTCGTAGTCGTACTCCGGCTCAAAACCGGGGATGACCACCTGATCGACGGCGATCTTGATCAGCTTCTCGATGTCGACCAGATACTGCACCTCGTCCGCCGAAACCAGTGAGACGGCCGTACCCTTCTTTCCGGCACGGCCAGTACGGCCGATGCGGTGCACATAGTCTTCCGGCGTGTGCGGCAACTCGAAGTTGATCACGTGCGGCAGTTCGTCGATGTCCAGCCCGCGCGCAGCGACGTCGGTGGCGACGAGCACCTTGACCGAACCATCCTTGAACGCTTCCAGCGCCTTCAGCCGTTCCGACTGCGACTTGTCGCCGTGGATGGCATCGGCGGCGATGCCCGACTTGGCCAGCTCGCGGGCGAGTTTTCCGGTTTCCTGCTTGGTGCGGGTGAATACCAGCACCTGATCGAATTCGTCCGACTTCAGCAGCCGGGTCAGCAGCGCGCGCTTGGCGTCGGCGGCGACCGGATGCACGCGGTGCGTGATCGTCTCCGAGACCGTGTTGCGCTTCGCCACCTCGACCAGCTCCGGCGACTTCAGCATGGTGTCGGCGAGCTTCTTGATCTCGTTCGAGAAGGTCGCCGAGAAGAGCAGGCTCTGCCGCGTGTCCTTCGGCAGCAGGTTGATGATGCGCGTGACGTCGGGGATGAAGCCCATGTC
>DAORCC010000091.1:3617-7544 GCA_035345235.1 Azospira sp.
GTCTTGCCGGTGCCGGTCTGGGCGCCGCCCATGATGTCCTTGCCGGCCATGACCAGGGGGATGGCCTTCTGCTGGATCGGCGTCGGTTCGGTATAGCCCTGTTCGGCAACAGCGCGGAGAATTTCTGGCGCAAGGCCGAGCTCATCAAAACGCATCGGCGGCACCCTTAAACGAATTTGTAATCAATAGCATAGGCGCGGGATTATACACGACATGGAGCATTCTCGCCTGGCTGGCCTACAATCCCGGAAATTCGCACCCGGAGGCTTCCCCATGGATTACGTCACGCTCGGCCAGTCCTCGCTCAAGGTTTCCCGCCTCTGCATCGGCACGATGACCTTCGGCGTCCAGAACAGCGAGGCGGAGGGCCATGCCCAGCTCGACCGCGCCTTCGCTGCCGGCATCAACTTCGTCGATACCGCCGAGATGTACGCGGTGCCCCCCTCTGCCGAAAGTTACGGCAAGACCGAACAGATCGTCGGCACCTGGCTCAAGCGCCAGCCGCGCGACAAGGTCATCCTCGCCACCAAGGCCACCGGGCCGGGCAGGTCGCTGTCCTGGATCCGCGGCGGCCCGAGCGGCTTCGATGCGCAGAACCTGACGGAAGCGCTCGACAGCTCGCTGAAACGGCTGCAGACCGACTATGTCGATCTTTACCAGCTGCACTGGCCCGCCCGCAACCAGCCGATGTTCGGGCAATGGCAGTACGAGCCGGACAAGGAGCGCGGCGGCACCGACATCCGCGAGACGCTGGAAGTTCTGGCCGGCTTCGTCAGCGCCGGCAAGGTGCGTCACGTCGGTGTCTCCAACGAGCATCCGTGGGGCGTCATGCGCTTCACGCAGCTGGCCGAGGCGCACGGCCTGCCGCGCATCGTGTCGACGCAGAACGCCTACAACCTGCTCAACCGGACCTACGACACCGCCCTGGCCGAAGTCTGCCACCGCGAGCAGGTGAGCCTGCTGGCCTACTCGCCGCTCGGCTTCGGCTTCCTCTCCGGCAAGTATCTGGACAACCCGGGCGCCACCGGGCGTGTCACGCAGTTTTCCGGCTTCGCCCAGCGCTACTCGAAACCCAATGTCGAGCCTGCCGTACGTGCCTATGCGGCGCTCGCGCGTGAGCACGGGCTCACGCCGTCCCAGCTGGCGCTGGCCTGGTGCTACCGTCGCTGGTGCGTGGCGAGCACCATCATCGGTGCGACGACGATGGCGCAGCTGGAGGAGGACCTCGGCGCATGGGACGTGCGGCTGTCGGAGGAAGTCCTGGCCGCCGTGGATGCGATCCATTTGCGCTATACGAATCCCGCGCCCTGAAAAACAGCGGGGCGCCCTCGGCGCCCCTCTTTTTCGTTATTGCCGGCACTCGTCCGTTAGCGGCTACTTGGCCGATTTTTCGGATTTCTCGGCGGTCTTGCCTTCCGCCTTTTCGCCCTTCGCGGCCTTGTCGGTTTTTTCCACCTTTTCCGCCGGCACCTCGACCTTGGTGGCGCGGCGCGCGCCCGGTGGCTCGGGGGGCGGCAGCTGCGGCTCAACTTCCTCGATCTTGTTCGTGCGCATGTAGGCATCCATCTCCTGCCAGCCGGCGAAGATGGCGGCCTTCTGCAGCCAGTGGTAGATCGCGTAGCAATCCTCGATGGCGCGTCCGGAGTGGCGGCAGGCACCACCGACGGCCTTGCCCTCGGCTTCCTGTCTGGCCGTCTTGGCAGCCGGGTCTTCGCCGAGCACCTGGCGCTGGATCTGGTCGCAGGCTGTCAGGCTGAAGATGAGGGGCAGGGCGAGCAGGAACTTCTTCATCATCACTCTCAGTTGGCGAAGGCGGCGATGCCCGTCTGGGCACGGCCGAGGATCAGGGCGTGGACATCGTGCGTACCCTCGTAGGTGTTCACGACTTCCAGGTTGAGCATGTGGCGGACGACGCCGAATTCGTCGGAGATGCCGTTGCCGCCGTGCATGTCGCGTGCCAGTCGGGCGATGTCGAGCGCCTTGCCGCAGTTGTTGCGCTTCATGATCGAGGTCATTTCGGGCGCATCCTTGCCCTCGTCCTTGAGGCGTCCGAGGCGCAGTGCGCCCTGCAGGCCGAGCGCGATTTCCGTCTGCATGTCGGCGAGCTTCTTCTGGATCAGCTGGTTGGCGGCGAGCGGGCGGTCGAACTGCTTGCGGTCGAGCGTGTATTGCCGTGCCGCGTGCCAGCAGAACTCGGCGGCGCCCATGGCGCCCCAGGCGATGCCGTAGCGGGCCGAGTTGAGACACATGAACGGGCCCTTGAGGCCTTTCACGCCCGGCAGCAGGTTGTCGTCCGGCACGAACACCTCGTCCATCACGATCTCGCCAGTGATCGAGGCCCTGAGGCCCATCTTGCCGTGGATGGCCGGGGTGGACAGGCCCTTCATGCCCTTCTCGAGCAGGAAGCCGCGGATCTCGCCGGCATCGTCCTTGGCCCAGACCACCATCACGTCGGCGATCGGCGAATTGGTGATCCACATCTTGCTGCCGGAAAGCGAATAGCCGCCGGCCACCTTCTTCGCCCGCGTTGCCATCGAGCCGGGGTCGGAGCCGTGGTCGGGTTCGGTCAGGCCGAAGCAGCCGATCAGCTCGCCCTTCGCCATGCCCGGCAGCCAGCGCTGTTTCTGCGCCTCCGAACCGAAGGCCGAAATCGGGTACATGGCGAGCGAGGACTGCACGCTCATCATCGAACGGTAGCCCGAATCGACGCGCTCGATTTCACGCGCGACGAGGCCATAGACGACGTAGGAACTGCCGGCGCAGCCATAACCCTGAATGGTGGTGCCGAGCAGCCCCAGTTCGCCCATCTCGCGGAAGATGGCAGGGTCGGTCTTCTCGTGGCGGAAGGCCTCGAGCACGCGCGGCTGCAGGCGCTCCTGCGCCCAGCTGCGGGCGGCGTCGCGCACCATGCGCTCTTCGTCGGTGAGCTGCTCGTCGAGCAGCAGCGGGTCTTCCCAGTTGAATCGGCTCATTGTCGGTGGTTGTGCATGATTATCGTTGATCCCGCATTGTAACCACACTCAACCGGCTCGGGCCGCTCAGTCACGGTCGCGCCGGTCGCCGCCGCTGCGTCGCTCGTCGCCCCGGTAGATGGAGCTGTTGCCGTGCCTGCGATCACTGCCGCGGCCGATGGCCGGTTTGGCGTGGGCATGGTGCTCTTCGATCCGGTGCTGGATTTCGGCAGTGATCTTCTGCAACTGGTCGTCAGGCAGGGTCTCGGTCAGTGCCAGGATCTTCTCGCGTGTCGCCTCGTCCGTGCGACGGATCGCGTTGAAGAGCAGCCAAAGTGCCAGCGCGTTGATGACGACCCACATCACCTCCATGTGCAACAGCGGCAGGTAGAAGGGGCGCTTCGAGCGATCGCCGAAGATGAAGTAGAAGCTGTCGAAGGTCGAGCCGGCGGCTTTCTGCAGCGACTGGTAGGGTTCGAAGGGCGGAAAGAGGATGATCAGCAGCAGATTGATCGCCACGAAGATGCCGATGCCTTCGGCGTGGCGGAAGCTGGGAACGTCATCGTGATGCACCTTGGTCTGCAGCACCAGCCATGCCGCAAGGGCGTTGGCGCCGACGAACATGAGCTGGATGCTGAGCAGGGCGCTGTTGACCGGCTTGCCGTCGAGCAGCGCGAGGATCGGGTAGAAGCCGTCGAAGCTGTCCGGCATTCCCTTCGCAAGCGGGCGGCTGTTGAACGGGGGGAACAGGAGCATGACCAGCACGTCGATGACGGCGACGATGATCACCAGTCGCTGATATTTGTTCATCCGTTCGGAACCTCTATCTTGGGCGCCTTCCCGTTCGGCCGGGGACAGCATGCGCTCATCATTATCGGAGCTTGCCGACAGGCTGGCAAGGCGGGGGCGCTATAATCGGCCCCTTGTTTGATTCTGACAGATGCGAGGTTTTCATGTCGTTCCGGATTGTTTCTGT
>DAORCC010000091.1:7644-9258 GCA_035345235.1 Azospira sp.
GCCTTCAAGAAGGCCGGCCTCGATCCGAACAAGCCGCCGAAGACCTGGTGGGAAGTGCAGGACATGGCCGGCAAGCTGCGCGACGCCGGCCTGCGCTGCCCCTACACCACCTCGTGGTTGTCGTGGATCCATATCGACAACACCGCGGCGCTCAATGCCGGCGAGATTGCCGATGCCAAGGGCGGCTTCACCTTCAACAGCCTCGTCCAGGTCAAGCATGTCGCGCTGCTGGCGAGCTGGTACAAGACCAGCTATTTCAAGTACTACGGCCGTCGCGACGAGGCCGATCGCCACTTCTCCGCCGGCGAATGCGGCATGCTGACCTCGGGTTCCGAACTGGCCGCGACACTGCGCGATTCGACCGGCCTCGATGTCGGCGTTGCCCCCTTGCCCTACTACGACGATGTGCACGGCGCGCCGCAGCATACGCTGGTCGACGGCGCTTCGCTGTGGATCGGCGAGGGCCGGAAGCCCGCCGAATACAAGGCCGCTGCTGCCTTCATCCAGTTCCTGCTGACGCCGGAAATCCAGGTCGAGATCACCCGCATGGGTGGCTTCCTGCCGATGACGCCGGTGGCGCGCGCCGTCGCCAACAGCAAGCTGCTCGCCGGCGATCTCGCCGGCATGAACGTCGCCTATTCGCAGGTTAAGAAGGAGGGCGCGACGCACCCGGTCCGCGTCTCCCAGATCGAGCCGGTGCGCATCATCGTCGACGAGGAACTGGAAGCCGTCTGGGCCGGCAAGAAGACGGCCAAGGAGGCGCTTGACACCGCCGTTGCACGCGGCAATGTCCTGGCGCTGACGAACGGATCGGCGGCGAATACGGCCAGTGCAAAACCTGCCGCGAAACCGGCTGCCAAAAAGAAGTGATCCGGGCGTGATCGTACTGCCGCGGCTGATCGCGCATCGCTGCGGCGGCAACCGGGCGCCGGAGAATACGCTCGCTGGCCTCCATGAGGCGGCGCGTGCCGGCTGCCGGGCAGTCGAGTTCGACGTCATGCTCTCCGCGGACGGCACGCCAGTGCTGATCCACGACGAGACCCTCGAGCGCACCACCAACGGCGTCGGCCGCGTCTGCGAGACGCCCGACGCCGTTCTCTTTTCTCTGGATGCCGGCGCTGGCGAGCGCATCCCGACGCTGGCGGAGGCTGCGGTCCTGTGCCAGCGCTACGGGCTGCTCGCGAACATCGAGATCAAGCCGGCAACAGGCCACGAGGCGGCAACCGGTGCATCCGTCGCCCGCTTCGTGCAGGAACGCTGGCAGGGGCTTCCGCCGCTGCTTTCCTCGTTTTCCGCCGAGGCCCTGCAGGCCGCGTGGTGCGTCGCGCCTGAGCTGCAGTACGGCCTCCTCTTCGAAGCGGTGCCCGCCGACTGGCAGCGCCAGTGTGGCGCGATCGGCGCCGTGACCCTGCATTGCGCGGCAGGCCGGGTGACTGACGCGCTACTCGCCGAGGCGGCGGCGGCCGGGGTGCCGGTCCTCTGCTACACCGTGAACGAGGCCGGGGCTGCCCAGGCGCTGTTCGCGCGCGGCGTCAGCAGCGTGTTCTCCGACCGGATCGATCTGCTCGCCTGAAACAACTGCTTACGAAGTGTTACCGCTTCGCGCTTGGTTCG
>DAORCC010000092.1:0-9134 GCA_035345235.1 Azospira sp.
TCCTGCCGCATGCTCGACGCCGCCCGCGCCTGGATGAACGCCAAGTAATTCATCCGCAAGGGGCAGGCCGCAGGCCTGCCCTTTTTCTTTTCCGGAGCCGGATTTGACGCAACCCCAGCCGCACCCCCTGCGCCTCGCCATCAACGGCTACGGCCGCATCGGCCGCTGCTTCCTGCGCGCGCTGCACGAATCGCCCTGCCGCGACCGGCTGCAGGTGGTGGCGATCAACGAGCCAGCGGCGCTGGAAAGCATCGTCTACCTGACGCGCTTCGACTCGACGCACGGCCGCTTTCCCGGCACCGTCGAGGTGCAGGGGCAACACCTGCTGATCGACGGCGAGCCCATCGCCGTCAGCCACGAAACCACGCCCGAGGCCGTCGACTGGCGCGCGCTGGGCATCGACCTCGTCGTCGAATGCTCCGGCCACTACAGCGACCGCGCCGGCCTGCAACGCTTCATCGACGCCGGCTGCCCGCGCCTCCTGCTCTCGCATCCGGCGAACAGTGCCGCCGACGTCGACGCGACGATCGTCTACGGCATCAACCACGAGACGCTGACCGGCGCCGAGCGCATCGTCTCCAACGCCTCGTGCACAACCAATGCCGTCGTGCCTGTGCTCGATCTGCTGGCGCGCGAGATCGGCATCGAGCACGTGCTGCTGACCACGCTGCATTCGGTGATGAACGATCAGCCGCTGGCCGACGGCTATCATCACGCCGACCTGCGCCGCACGCGCTCGGCAATGCAGTCGATCATCCCGGTGTCCACCGGGCTGGCCCGCGGCGTCGAGCGCCTGCTGCCGCAACTGGCCGGCCGTGTGCAGGCGAAGGCGATCCGCGTGCCGACGGCCAATGTTTCGGCGGTCGACATGGTGATCGATGCCGGTCGACCGGTTGCCGTCGAAGAGGTGAACGACCTGCTCGCCAAGGCTGCCGCCGCTCCCTGGCGCAAGCTGCTGGCCTACACCGCGGCGCCGCACGCCTCGATCGACTTCAACCACGACCCGCACTCGGCGATCATCGACGGCAGTCAGACGCGGCTTTCCGGCCAGCACATGCTCAACCTGCTGCTGTGGTTCGACAACGAGTGGGGCTTCGCCAACCGCCTGCTCGATGTCGCCTGCCACTGGCGACAGAAGATTTCCTAACCTTCATTTCCGACTTTTCTCAGGAGCCTTCCATGAACGTTCTCAAGCTTGCCGACCTCGACGTCAAAGGCAAACGCGTCTTCATCCGCGCCGACTTCAACGTGCCGCAGGACGACGCCGGCAACATCACCGAGGACACGCGCATCCGTGCGGCGCTGCCGACGTTGAAGTACTGCCTCGAGAACGGCGCTGCGGTGATGGTGACCTCGCACCTCGGTCGGCCGACCGAGGGCGAGCTGAAGCCGGAAGACACGCTGATGCCGGTGGCCGTGCGCCTCGGGCAGCTGCTCGGCAAACCGGTCCGCCTCGTCGCCGACTGGGTCGACGGCGGCTTCAAGGTCGAACCGGGCGAGATCGTGCTGCTCGAGAACTGCCGCTGCAACAAGGGCGAGAAGAAGAACAACGACGAACTGGCGCAGAAGATGGCGAAGCTGTGCGACATCTACGTCAACGACGCCTTTGGTACCGCCCACCGCGCCGAAGCCACCACGCACGGCATCGCCAAGTTCGCGCCGGTGGCCTGCGCCGGCTTCCTGATGGGCGGCGAGATCGATGCGCTGTCGCGCGCGCTCGAGAATCCGGCGCGTCCGCTGGTCGCGATCGTCGCCGGTGCCAAGGTTTCGACCAAGCTGACCATCCTCAAGTCGCTGGCCGACAAGGTGGACCAGCTGATCGTCGGCGGCGGCATCGCCAACACCTTCCTGCTCGCGACCGGCAAGCGCATCGGCGATTCGCTGGCCGAGCCGAACCTGGTCAGCGAAGCGCACGCGATCATGGACATGATGAAGGCGCGCGGTGCCGAAGTGCCGCTGCCGGTCGATGTCGTCGTCGCCGATGAGGTCTCGGCCTTGGCCCGCGGTGCCAAGGTATCGGTCGACGACGTCGCACCGCACGACCGCATCCTCGACGTGGGCCCGAAATCGGCCGCCAAGCTGGCCGAGATCATCGCCCACGCCGGCACCATCGTCTGGAACGGCCCGATCGGCGTCTTCGAACATGATCAGTTCGCCGGCGGCACCAAGATGCTGGCCTCGGCCATCGCGCACTCCGACGGCTTCTCGCTGGCCGGCGGCGGAGACACGCTCGCCGCGATCGCCAAGTTCCATATTGCCCAGGACGTCGACTACATCTCGACCGGCGGCGGCGCCTTCCTCGAGTTCCTCGAAGGCAAGACGCTGCCGGCGATCGAGGTGCTGGAAGGTCGCGCCAAGGGCTGAGTCGCTCCCCGTACTGGCCGGGGCCGCCTGCGGGCGGCCTCTTTTCCCTTGACAAATAGAACGACCGTTCGTATTCTCGCCACATGGGAAAAGGCGAAGAAACGCGTTCGATGATCCTCGATGCGGCGCTGGCGCAGGCCAGCGAGGCGGGCTTCGAATCGCTCACGATCGGGACGCTGGCAAGCCGGACCGGCCTGTCGAAGAGCGGTCTCTTCGCCCATTTCGGTTCGCGCGAGGATCTGCAGATCGCGACGCTCGATCATGCCGCACAACGCTTCATCGAGACCGTGATGACGCCGGCAATGCTGGCCCCCCGCGGACTCCCGCGGGTCCGTGCCATTTTCGAACGCTGGCTGACCTGGACGCAGTGCCGCGAAATCGGATTCGGCTGCCCCCTGCACGCGGCCGCGATCGAATTCGACGACCGGCCGGGCAAGGTTCGGGAGCACATCGTTGCGCACTTCGAACGATTGCAATCGGCACTGGAGCGAGCACTCACGATCGCCATCGGGGCAGGCGACCTGAGGGCCGATCTCGACATCCAGCAAACCGTTTTCGAAGTTCTGGGCATCATTTTCGCCTATTACCACAACGCCCGGTTGCTTCAGCGACCAGACGCCGCCCGTCGTGCGGAAGCCGCTTTCGCACGACTTCTATCCACCGCCCAGCCGGCAATCTAAACCCCCAAGGAGAGCCCCATGACCGCCCTTGCCATTCCCTCGAACCAATTTAGCACGATCGTTCGATTTATAGGCGCCGCCACCCGGTTTTCGATGCGCACCTACTTCCACTGTCTTTCCCGACTGCACCCCGAGGGTGCGCAGCGACAGGCGGAACGGCTGTTCACGACACCGCCGCGCCACGCACGGCGCTACCCGGCAGTTGCAGCCGCACAGCGGCTGACGATCCTCTCCGAAGCCGGCCATCTGGCCGTCTGGCAAGCGGGGCCGGAAAACGCACCGGCGGTGCTGCTGGTGCATGGCTGGGGAGGCATTGGCGCCCAACTGGGCGGTTTCGTGCCGCCATTGCTCGCCCAGGGGTTTCGCGTAGTCTGGCTCGATCTGCCGGGGCACGGGGAAAGCGACGGGCGGCAGACGGCGCTTCCGGACATGGTACGTGCTCTGCGAGCCGTAGCAGCTACCTGCGGACCATTCCATGCCGCAATCGGCCACTCGATCGGCGCGGCAGCCATCGCGCTGGCAATGCGCGGCGGCCTGTCGCTCAAGCGCATGGTGCTGATCGGAGCACCGGCCTCACTCTCCGACTACATGCGCAGCTTTGCACGGCTGCTCGGCATCAGCAGCGAAGTTCGCGAACGGCTGCGCCTGGGTATCGAAAGGCGCTACGGCAGCAAGCTGGACGAACTGGATCGCATCGAAGACCTGTGTCGCCTGGAGACCCCCGCCCTGCTGTTCCACGACGGGGAAGACCGGCAGGTGCCATTTGTACATTCGCAGCGCATCGCCGGCCATCTTCGGCGATCGCAGCTCGTGCGCACGCACGGACTGGGCCACTACAGGATTCTTCGCGATGCGTCGGTCATTGCGACGACGACCCGATTCATCGCCGACGCCGGCGCGAGACTCCCCGAGTGCATTCCGGAGTTGCCGTTGCCCGCCCCCCTGATGTGACACATGCGCTCCCCGCAGGCGGGTTGAGCATGCGCGTCAACATGCCCGCCGGTGCCGTTCAAGGCTGTCCGGCAGTTGCCATCCGCATAACTGCCGCAATGGCCGCCGCTTGCTGGAAAAACGCCCATTGCCTGAACTACACACATGCGGGAAAATCATCTCCTTTCAAGTAAATATTTCACACTCTTCGTCAAAGAACGAAGGGAGGAGACGAGATGGAGGAAGGACTGCGGCGCGTACTGATCGTCGACCCATCCAAGGTCGCCAGATCAACGCTCGCCAAGCATTTGCGCGACAACTTCGACATCAGGGAGGAGGCCGATGGTGAATCGGCTTGGCAGACGCTCGTCCTGGATTCGTCGATCATCGCAGTCGTTGCCAGTGCCAGCCTGCCCAAACTCAATGGACTCGACTTGCTGGCGAGGATCCGGATCAGCAAGCTCCGCCGTATCTGCGACATTCCCTTCCTCCTGCTCGTATCCGGCAACGAGTCGGAAGAAGAGCGGCTGCGCGCACGGGAGTGCGGCGTCACCGACTTCATCAACCGCGGCATGGCGAAGGAGGAGATCCTCGAGTGCATCGGTCGCCTGGTCAATTGGGAGTTTGCGACCAACCTGACCGACTCGCACATCATGCCGACCGCGGTCCAGTTCAATCAGCCGACCCAGCGGGACGACGATGGCGGCCACTGGACCCCCTTGAGCACGCAGGAACTGCATGCGCGCATCGATGCCGCCCTTGTCGGCATCGCAATGAAGGAGGGCATGCTGGGCATCATCAGTTTCGGCCTCGACGACGCCGGATCGCTGTCCGGCCTCTACGGACAACGCGCACTGCTGACCATCGCCAAGCGGCTCGGCAAAATCCTTCATGCCAAGATCGGCGGCGGTGACAGCATTGGCTGCGACGAGCACGGCAGATGCATCATCGTCACCCCCGGATCCAGCCTGGCCAGTTGCTATGCCTTTGCCCAACGGGTCTGCCGCGGGCTTGCGCAAAGCCACGTTTCGATCGGCGGCTCGCCACTCAACTTCAAGGTCAGCGCCGGTATCGTCAGCATGCCGGACGACGCGGATACCAGTGCGGCCGGACTGCTCTCCCTGGCGAACGAGCGCCTGCGGCGGGCGCAGGAGGCCGGGGGTAATCGGGTTGTCGCCAGCGACAAGGCAGAGCCTGAATTCGCATTCACGCCGGACTATCTCTTCAGCCTGTCGAAGTTCTGCTCTCCCGCCCCCGCCAGCGTGCCGATGGGGGCGCTGGGTCTGCAACTGATGCCGCTGATCCGGGCGCTCGACAAGGCACTCGCCTTCGGCCTGCCACTGGACGACATGGAACAACGCTTCGCCCAGCGGGCGAAAGACGAACAGAACCATTGATCGGCGGCCGGCGACAGACAAAGAACCATGGCAGACAACGTCCGGCGGATACTGATCGTCGAACCCTCCCGCGTCGTTCGCGCCTCGCTCGCCAAACACCTGCGTCAACACTTTGACGTCAGGGAAGAAGCCGATGGGGAATCGGCCTGGCAGACGCTCATCCTCGACCCGTTCGTCGTTGCTGTCGTTTGTGGCCCGCAACCGGAGCGGCTGAGCGGTTTCGATCTGCTGACCAGAATCCGTGCCAGCAAGATTCGGCGCATCCGCGATGTCGACTTTCTGCTCATCGTCTCCGACAGTGAATCGGAGCAGAACAAGCAGATTGCGAGAGAAAAAGGGGTTGCCGACTTCATCGCACGCGGCATGTCACCCCAGGAGATTCTTGCCATCGTCAGCCGTCTCGGGCGCTGGGACCCGACGCGCGACAAGGTGGCAGCGGCACCGGCCCCCCCCCCGGCACCAGCCATCCCGCCGCGCGAACCGGCAGGCTCATGGGAAAAGCTCACAGCCGACCTGAAAGAAACACATGGCGCAACGTCGCCCGCCATCGGTGTCCTGGCATTCGGCCTCGACCAGCATGCGGCGCTTCTGGAGCGCTTCGGCACGGGGACGACGACCGCCATCGGCGAGCGGATCACGCGCGTGCTGCGCGAAAAGATCGGCCCGCAGGATTCGGTCGTGGCGAACACGGAAGCGGACTGCTGCATCATTTCTCCCGGCAACACCCCGGCCACCTGCATCGCGTTCGCCCGCCGCGTATGCCGAAGCCTGGCCAGCAGCGAGGTCAAGATCCGCGGCACCGCCTTCAAGCTGGTCGTCAGCGCGGGGGTCGCCTGCACCCCCGTCGACGGCAGTCTTTCGCGGGAGGCGTTGATCGCACTTGCCACGCAGCGCCTTGCGCAGGCTCGGCAGCACGGCGGCAACCGCATCGTCGCCAGCGATACCCCCGAAGCGGGCTGATCGGCCCCGGCCCGGCGCAACGGGCGGAACAGGCGCCACGTGGTGTTTGCCGAATGGTCGAGCCTCGCTAGAATGGTCATACCAATAAAGGACAGACCATGACCCGCCACACCAAGATCGTTGCCACCCTCGGCCCCGCCTCGAACAATCCCGAAGTCCTCGAAAAACTGATCCGTGCCGGCGTCGATGTCGTGCGCATGAACTTCTCGCACGGCACCGCTGAAGACCATGTCAATCGGGCCACGATGGTCCGCGAGGCGGCGGCGCGGGTCGGTCGCCCGGTCGGCATTCTCGCCGACCTGCAGGGGCCGAAGATTCGTGTCGGCAAGTTCTCCGACGACAAGGTCGTTCTGGAAAACGGCGCCCGTTTCGTCCTCGACGCTGCCTGCAACAGCGGCACGCAGGAGCGCGTCGGACTCGATTACAAGGACCTGCCGAAGGACGTCAAGGCGGGCGACGTGCTGCTGCTGGATGACGGCCGCGTCGTCCTCGACGTCGACCGCGTCGCCGGCACCGAGATCCATACGCTCGTCCGCCATGGCGGCGAACTGTCGAACAACAAGGGCATCAACCGCCAGGGGGGCGGCCTCTCGGCCCCGGCACTGACAGCGAAGGACATGGATGACATCAAGACGGCAGCGAGCATCGGCGTCGACTATGTTGCCATCTCGTTCCCAAAGAGTGCCGCCGACATGTACATGGCCCGCCAGTTGATGCGCGCCGCGGGCGGCAAGGCATTGACCATCGCCAAGATCGAGCGCGTCGAGGCAGTCGGTGCCCTGGACGAGATCCTCGATGCCTCGGATGGCGTCATGGTGGCGCGCGGCGATCTCGCCGTGGAGGTTGGTGATGCCGCGGTACCGGCGCTGCAGAAGAAGATGATCCGCATGGCGCGCGAGCGCAACAAGCTCGCAATCACCGCAACCCAGATGATGGAGTCGATGATCCAGTCGCCGGTCCCCACCCGCGCCGAGGTCTCCGACGTTGCCAACGCCGTGCTCGATGGGACCGATGCCGTGATGCTCTCGGCCGAGACAGCGAGCGGCAAATATCCCGTGCAGACCGTCGAGGCGATGGCCCGCGTCTGCCTCGAAGCCGAGAAATCGCATGAAGTCACGCTCGACCGCGAATTCCTCGACCGCATCTTCACGCGCATCGACCAGTCGATCGCCATGGCAGCGATCTGGACGGCCCATCATCTCAAGGTCAAGGCCATCGCGGCGCTCACCGAGTCGGGATCGACGGCGCTGTGGATGAGCCGTCTCAACTGCGGCGTGCCGGTCTATGCGCTGACCCCGTCAGCGACGGCACAGACCAAGATGTGCCTCTACCGTGAGGTCTATCCCCTGCTCATGAAGCAGACGCATACCGACCGCGAGGAGTTGCTGGCCGATGCCGAGCAGCTCCTGATCGATGCCGGCGTTGTCGACAAGGGGGACCTGATCGTACTCACCATCGGCGAACCGATCGGTACGCCGGGAGGCACCAACACCCTGAAGATCGTGCGAGTCGGCGAACACATCCCGCCACTCAGGGCGGCCTGATAGAATTCGCCCTGCCCGGTGCATCTCGGGTAATTTTTCGTGCTCCGGTGCCTGCCCTTGGCAGGAGAATCGGGAATGCGGTGAGGCCTGCGCCAATTCCGCAACGCGCCCAGCGCTGTGAGGGGGATGGAACCGACAGAAGCCACTGGAGCAACAGCTCCGGGAAGGTGCCGGTTCCGGACGAACCCGAGTCAGAAGACCGGCCGGAGTACCATTCGCGACGCCATGGACCGGCGTCGCTCATGCCTGTTCAGAAGGGGACTCCATGGACAACGCTCAGCAGCAGAACCATCATTTCGCCGAGGCCGCACGCGATGCGGTCTATCAGGCCATCTTTTCCCGCCGTGACGTCCGCGGCCAGTTCCTGCCGGATGTCATTCCGGACGAAGTGCTGGCGCGCATCCTGACGGCCGCCCACTTTGCGCCTTCCGTGGGCTACATGCAGCCGTGGAGCTTCGTGCTGATCCGCGACGCCGGCGTCAAGCAGCGCATCCACGCCGCCTTTGCCGAGGCCAATGCCGAAGCGCTGCAGATGTTCGAGGGCGAGAAGCAGGAGATCTACCGCGAACTCAAGCTCGAAGGCATCATCGAGTCACCGGTCAACATTCTCATCACCTGCGACCGCGATCGCGCCGGCCCGGTTGTCATCGGCCGCACGCACATCAAGGCCATGGACATCTACAGTTCGGTCTGCGCCGTGCAGAATCTGTGGCTCGCTGCGCGCAGCGAAGGGCTCGGCGTCGGCTGGGTCAGCATCTTCCATCAGGCTGCGCTGAAGGAGATCCTGGGCCTGCCCGAACGCATCATCCCGATCGCCTACCTGTGCCTGGGTCAGGTCAGCCACTTCTACGACAAGCCGGAGCTGGAAGCGGCCGGCTGGCGACCGCGCCTGCCGCTGGACGAACTGGTCTATTTCGAGCAGTGGGGCGAGCGCGAGGCGGATGGCGCAGAAGCACTGAAAGCGGCCTTGCGTGAGGCCCAGGGAAGCGCAGCAACGCATCGTCGATTCGCCATCAAATCACGATAAAATAGGCGTCTTTCCTTGAACGGCGGCCCTCAGGCCTAGCTGCGGCGCCGCCCTTTTATACCGGAGTCATCATGCCGCTCGTATCCATGCGCCAGCTTCTCGACCATGCCGCCGAAAACGGCTATGGCCTGCCCGCCTTCAACGTGAACAACATGGAACAGGTGTGGGCCATCATGGAGGCCGCCAGCCAGCTCGACGCCCCGGTCATCATGCAGGCCTCGGCCGGCGCCCG
>DAORCC010000093.1:0-7954 GCA_035345235.1 Azospira sp.
CGCGCAGCAGCAGCGGCAGGTGATCGAGCTTGACCAGGCTTTCGCGGCGAACGGTGGCCTCGATGGCGGTCACCTGTTCCTGCTGCAACCAGCGCAGGCACCAGTAGCGTTCCATGCCGCGCTGGAATTCGGCGTAGGCGGCGTAGGTCAGATCGAAATCGCGCATCGCCGCAAACAGCACGTCGTTGCTGGTCTTGCCCTTGCCGCCGAAGTGCGGCGTCAGGTCCTGCAGGTGGGCAATCAACTGCCACTGGTTGACCAGGTCGACATAGCGGCGCAGGGGCGACGAGGACCACGCGTACTGCGCCACGCCGAGGCCTTCATGCGGGAGCGGCGAGGTCGTCATGCGCACCTTGCCGGCGGTCTGCGCGCGGTAGATGGCGGCGATGCCCTTCTCCGCGAGCAGGCCGCCCCAGGTGCTGTTGGCGACGATCATCAGTTCTGCGACCAGCTTGTCGAGCGGGCTGCCGCGCTTGCGCTCAGTGATCGTCACGCGACAACTGGCCGGCTCGGCGGTATCGCCGTCGATGGCGAAGGTGTAGTCGTTGACGCCCTGAACGGCCGATGGCTTGCCGCGCCGGCCCTCGCAGGCGCAGGCGAGTTGCCAGAGTAGCTTCAGTTCGTCGCGGAAGCGGAATTCCGGCAGGCCGGTCGCCAGCGTCTCGTCGTTGAACAGCGGCTCGATTTCGTGGTGGCGCAGGTTGGCGGCTACCGGCACGGTCTCCAGCCGCGACTCGTGGCTGACGATTTCCAGTTCCGGCGTTACCGTCAGGTAGAGCGATACCGCGGGGCAGTCTCGCCCGGCCGACAGCGTATAGCGTTCAACCAGCGTGTCCGGCAGCATCGTGATCTTGTTGCCAGGCATGTACACCGTCGATAGCCGCTCGCGGGCCACCGCATCGAGCGGCGAGCCCGGCAGGATGCCGAGGCCGGGGGCGGCGATGTGGATGCCGACGCGCCAGCCGAGGCCGGGCAGCACCTGCACCGAGAAGGCGTCGTCGATCTCGGTGGTGGCCGCGTCGTCGATCGAAAAGGCGGCGATGTCGGCGCGCGGCAGTGCTGTGCCGGGTTCCGGGATGTCGCATGCCGGGAAGGCGGTGCCGCGCGGAAAGTACTCGATGAGAAAACGCTGGAAGTGGTAGTCGTGTCCCGAGCGGATGGCACCGCATTTCGCCAGCAGGTGGATCGCGGAAAGTCCGGTATCTGCACAGGCGGTTTCCAGCGCCTTCGTCTCCAGTTTGTTGCGGTCCGGCTTGTAGAGCAGTTCGCGCAGCAGCGGCGGAAATTCCGCCGGCAGCACGCCCGCCTTCAGCGATTCGACCATGCGCTCGATGGCGAGCGCTTGCTGACGCTTCTTTTCAAGACCGGCCAGAGCGGCTGCCAGAATGTCGGCAGGGGCTTTCTTGAAGCGGCCTTTACCCTTGCGATGGAAGTAGATGGGTGCTGCGTGTAGGGCAAGCAGGATCGCAGTCGCTTCGAGCGGCGAGGCGTCGTGGCCGTAGTAGTCACGGGCAAAATCAAGAAAAGAAAACTCGCCATCGCTTGCGCACTCCCAGAGGAATTCTGCTTCGACATTTTCGGCCAGCGGCTCGGCTGTATCCAGCAGCGTGCTCGCGGCGGGCTTCTCGAATCGCAGCAGCACGTTGGCCGCCTTGATCTTGGCACGCTTCCCGGACACCGTCTCGACCTGCAACGACGCGTCGTTGTCGGTCAGGAGGGTTCCCGTCTTGAAGGCGCCGTCTTCTTCGAACAGTACAAACATCCGGCCGATTATAACCCGGCGAATTCAATGATTTGCGGGATGAAATCGGGAAATCGCGTGAAGCTGTGGTCGCCGCCTGGCAGGACCGTCCGGCGGGCTCCGGCGTAGCGGCGGAGGGCTTCCCGGAAATCGAGCACCTCGTCGCCTTCCTCGACCAGCAGCCAGTAGCGCTGCGGCGTGATCGAAGCCATCTCCAGTTGTTGCAGTGCGGCAATGTGGTCGCGGGTGAATTCGAAGATCTCGCCCGAGTAGAGATTCTCCTGCGGGCCGAGGTAGGCCTCGAGCGATAGCGGCGCGACGACCGCCGGGTTGATCAGGATCGCCGGCAGGCCGTGCTTTTCCGCCAGCCAGGTCGCGTAGTAGCCGCCGAGCGAGCTGCCGACCAGGGTGCACGGGCCGTGCGCGATGATGGCCTCGGCCTGTGCGATCGCTTGCTGCGGATCGTGCGAGAGGTCGGGGCAGAAAAAGTGGCTGCCGAGGCCGCGTTTCACCATTTCCTCCGCGAACAGGCGGGCTTTCCAGGATTGCGGAGAGGAACGAAACCCATGCAGATAGAGGATGTTCGGGAGCGCTTGGCTATTCATCGGGGTTTGACTTCAGTGCGGAGCGAAGGGGGGCTCCAGTCTGTCGTCCGCTTCAAGGGCAGCCGGCAGGTTTTCTTGCAGCCATCTCTCCGCCGGTTCGTCTGCAACGAGATGGCAAAGCAGATAGGCCGTCGTGCTGGCCCGCAGCAGACAGGTGGCCCGAGCATTGTTACCCTGGTCTCCGGCGAGATCGGCATGGGTGACCCCGGATAGCACCAGCAGACTGCACAGGTGCGCAGGTCCGTGCTGGAAAGGCTGGCAGCGCGCGCTCGCATCGATGTCTCCGGGGCCGATGCCATGGTCCTCCGTGCCGGTAAGGTGCAAGGTCGGGATCGCGATGCCGCCGAAGCGCTCGTCGAGCGGCAGATGGCCGCCTCGCGCCGAGGGACTGAAAAGGACAGCGGCACGGAGGCGGGAGTCGGCAGGCAGGTCATGTCGCCCGCGCCGCTCGCCGATGAGCCGCATGGCGCTGACGGCACCGTAGGAGTGGCCTGCGATACTCATGGCGACCTGGTGAGTCGTGGCGATCCTGTCGAGGGCGAACAGCAGATCGTGTTGGCGGAGATCCAATTCCGCGGGGTCGGCAGCGCGGCGCAGCAGGTGACGCATTGCCAGCTGCGACTGCCCGGCAAGGGCATCGGCATCGGTGCCCGGGTGCTGAAGCGCGATGGCGCCGATCCCCCAGCTGGCCCAGTGCCTTAACCAGTGGGCGCCACTCTCGCGGCTGCCGCCGAGGCCATGTGAATAGAGTACGAGTGCCTTCCGGCAGTCCTCCGGCTGGTAGTGCCGCCAACGCAACAGCCGTTGGCGGCGGCCGTCGAGCCATTCGCCATCTTGAACCGTGACGGCAAATGGCCCGGGGGCACGGAAATCAGCCATGCGACCAGTCGACAATGCCCGACCAGGCGGTCGCCAGCACAACGAGACCGAACACGATGCGATACCACGCAAAAACCGTGAAATCGTGGCTGGAGATGTAGCGCAGCAGCCAGCGAACGCAGAGGAAGGCCGAGACGAAGGCCGAGACGAAGCCGACGGCCCACATGCCGATGTCGTCAAAACTCAGCAGGTGGCGCTCCTTGTAGAGCTGATAGACCGTGGCCGCACTCAGGGTCGGGATGGCGAGAAAGAACGAGAACTCGGTCGCCGCCTTGCGCGAGAGGCCGAAGAGCAAGCCGCCGATGATGGTCGCGCCCGAGCGCGAGGTGCCGGGAATCAGCGCGAAGGCCTGGGCGATGCCGAGCTTGAAGGCGTCGGAGAGGGACAGGTCGTCGACCGATTCGACACGAATCCTGTGTTCGCGGCGCTCGGCCCACAGAATGACGAAGGCGCCCAGGATAAAAGTCGTGGCAACGGCGATCGGGTTGAACAGGTGCGCCTTGATCGCCTTCCCGAAAAGCAGGCCGAGCACGGCCAGCGGCAGGAAGGCGACGAACAGGTTGAGCATGAAGCGCTGTGCGGCGCGCTCCCGCGTTAGCCCGCCGACGACACTGGCGATCTTCGCCCGGTATTCCCAGCACACGGCAAGGATGGCGCCGGACTGGATGACGATCTCGAATAGCTTGCCTCGGTCGTCGTTAAAGTCGAGCAGGTCGCCGGCGAGGATCAGGTGGCCGGTGGAGGAGATCGGCAGGAATTCGGTGAGGCCCTCGACGATGCCGAGGATCAGGGCTTTCAGTAGCAGCAGCGGGTCCACGATTCAGGTTTCCGTTTTCAATTCTTTACCGGTGCGGTATCGGCCTCGAGCACGCCCAGCCAGCGCAGGGCCTGCTCGCGCGAATCGCCGCACATTTCTTCCGAGGGTTGCAGACCGCCGCAGCAGGCCGGCCGCTCAGGTTTTTGCCACAGACCACAGCGCAGATCCGGGGTCAGGTTCGCGCAGGACACGCCGGCCGGCTTGCCCTGCGGGTGCCCAGGCATCGGCGTGGCAATCGAGGGGGCGATGCAGCAGGCGGCACACCCCGGGCGGCATTCCATGCTCAGGCCTTGTGGTAGATCTCGGCACCGGTCTTCACGAACTCGACCGCCTTCGTTTCCATGCCCTTCTGCAGGGCGGCGGCTTCATCCACCCCCTGCTGCGCAGCGAAGTCGCGTACGTCCTGCGAAATCTTCATCGAGCAGAACTGCGGGCCGCACATCGAGCAGAAGTGGGCGACCTTGGCCGATTCCTTGGGCAAGGTCTCGTCGTGGAATTCACGCGCCTTGTCCGGGTCGAGACCGAGGTTGAACTGGTCCGCCCAGCGGAACTCGAAGCGCGCCTTGGACAGCGCGTTGTCGCGGATCTGCGCGCCGGGGTGGCCTTTGGCCAGGTCGGCGGCGTGCGCGGCGAGCTTGTAGGTGATGATGCCTTCCTTGACGTCGTTCTTGTCCGGCAGGCCGAGGTGTTCCTTCGGTGTCACGTAGCAGAGCATGGCCGTGCCGTACCAGCCGATCATGGCGGCGCCGATGCCGCTGGTGATGTGGTCGTAGCCCGGTGCGATGTCGGTAGTCAGCGGGCCAAGAGTGTAGAACGGGGCTTCCTTGCAATACTTCAGCTGCAGGTCCATGTTCTCCTTGATCAGGTGCATCGGCACGTGGCCGGGGCCCTCGATGATGGTCTGCACGTCGTGCTTCCAGGCGATGTCGGTCAGTTCGCCGAGCGTTTCCAGTTCGCCGAGCTGCGCCGCGTCGTTGGCATCGTAGATCGAGCCGGGGCGCAGGCCGTCGCCGAGCGAGAAGGCGACATCGTAGGCCTTCATGATCTCGCAGATGTCCTCGAAGTGCGTGTAGAGGAAGCTTTCCTTGTGGTGCGCCAGGCACCACTTGGCCATGATCGAGCCGCCGCGGCTGACGATGCCGGTCATGCGGCTGGCGGTCATCGGCACGTAGCGCAGCAGCACGCCGGCGTGGATGGTGAAGTAGTCGACGCCCTGCTCGGCCTGTTCGATCAGCGTGTCGCGGAAGATTTCCCAGGTCAGCTCCTCGGCCTTGCCGTTCACCTTCTCCAGCGCCTGGTAGATCGGCACCGTTCCGATCGGCACCGGCGAGTTGCGGATGATCCACTCGCGCGTCTCGTGGATGTTCTTGCCGGTCGAGAGATCCATCACCGTGTCGCCGCCCCAGCGGATCGACCAGGTCATCTTCTCGACCTCTTCCTGGATCGACGAGCCGAGCGCCGAGTTGCCGATGTTGGCGTTGATCTTGGTGAGGAAGTTGCGGCCGATGATCATCGGCTCGCTTTCCGGATGGTTGATGTTGTTCGGGATGATGGCGCGGCCGCGGGCGACTTCGTTGCGCACGAATTCCGGCGTGATCTCTTCGGGAATGCTGGCACCGAAGCTCTGGCCCGGGTGCTGGCGGCCGAGCAAGGCCGCCAGTTTGCTGCCCATCGGACCGGAGGCTTTCAGATTCTCGATGTAGGCGGCACGGTTGTTGTTCTCGCGGATGGCGACGAATTCCATCTCCGGCGTGATGATGCCCTTGCGGGCGTAGTGCATCTGCGAGACGTTCATGCCTGCCCTGGCGCGCAGCGGCTTGCGGTGCAGGCCGGGGAAACGCAGTTCGTCGAGGCTCTGGTCGGAGGCGCGCTGTCGGCCGAATTCGGACGACAGGTCTGGCAACTGCTCGGTGTCGCCACGCTCGGCGATCCATTGCGCGCGCAGTGCCGGCAGGCCGGAGCGGATGTCGATCTTGGCGGCTGGATCGGAGTAGGGGCCGGAGCAGTCATAGACGAAGATGGGCGGGTTCTTCTCGCCGCCGAACATGGTCGGCGTGTCGTCCTGTGCAATTTCGCGCATCGGCACGCGGATGTCCGGGCGGCTGCCTGCGACGTAAATCTTCTTCGAATTGGGGAGAGGCTGGATCGCCGCTTCGTCCACGTGGGCGTGGGCGGCGACGAATTTATCGGTGGCGTTCATGGAGGCTCCTTGCAAGGCAAGCGGTACGACAATCAGGAGCGGGACTACTGCGGAGGGGGAGGTGCCGGAGGCAGCCACGCTTCCCTACGACGGCATGACCCGTACAGGTTCAAAGGGACTCTCTCAGCCACCCCGAAGACGGCGGGTGGCACCCCTAACGTGAGGCTGCAAAATTACTTGAAAATCAGTGTAATGGCAAGGAAAGCCGGTGCTTTCCCTAAAGTTTTGCGTTCTCCCGCCGATTTGTCTACGTTACGAGAACAAGGTTTCCAAGAAACCGAATTTGCAGAGGGAGTTGTGTCATGCGCAAGCAGTGGGCTGCAGCGTGTATCGTCGCCATCGTTCCAATTGCTGCGCAGGCAGCCTGGGTGGCCATTTCGTCAGATGCCGGCAAGCGGGTGGAGATCGATCCGGCCAGCGTGCGCAAGGAAGAAGGGGCGAAGCAGGTTGTCCTCGGCCGTATCCTGTTCGACAAGGAATTGACGGACCCGCGGACCTCCGGTCCCTACAAGAGCATCGAGGCGCTGACCCGCTACGACTGCGCACAACGCACCTATACGACGCTGAAGCGTACTTGGCGGTCGGCGGAGGGCGAACTGCTGCGGGAGGAAGAGGTGCGTAGCGCCGCCGAAATGCCGGTGCGCTCCGGCAGCCTCGACGACAAGATGTTGCGGGAGGTCTGCCGTCCGAAGGCGCCGGTCGACCAGCAGTCGGCGGCATCGAAGGTGGCCGAAAAGGCCAACGAGGCAGCAGCCGAGTTGCGCAAGGCCAACGAGGCGATGATCCAGAAGGAAGTGCAGAAGAGCCTGAAGACGGCTGCACTGCCAGCACCCGCTCCGGCAGCCGCGCCCGCCCCCGTGAAGGAAGCGGCGCCGACGACGACTCCCGTTGCCGCACATGCGACCCCCAAGTCACGTCCGGTCCGCCGTCCGGCGCCGCCGTCCGGGCATGAGGCAGCGCAGCAGCACGCCGGCATCCATTGGGATTACGAAGGCGAAGGACGGCCGGACAACTGGGGCCGGCTGAAGGCCGAGTATGCCGCCTGTGCCTCGGGGCGGCGGCAGTCGCCGATCGATATCCGTGACGGCATCCGCGTCGATCAGCCGGCGATCGAATTCGGCTACCGGCCGTCGCAATTCCGCGTCGTTGATAACGGCCATACCGTACAGGCCTATGTCGGCGGTAGCAGCATTACCCTGCTCGGCAAGCGCTACGAGCTGATCCAGTTCCATTTCCATCGCCCGTCGGAGGAACGCGTCAACGGGCGTGGTTTCGACATGGTGGTGCATTTTGTGCACAAGTCGGAAGAAGGCCGGCTCGCCGTCGTCGCCGTGCTGATGGAGGCCGGGGTGGAGAATTCGTTCATCCAGACCGTGTGGAATCACATCCCGCTCGAAAAGAACCAGGATGTCGCGCCACCCTCGACGCTTATCGATCCTGGCGCCTTTCTGCCGGCTGACCGTGGCTACTATTCGTACATGGGCTCGCTGACGACGCCGCCTTGTACCGAGGAGGTGCTGTGGCTGGTGATGCGGCAGCCGGTTCAGGTCTCGGCCGAGCAGATCGCGACCTTTGCACGCCTCTACCGCAATAACGCGCGGCCCGTCCAGCCGACCTTTGGCCGCCTGATCAAGGAATCGCGCTGACCGGCAGTCAACTGCCGACGATGCGCGGCAGCGCTTCAGCGAGATAGCGCTCCAGCCGTTTGTCGA
>DAORCC010000093.1:8054-9124 GCA_035345235.1 Azospira sp.
CTGCCGACGATGCGCGGCAGCGCTTCAGCGAGATAGCGCTCCAGCCGTTTGTCGAGCGCATAGGCGGCGTTGAAGCGCAGGAAGGGCGAGGGCTGCTGCTGCGGGCGGAAAATTGCGCCCGGTGCGAGCATGATGCCCTGTGCTGCTGCATCACTGGCCAGGCGCGCGGCATCGCCGATGCCCGGCACTTCCGCCCAGACGAACATTCCCCCTTTTGGCTCCCCGTGCGGTGCCAGCCCGGCGCGCTCCAACATGCGCAGTGTACGTGCGGTGGCTTCGGCCAGCCGGCCCTGCAGGCGCTCGATCAGCTTGCGATAGTGCCCTTCCGTCAGCATCAGGTAGACCATGCGTTCGGCGAATTCCGAGGTCGAGACGCAGGAAACGATCTTGACGTCAGAGAAGCGTGCGCGCAGATCGGGGTTGCAGGCGATGAAGCCAACTCGCAGGTCGGCTGACAGCGTCTTGGCGAAGCTGCCGACGTAGACGACCCGGTCGAGCTGGTCGAGCTGGGCGAGGCGTGTCGCCGGGCCCGGGTGAAAATCGCCGTAGGCGTCGTCCTCGACGATCAGGAAATCATGCTTTTCTGCGAGTTGCAGCACACGGAAGGCGGTGGCCGGCGAGAGGTTGCCTGAGGTCGGATTGTGCAGCACCGAATGCGTGTAGAAAGCCTTGGGCCGGTGTTCCCTGAGCAGGGCTTCCAGTGCCTCTGGGTCGGGGCCGTCGTCGCCGCGCGGCACGCCGACGAGGTTGGCGCCGTAGAGGCGCAGGTTGGCGAACAGGTTCCAGTAACCGGGGTCGTCGACGAAGACACAGTCGCCCGGCTGGATCAGCGTTCGTGTGACGATGTCCAGTGCCTGCGTGGCGCCGTGCGTCAGGATGATCTGGTCGGGTGTCGTGGCGATGCCGAAATCCGTGAGCTTGACGCGCAATTGTTCGCGTAGCGGGCGATAGCCGAGTGCCGTACCGTAGCTGGTGGCGTGCACGTCCGGTCGGCGCGACAGGGTGCGCACGTTGCGGCGCACGCCTTCCTCGTCCATCCATTCCGGCGGCAGCCAGCCGACGCCGGCCTT
>DAORCC010000094.1:0-9093 GCA_035345235.1 Azospira sp.
GTCTCGTGCAGGAAGTGGCGCGGATCGACACCGTGGTGGCGCACCAGCCCGGTCAGCGTGGCGCCGTAGCGGTCCCAGTAAGTCTGGCGCAGGCGCGTCGCCTCGTCCTTGTCGACGCCGAGGTGCCGCTCGATGTATTCGCGCATCGAGCGGTTGATGTGCGGAAAGATGTGCGGGCTGGCGTTGTGCAGCGTGTTGTCGAGGTCGAACAGCCAGGTGCGTTCAGCGGGCATCGTGCGGGTTGCGCCATTCCTGATAAAAAGACGAAGCGCCCATGAATAGGGCGCTTGTGTTTTTATGTTGCAAAGTGCGCCAATTTCGGCGCCGGCTTCAGTGGCTCTTGATCATCGTGCCGACGCCATGGTCGGTGAGGATCTCCAGCAGCAGCGCATGTTCGACGCGGCCATCGATGATGTGCACGCTCTTGACGCCGTTCTTGGCGGCATCCAGCGCCGAGCCGATCTTCGGCAGCATGCCGCCGGAGAGGGTGCCGTCCTCGACCATGTCGTCGATCTGCTTCGGGGTGATGCCGGTGATGAGCTGGCCCTTCTGGTCGAGCACGCCCGGCGTGTTGGTGAGCAGCACCAGCTTCTCGGCCTTGAGCACTTCGGCGATCTTGCCGGCGACGACGTCGGCGTTGATGTTGTAGGTTTCGCCTTCCTTGCCGACACCGATCGGGGCGATCACCGGAATGAAGCCGCCGCCTTCGAGGTGGCCGACCAGCGAGGGGTCGATCTGCGTGATGTCGCCGACGGCGCCGACGTCGATCGGCTCGGCCGGGTTGTCCTTGTTCTCCAGGAACAGCTTCCTGGCGCGAATGAAGTTGCCGTCCTTGCCGGTGAGGCCCACGGCCTTGCCGCCGGCGTGGTTGATGAGGTTGACCACGTCCTTGTTCACCTGGCCGCCGAGCACCATCTCGACCACTTCCATGGTTTCTTGGTCGGTCACGCGCATGCCCTGGATGAACTCGCCCTTCTTGCCGACGCGGGTGAGCATGTTCTCGATCTGCGGGCCGCCGCCGTGCACCACCACCACGTTCATGCCGACCAGCTTCAGGAGCACCACGTCGCGCGCGAAGCACTGCTTCAGGTGCTCGTCGGTCATGGCGTTGCCGCCGTACTTCACGACGATGGTCTTGCCGTGAAAGCGCTTGATGTAGGGCAGGGCCTCGGCGAGGATGCCGGCTTCCTGGGCGGGGGTGAGCTGTGCGGTATTGGCGGTCATGGCGGCGTTTCCTGATGAGTGCGCGGGAGCGTTGGCTGGACTGGACGGGGGATTTTAAAGCCGCGCCGCGGTGGCATCAAACAAAAAAGCCGGAGCGGGGCTCCGGCTTCCGGGAGGCGCTGGTGTGCGTCAGCGCCAGACGTCCTTGCAGTTCTTGATCTCGGCGTCGCTCATCACCGGCAGGATGACGCAGGAGCGTTCGCGCTCGCGGCGCTTTTCCTCGGCCTCCTGCTGTGCGAGGCGGCGTTTCTCGGCCGCTTCTTCTTTGGCGCGGCGATCTTCCTCCTCGACTGCCGCCTTTTCGGCCAGCACCTTTTCCTCTTCGCGCTGCTTGGCCATGGATTCGTCGGCGGCCTTCTTCTTCGCTGCCGTAGCCTCTTCCTGGCGCTTCTGCTCCTCCGGCGAGGTCGCCGCCTTCTTCGGCGCCGCCATCGCCGCACCGGCGGCAACGCCGACCGCGGCCCCGGTGGCGACCGCCGCTGCCGTGCCTGCGCCCGAGGAGGAACTCGTCGACGACGAGGAACTACCTGTATTGATCGAGATGCCGCCGCTGCTGCTCTTCTTCTCGTCGGCATCCGTCTTCTTCGCGGTGCTGGAGGTGCTGCCCGACGATTTCGAAGAGGACTTGCTGCCGCCCTTGGCGGCACTGAGGCCCGGCGCAACGGCCAGGCAGAGGCCCAGCGCGGCGATCAGGGCGGTGTGGCGGAACGCGGTCATGGTGCAGTCTCCCCTGTTTTCATGACGCCCATGATACCGCCTGTTGCGCATTTGTCATCCCGGTCCGAGATGCGGCAGCGCCGGCACGGGGCCATGCCGGCGCTGGGAGGGCGTAGGAGGGCGTCAGTCGATCGCCAGCCGCTTGCTGGCCGTGGCCGCCCGCTTGGGCAGCGTCAGCTCGAGTACGCCGTCGTTGAATTTCGCCACGGCCTTGCCGTCGTCGATGTCCTGCGCCAGCTGGAACGAGCGGGAGACCTTGCCGAAGTAACGTTCGGAACGCAGCACGCGCTCACCGTCCTTCACTTCCTTCTCCTGCTTGACCTCGGCGCTGATCGAGACGAGGTTGCCGTCGATGGTGACGTGAATGTCTTCCTTCTTCACGCCCGGCAGTTCGGCGTGCACCTGAAAGGTATCCGGGTTTTCCCGGACGTCCATCCTGATGCTGGGCGCCTGCGATGGCGTGCTGTTGCCCATTTCGACGGGGCGCACGAAAAAGCCGCGGAACAGGTCGTCGAACGGGTCGAGGCGAGTCAGATTGCTCATACGGTTCTCCTGAAAGGTGGGTTAGGGAAGTCGCTGCTTGTCCTGCCTCCTAGATAGGGTAGGCTTCTCCCATTTCAAGCCCCCGAAACCCTCATGACCGAAGCCGAATTTCAGGCCGAACTGAACCGCATCCGTCCGACCCTGATGCGCTTTGCCGTGCTGCAATTGCGCGACGAGCAGTCGGCCGAGGACGCGGTGCAGGATACGCTGCTCGCCGCCCTGGAAGGCCGGGAGCGCTTTTCCGGCCGCTCGCAATTGAAGACCTGGGTCGTTTCCATCCTCCGCAACAAGATCGTCGACCGCATCCGCCAGCGCAGCCGCGAGGCGCCGCTGCCCGAGGCGGGCGACAACGAGGCCGAGGATTTCGACGGCCTCTTCGAGCCCGACGGCCATTGGGCCGACAAGCCGGCGGATTGGGGTGACCCGGCGAAGAGCTTCGAGCAGGGCCGCTTCTTCGAGGTGCTGGATCTCTGCATGAAGGCCCTGCCCGAGAATCTCTCCCGCGTTTTCCTGATGCGCGAGGTACTGGAAATGGAAACCGAAGAAATCTGTAAGGAACTGGCGATGAGTTCGTCTAATTGCTGGGTGGTGCTGTACAGGGCGCGGATGCGCCTTCGGGAGTGCCTGCAACTGAAGTGGTTTGCCCAGGGAGTCGGAAGCGAATGAAGACCTGCAAGGAAGTTCACCGCCTGGTGATTGAGGGGCAGGATCGCAAGCTTTCGCTCATGGAACGAATCGCAGTGCGGGTGCATCTGATGATGTGCGGCGCCTGCCGCCGGTTCGAAACGCAGATGCAGTTCCTGCGCGAGGCCATGCGGCGCCTGCCGGGCCGGTAATTCCGGGCCGGCGGAAACCCGACGACGAACCTCAACCCAAACAGAGACAGGAGTTCCATCATGAAAAAACAGATCGTCCTCGGCGCCTTCGCCGCCGCTTCCGTCGCCCTTTCGCCGCTTGCTTCGGCGGCTGAAAATCCCTTCCAGATCGGCAAGCTGGAGGCCGGTTACCAACTGGCGCAGGCCGATACCAAGGCGAAGGACGGCAAATGCGGTGAAGCCAAGTGCGGCGCCGAGAAGAAGGCTGACAAGAAGAAGGATGGCAAGTGCGGCGAAGCGAAATGCGGGGCCGACAAGAAGAAGGAAGCCGCGTGCGGCGCGGACAAGAAGAAGGACGGTTCCTGCGGCGCCAAGAAGTAAATCGACCGGCGGACTGGCCGCGCGCCCGGTGCGTCGCGGCCAGTGCCCCCGGCGGAGTCTTCTCATGCCCCGACACGCATTGCAGGGCGCCGGCCTCGGTTTCCGGCGCGAACTGATCCCCGAACTCGAATCCGGCGTGCCGGAGGCGATCCGCTTCTTCGAGCTGGCGCCGGAAAACTGGTTGCGCATGGGCGGCCGCTCGGCGAAGCAGCTGCGTGCCTTTACCGAGCGACACCCTTTCGTCTGCCACGGGCTATCGCTCAACCTTGGCGGCCTGAAGCCGATCGACACCGAACTGGTCACGGCCGTCGGTGCCTTCATGCACGAGCATGGCATCGGCCTCTACACCGAGCACCTCTCGTGGTGCGGCGACGACGGCATGCTCTATGACCTCTTCCCCATTCCCTGCACCGGCGAGGCCGTGCGCCACACGGCGGCACGCATCCGGCAGGTGCAGGAGATGCTCGGCCGGCGCATTGCCATCGAGAACGCCTCGTACTACGTCGCCCCGCCGGGTGCCGAACTCTCCGAGGCCGGCTTCATCCGCGCCGTGCTGGAGGAGGCCGACTGCGACCTGCACCTCGACGTGAACAACGTCTATGTGAACAGCCGCAACCACGGCTTCGACGCGCTCGCCTTCATCCGCGAACTGCCGCTGGAGCGCGTGGTTTACATGCACATGGCCGGGCATTACGTAGAGCCGGACGGGCTGATCATCGACACTCACGGTGCCGAAGTGATCGATCCGGTGTGGGCGCTGTTCGAGCAGGTCTGCCAGCTGGCGGGGGCCAAGCCAACCTGCCTCGAACGCGACTTCAACATCCCGCCGCTGGCCGAGCTGGTGGCGGAAGTCGGGCGCATCGGCGCAACGCTGGCGCGGACGAAAGCGGTGCTGCAGGAGGTGGCGCATGTCTAGCCCCGCCATGACTCCGGCATCGAATCTGGCAGATTTCCAGCGCAGCTTCGGCGCCCACCTGCGTGCCCCTCGGCAAAGTCCGCGCCCGGCCGGCACGCCGGCGCGGCGCATGGCGGTCTATGTCGAGCTGGTGCACAACAACCTGGCCGGCTTCCTGAATACCTGCTTTCCGGTTGCCCGGCGGACGCTGGGCGAGAAGCGCTGGGCGCGGTTGGTACGGCGCTTCATTGCCACGCACTTGGGCGAGACGCCGTACTTCCGCGAGATCCCGCTCGAATTCCTGAGCTGGTTCCAGAGTGTGGCGCCAGCCGGCTATCCCGCGTGGCTGCCTTCGCTGCTGCATTACGAATGGGCGGAACTGGCGGTCGATACGATGGCGGTCGAGGTGCCTGCTATCGAGCCGGGGGATGGTCTCGTGCAGGGCATTGCCGTGCTCAACCCGGCCATGCTGCTGCTCGCGTATGACTGGCCGGTACAGCGCATCGGGCCGGACTATCGGCCACGCAAGCCGGTGCCGGTGCAACTGCTGGTCTATCGCGATGCTGGCGATGTCGTGCGTTTCATGCAGCTTAACGCGCTTACCGCGCGCCTGATTGCGCTGCTCCAGGCCGATGCGCGGCCGCTGGAAGAGGTGCTGGCGCAACTGGCGGCCGAACTCGGTTACGCGGACCGTGCGGCATTCATGAAGTTCGGATTGCAGGTGCTGCAGGACCTGCAGCACGAAGGCGTCGTGCTCGGCTATCGGGCAGCGATCAGCTAGCCTGCTTGCGGCGGAAGGCTTCCAGCCCGCGCATCGCTTCCTTGCGGATCGCGTTCTGTACCAGCGGTGTCCAGCCGAGCAGCAAACCTTTCAGGCCGAGCGCCATGCCGGCCCAACGCCACAGGTCGAAGCGGTCGGTATGGCGCACGATCAGGCCGTTGCGGAACTCGAATTCCGCGTTGATCACGTTGCGCACCTGCCGCCCCGTCTTGCTGAAGGTATAGGTCGCCACCCAGCGCGCCTTGCCATGCGTGTTGTCGGCTTCAACGCCGCTCAGCTCGACCGTGAGATCGGTCGCCCGCGAACAGAGCATCGCCCACATGGTGCGCACACCAGCGGCGTCGAGGTTCTGGAAGGCTGGGTCGCTGAAACGCGCATCGTCAGCGTAGCAGGCGCCCATGGCCGCGCCGTCCTTTGCAGCGAGGGCGGTGTAGAGGCCTTGGATCACGGAAGTGTTGGGGTGGGACATTGTCGATATAGGCAGAAAGGCAAAGAGAGTTATGTTGCTATTTAGTTCTTCGAAGTCGCAGAGCTTGGTTGTTTGCCTACGTGATTATGTGCAGAGGGATGCGTGGATGAGTAGATGTAGATTGCATGGTTTGAGAATTTTCCTCGTAAGACTATTTCATCATCAATCTTCAGCGATTCCCAAAAATCTTTTCCGAAACATAGCTCAGCTTTCTCGCGCCCGGGCCACTCCTTCAATGCAATACGATAAAAGCATCCGCCGCATTTTCCTGAACATTGGCGTAGCGCCGCGATTCGATACGGAAGGTCTTGCGTTGATTGCCAACTAAGTGGCACAGCTTGCGCCAATAGTGCCCAACCGTAGAGCGAAACTACCAATGATAGAAAACTGACCACGTAGGTGCCGCAACGCAGCGTGTTCGCGTGGGGATGTATCTGGAGGCGCTTCAGTCTCGCAACGTAAGCAGCGAAAAGGATGCCCAGCGGAACGCCACAAACAAGTGCGGCAATGACGCCGTAAAAGTGTGCATCAGATGTGAAGTAAAGTTTCCACTGAAAAACTATTGGGACTACTGCTGGCAATACTAGGAATACAGCGATAGCGGCTCCCGTTCTTGCTACTTCACCACTTGTTGTTGGCCGAAAGAAACTCATGAAAATCGCGGATATTGGCAGAATTTTAGATGTCGAGAATGACATCAGTATTTTTAAAAGAGTAGCACGAAGGATGTAATTTCATGCCACTTGTCGCGACTAATCGTCAGGTAAAACCAACAGAGGAAAAATAATGGCGACAATCATGGGGCAGAAATCGCAATCACTATTCGAGTACGTACGTGGCCTGCATTTGCGATTCAACTCTAGTCTGGGAAAAGCGGCCGCGTGGCTGGCGCCCCTCGGCCTGCGCCTGATCCTGGCGTGGGAATTCTGGGAGTCCGGCGTCGAGAAGCTGCGCGGCGAGAACTGGTTCGCCGACATCGCCGAGCGCTTTCCCTGGCCGTTCAGCGTGGTGCCGCCGGAGATCTCGTGGCAGATGGCGACCTGGTTCGAGATCGTCGGCGCGCTGGCGCTGCTGATCGGGCTGGGGACGCGCTTCTTCTCGCTCTCGCTGTTCGTGCTGACGATCGTGGCGATTGCCTCGGTGCATTGGCCGGAGAGTTGGAATACGCTGGCCGAGCTGGCGCAGGGCTATGCGCTGACCGACAAGGGTTTCGGCAACTACAAGCTGCCGCTGATTTTTCTGGTGATGCTGTGGCCCTTGATGCTGAACGGTGCGGGCCGGCTGTCGCTGGATGCGTGGCTGTGCCGGCGTTGCCGCGGCTAGGGCTTGGCTCGCTGCTGCAGCGCGAGGATGGCGTCGCGGTTGCTCCACGAGAACACCTTGGCTGCGGCCTCGTCGAGCGGCAGCCAGCAGTGGCCGAGGTGTTCGCCGGGCGCGATGCGGATCGCGGTGTCGCGCGGCACTTCGAGCGAGAAGACGTGCTCGGTGTTTTCGGTGACGCCCGGTGCGTAGCGGTGCCGCCACTCGGGGAAGATTTCGTAGGTGTTGGTCTGCCGCCAGTCGATGAGGCGATCTGTCGTGACGGCGATGCCGGTTTCCTCGCCGACTTCGCGCACGGCGGTATCGATCAGCGCTTCGTCGTCTTCCTGGCTGCCGGTAACGGACTGCCAGTAGCCGGGGTGGGCGGCGCGTTCGAGGAGGAGGATCTGCCGGTCCGGGCTGTGGATGACGACCAGTACCGAAACCGGTTTCTTGTACGGCATCAGGTCAGCGCGACGGTCGGCAGCGTGGCCAGCCCGTTCGGGCGCATGTCGTAGAAGACCCAGAACGGGACCTTTTCCTGCTGCCAGTTTTCGATGACGGCCGTCAGTACGTCGTTGAGGGTGTCGAACGCTGCTTCGTCGTGGGCGTGCAGTTCGTCGGCACCGCTGATGAGCAGGGCGTAGCCGGGGGCGGTGTTCCACGAGAGGTCGGAGAGGCAATCGGACAGTGCGTCGTAGTTGGCACCGTACCAGTCCGGCAGGCGCAGCTCCTTGCCGAGCTTCTGGAGGATCGCGGTGATGTCCTTCGATTCGCCGAAATCGGCCTGCAGCCAGCCGAAACGCGCCGCATGCGCGGCCTGCTTGAGCGCCTTGCAGTCGCTGTGAGGCAGATGGTAGATGCCCGCCATCTCAGGGCGGACGAGAAGCTTCTGCAGTTTCTGGCTCATCGCGCTCATGCGTGCTTACTCCTTGATGCGGCGGAAGCTGCGGTAATGATCGTCGGTGTAGTAGTACTCGCCGGAGGTTTCGGGCGGGCTGCCGGCGACGATGCGGCGGGCGCCGCGGTCACGCGACCCGGGTGTCGGCACCGTGTATTCGCGGTAGTGGCCGCGCGGTTTCGCCGGCAGGCGCTTCTCGAAGTTGCCGAAGGTGCTGCCGTCCTTCCTGGGGTAGGGGAAGGGGCCGCCGCGCTTGATCAGCGCGAGGGTCTCGCGTGCCTCGACGGGGAGCGTCGCCAGGGCAACCGGTTCAAGCGCTTCGGTGGCCTGGCGCTCGCTGCGCGAGTCGTAGCGATTGTCCCGCGCGGTGGCCGGGCCGAGGCCGACTACCAGCGCGAGAGCGATGAACAGGCGCAGCAGGACGAGCAAGCGCGCCGTCATCGTCTAGGCCTTGCCAACCTCGACCGAGGTTTCGACTTTCTGGCGCAGGCGCACATGCAGTTCGCGCAACTGCTTCTCGTCGACGGCGCTCGGGGCATCGGTGAGCAGGCACTGGGCGCGCTGCGTCTTCGGGAAGGCGATCACGTCGCGGATCGACTCGGCGCCGGTCATCATGGTGACGATGCGGTCGAGGCCGAAGGCGAGGCCGCCGTGCGGGGGCGCGCCGTACTTGAGCGCGTCGAGCAGGAAGCCGAACTTGGCCTGCTGCTCTTCCGGCCCGATGGCGAGCGCGGCGAAGACCTTTTCCTGAATGTCGGAGCGGTGGATACGCACCGAGCCGCCGCCGAGCTCCCAGCCGTTCAGCGCCAGGTCGTAGGCCTTGGCCAGGCACTTGCCCGGATCGCTGACGAGCAGATCCATATGCTCGTCCTTCGGGCTGGTGAAGGGGTGATGGCAGGCGGTCCAGCGCTTGGCTTCGTCGTCGTACTCGAACATCGGGAAGTCGATGACCCACAGCGGCGCCCACTTGGCGCCGGTGACGTGGCACTTTTCGTGGCCGAGCTTGATGCGCAGCGCGCCGAGGGCGTCGTTGACGATCTTGGCCTTGTCGGCGCCGAAGAAGATGAG
>DAORCC010000095.1:0-9066 GCA_035345235.1 Azospira sp.
CCGCGAAGGCGGTCGTACCGTCGGCGCCGGCGTCGTGGCAAAGATCATCGAGTAAGCATTTACGCTCTTTTGTTAAATCCGCGGCGAAGTGAGTACTTCGCTTTGCCGCCCGCTCTTTGGAAAATGACATGCAAAACCAGAAGATCCGCATCCGCCTCAAGGCTTTCGACTATCGCCTGATCGACCAGTCGGCCCTGGAAATCGTCGAAACCGCCAAGCGCACGGGTGCCGTCGTTCGTGGCCCGGTGCCGTTGCCGACCAAGATCCAGCGTTTCGACGTGCTGCGCTCGCCGCACGTCAACAAGACGTCGCGCGACCAGTTCGAGATTCGTACGCATCTGCGTCTGATGGACATCATTGATCCGACCGACAAGACGGTTGATGCGCTGATGAAGCTCGATCTGCCGGCAGGTGTCGACGTCGAGATCAAGTTGCAGTAAAGCAGTAAAAGCGGATATAATCCGCCGTTTTCGCCGGGTGGCCCTGATTGGGGTCGCCCATTTTGACTTGTAGCAGCAATCTCGCCGGCCAATCGTAGCCGGCTAGAGGAGAATAACCATGAGTCTAGGCCTTGTTGGGCGCAAGGTCGGCATGACGCGCATTTTTACCGATGACGGCGCGACCGTCCCGGTAACGGTGCTCGATGTGTCGAACAACCGTGTGACCCAGATCAAAACGCCTGAGTCCGACGGCTATGCCGCCGTTCAGGTCACCTTTGGCCAGCGCCGCGCCTCGCGCGTCGGCAAGCCGCTTGCCGGCCATCTGGCAAAAGCTGGTGTTGAAGCTGGTCACGTCCTGAAGGAGTTCCCGGTTTCCGCCGAAGAGCTCTCGAATCTGAAGCCGGGTGATCAGATCAGCGTCACCATCTTCGCCGTCGGCCAGAAGGTCGATATTTCCGGTACCTCGATCGGTAAGGGCTTTGCTGGCGGCATCAAGCGCCACAACTTCAGCTCGAACCGCGCGTCGCACGGTAACTCGATCTCGCACAATGCACCGGGTTCGATCGGTATGGCGCAGGATCCGGGTCGCGTGTTCCCGGGCAAGCGTATGGCGGGTCATCTGGGTGATGCCAAGTCGACCATCCAGAACCTTGAAGTTGTCCGCATCGACACCGAGCGTCAGTTGCTGCTGGTCAAGGGTGCTGTGCCGGGTTCGAAGGGTGCGGACGTAGTCGTCCGTGCTGCGGTCAAGGGCTAAGGGGACGACATGGAACTGAAAGTCATCAACGAACAAGGTCAGGAAGCGGCAAAGCTGCAGGCTTCCGACGCGCTGTTTGGTCGCGACTACAACGAATCCCTGGTGCACCAGGTCGTTGTCGCCTTCCAGGCTAACGCGCGTGCCGGTAATCGTGCCCAGAAGGGCCGTGCCGAAATCGCCAAGTCAACCAAGAAGCCGTGGAATCAGAAGGGTACGGGCCGTGCTCGTGCCGGTCGTGCTTCGTCGCCGCTGTGGCGCGGAGGCGGCAAGATCTTCCCGAGCACTCCGGAAGAGAACTTCAGCCACAAGCTGAACCGCAAGATGTATCGCGCCGGTATGGCGGCAATCCTTTCCGAGCTTGCTCGCCAGGATCGCCTGTCGATCGTCGACAGCATCGCCGTCGAGGCGCCCAAGACCAAGCTCTTCGCGCAGAAGATCAAGGGTATGGGTTTCGACTCCGTGCTCGTTGTCACCGACACGCTTGACGAAAACACCTATCTGGCCTCGCGCAATCTGCCGAATGTGCTGGTGCTCGAAGTCAATGAAACCGATCCGGTCTCGCTCATCCGCTTCCCGAAAGTGCTGATGACCAAGAGCGCGGTCGCCAAGTTCGAGGAGGTTCTGGGATGAACCAGGAACGTCTGATGCAGGTGCTGCTCGCACCGCAAATCTCCGAGAAGGCGACCTGGGTCGCCGACAAGAACGAGCAGGTGATCTTCCGTGTCGCATCTGATGCGACCAAGCCGGAGATCAAGGCTGCCGTTGAGCTGCTGTTCAAGGTTCAGGTCGAGTCCGTTCAGGTCTCTACCGTCAAGGGCAAGCAGAAGCGCTTCGGCCGCTCGATGGGACGTCGCAAGAACTGGAAGAAGGCCTTTGTCAGCCTGAAGCCGGGCCAGGAGATCAACTTCGTTGAGGGAGGTGCTGCGTAATGGCTCTCGTCAAAGTCAAACCGACCTCCCCGGGCCGTCGTGCTGTCGTCAAGGTCGTCAATGAGAATCTGCACAAGGGCAAGCCGTTCGCTGGCCTGGTCGAGTCGCAGAGCAAGAATGCCGGTCGTAACAACAATGGCCGCATCACTGTCCGTCATCAGGGCGGCGGCCACAAGCAGCACTATCGCGTTGTCGACTTCAAGCGCAACAAGGACGGCATTCCGGCCAAGGTCGAACGCCTCGAGTATGACCCGAACCGTACCGCCAACATCGCCCTGCTGTGCTACGCGGATGGTGAGCGTCGCTACATCATCGCGCCGCGCGGCCTGACCGTTGGCCAGGAAGTGATGTCGGGCTCCGAGGCGCCGATCAAGGCAGGCAATGCGCTGCCGATCCGCAATATCCCGGTTGGTACGACCATTCACTGCATCGAAATGGTGCCGGGCAAGGGTGCGCAGATGGCGCGCTCGGCTGGTGCTGGTGTGCAGCTGATGGCGCGTGAAGGTGTCTATGCTCAGGTCCGCCTGCGCTCCGGCGAAGTGCGCCGCGTGCACGTCGAGTGCCGCGCCACGATCGGCGAAGTCGGCAACGAAGAGCATAGCCTGCGTTCGATCGGTAAGGCCGGTGCCAAGCGTTGGCGCGGTATCCGCCCGACCGTTCGTGGCGTGGCGATGAACCCGGTCGATCACCCGCACGGTGGTGGCGAAGGCCGCACCGCTGCCGGTATGGATCCGGTCAGCCCGTGGGGTACCAAGACCAAGGGCTACCGCACCCGCAAGAACAAGCGCACGAGTTCGATGATCGTGCAGCGCCGCCACAAACGCTAAGGGGTAATACGAAATGGCACGTTCTCTGAAAAAAGGCCCCTTCGTCGACGGACACCTGCAGAAGAAGGTGGATGCGGCGCGGGCTGGCAACGACAAGCGCCCGATCAAGACCTGGTCGCGCCGTTCCACGGTGCTGCCGGATTTCATCGGTCTGACCATTGCCGTGCATAACGGCAAGCAGCATATCCCGGTGTTCGTCACCGAGAACATGGTCGGCCACAAGCTCGGCGAATTCTCGCTGACCCGTACGTTCAAGGGTCACACCGCCGGCAAGAAGGCCAAGAAGTAAAGGAAGATGACTATGGAAACTCAAGCTTCCCTGCGCGGTGTGCGCCTGTCGGCCCAGAAGGGTCGTCTGGTCGCCGATCAGATCCGCGGCCTGCCGGTCGATAAGGCTCTGAACATCCTCGCCTTCTCCCCTAAAAAGGGTGCGGGCATCATCAAGAAAGTGCTGGAGTCGGCCATCGCCAACGCCGAGCACAACGACGGCGCTGATATTGACGAGCTGAAGGTTACGACCATCTACGTCGAAAAGGGCATGGTGCTCAAGCGCTTCACCGCGCGCGCCAAGGGTCGTGGCAATCGGATCACCAAGCCGACCTGCCATATCTTCCTGTCGGTCGGTAACTGAGGTTAGGACATGGGACAGAAAATTCATCCGACAGGCTTCCGCCTTTCCGTCACCCGTGACTGGTCGTCGCGCTGGTTTGCGAACAGCAAGAATTTCGCAACGATGCTCAACGAAGACGTTCGTGTCCGCGACTACCTGAAGAAGCGCCTGGCGCACGCTTCGGTGGGGCGTGTGCTCATCGAGCGTCCGGCCAAGAACGCTCGCGTCACTGTCTTCTCCGCCCGCCCCGGTGTTGTCATCGGCAAGAAGGGCGAGGACATTGACCAGCTCCGCTCCGATCTGCAGAAGATCATGGGCGTGCCGGTCCACGTTTCGATCGAGGAAATCCGCAAGCCGGAAACCGACGCACAACTGATTGCTGACTCGATTGCCCAGCAGCTCGAGAAGCGCATCATGTTCCGCCGCGCCATGAAGCGTGCGATGCAGAACGCCATGCGTCTCGGTGCCCAGGGCATCAAGATCATGAGCTCGGGCCGTCTGAACGGTGCCGAAATTGCCCGTACCGAGTGGTATCGCGAAGGCCGTGTGCCGCTGCACACGCTGCGCGCCGACATCGATTACGCAACCTCCGAAGCCCGCACCACCTATGGTGTCATCGGCATCAAGGTCTGGGTATTCAAGGGCGAAATCATGGGTCGCAACGAGCAGCCGGTGGTTGCACCGGAAGCTCCCGCCGATGATCAGAAGCGTCCGGCCCGTCGTGCCGCAAAGCCGGCTGGCGATGGAGCCGACAAGCCGAAGGCTCCGGCAAAACGAGTAAGAAAGGCAGGAACCAAAGATGCTGCAGCCTAAGCGCAGAAAGTACCGCAAGGAGCAGAAGGGCCGGAATACCGGTCTGGCGACTCGCGGCGCCAAGGTTTCCTTTGGCGAATGGGGTCTCAAGGCAACTGGCCGTGGTCGTTTGACCGCTCGTCAGATCGAAGCTGCCCGTCGTGCAATGACCCGCCACATCAAGCGTGGCGGTCGTATCTGGATCCGCATCTTCCCGGACAAGCCGATTTCCAAGAAGCCGGCAGAAGTCCGTATGGGTAACGGCAAGGGTAATCCGGAGTATTACGTCGCCGAGATCCAGCCGGGCAAGGTGCTCTATGAAATGGATGGCGTGAGCGAAGAGCTGGCCCGTGAGGCGTTTGCCCTGGCGGCCGCCAAGCTGCCGCTGGCCACGACCTTCGTTACGCGTATGGTGGGTTGATCATGAAAGCAAGCGAACTCAGAACCAAAAGCGCCGACGAGCTGAACAAGGAGCTGCTGGACCTGCTGAAGGCCCAGTTCAGCCTGCGTATGCAGGCTGCGACGCAGCAGTTGTCGAATACCAGCCAGATCGGCAAGGTGCGCCGCGATATCGCGCGCGTGCGTACCCTTCTTCGTGAAAAGGCGGTGCAACAATGAGCGAAACGACCTCCAACAAGCGTACGCTGGTCGGCCGCGTCGTCAGCGACAAGATGGAAAAGACCGTCACCGTCCTGATCGAGCGCCGTGTCAAGCACCCGCTGTATGGCAAGATCATTGTGCAGTCGAAGAAATTCCACGCGCACAACGACAACAATGAAGCAAGGCAGGGCGATCTGGTCGAGATCGAGGAAACGCGTCCGGTCTCGAAGACCAAGGCCTGGCGTGTTTCGAAGTTGCTGGAAAAGGCAGTCGTTGTTTAAGACGCTTGCCTAATCCGGAAAAACCAGTATAATCTTGCGTTTTTCGCGCCCGGCCATTCCCGGTCGGGCGTTTCTGCCCCTACGGGTTCCAAGACTGACCGCAAGTTTTTGCGGGAAAAGTTGGAGAGATTGATAAATGATTCAGATGCAGACGATTCTGGACGTCGCCGATAACACCGGTGCACGTTCGGTGATGTGTATCAAGGTCCTTGGCGGCTCAAAGCGCCGCTATGCAGGCGTTGGTGACGTCATCAAGGTGAGTATCAAGGATGCTGCGCCGCGCGGCCGCGTCAAGAAGGGCGACGTGTACAACGCGGTGGTGGTGCGTACGGCCAAGGGCGTGCGTCGCCCCGATGGCTCCCTGATCCGGTTCGACAACAACGCGGCGGTGCTCCTGAACAACAAGCTGGAGCCGATCGGTACGCGTATCTTCGGGCCCGTGACGCGCGAACTGCGTACCGAGCGCTTCATGAAGATCGTGTCGCTCGCGCCGGAAGTGCTGTAAGGAGCGACCATGGATAAGATTCGCAAGGGTGACGAAGTCGTCGTCATTACAGGTAAGGACAAGGGCAAGCGCGGTACGGTGTTGCGTCGCGTGGATGCCGAGCATGTCGTGGTTGAAGGCGTCAATCGCGCCAAGAAGCACGTCAAGCCGAACCCGATCAAGGGTGTTGTCGGTGGCATTGTCGAGAAGGACATGCCGATCAACATTTCCAACGTCGCTCTCTTCAATCCGGCCACCGGCAAGGGTGACCGTGTCGGCTTCAAGTCGCTTGAAGATGGCAAGAAAGTTCGTGTGTTCAAGTCGAACGGCGAACTTGTGAGCGCATAAGGAACGATCATGGCGCGTTTGTTTGAATACTACAAATCCACCGTGGTGCCGGAGCTGACCCAGAAGTTTGGCTACAAGTCGAACATGGAAGTGCCGCGCATCACCAAGATCACCCTGAACATGGGCGTGGGCGAAGCGGTTGCCGACAAGAAGGTTCTGGAAAATGCCGTCGGGGATATGCAGAAGATTGCCGGCCAGAAGCCGGTGGTCACCAAGTCCCGCAAGTCGATCGCCGGTTTCAAGATCCGCGACGGTTATCCGATCGGCTGCATGGTGACGCTGCGGGGCCCGCAAATGTTCGAATTCCTGGATCGTCTCGTCACGATCGCCCTGCCGCGTGTCCGCGATTTCCGTGGCATCTCGGGCAAGGGCTTCGATGGCCGTGGCAACTACAACATGGGTGTCAAGGAACAGATCATCTTCCCGGAAATCGAGTACGACAAGATCGATGCGCTGCGCGGGATGAACATCAGCATCACCACGACCGCGAAGACCGACGAGGAAGCCAAGGCGCTGCTCGCAGGCTTCAAGTTCCCGTTCAAGAATTGAGGCGAACATGGCGAAACTTGCACTGATCAACCGTGACGAAAAGCGCCGCCAGATGGTGGAAAAGTACGCAAAGAAGCGTGCCGAGCTGGTTGCGATCATCAATAACGTCGGCCTCTCGGACGTCGAGCGCTACGAAGCCCGCCTGAAGCTGCAGAAGCTGCCGCGTGACGCGAGCCCGGTCCGCCTGCGCAATCGTTGCCAGATTACTGGCCGTCCGCGTGGCGTGTACCGCAAGTTCGGCCTCGGCCGCCTGAAGTTGCGCGACCTGGTCATGAAGGGCGAAGTTCCCGGCATGGTCAAGGCCAGCTGGTAAGCAGGAGAGAACAGAATGAGTATGAGCGATCCGATCAGCGATATGCTGACCCGCATCCGCAATGCCCAGATGGCTGAGAAGGTGTCCGTCGCGATGCCCTCGTCGAAGCTGAAGGTGGCGATTGCGAAGGTGCTCAAGGATGAGGGCTATGTTGAGGATTTCGCCGTGCGCGAAGCCGAAGGCAAGGCGACTCTCGAAATTGGTCTGAAGTACTATGCCGGCCGCCCGGTCATCGAGCGCATTGAGCGCGTTTCGAAGCCCGGTCTGCGTGTGTACAAGGGCAGCACGGATATCCCCCGTGTGATGAACGGCCTCGGCGTGGCGATCGTGTCCACCCCGCAGGGTGTCATGACCGACCGCAAGGCACGCGCCAGCAATGTTGGCGGCGAAGTCCTCTGCTACGTGGCCTAAGGGGGAATCATGTCTCGCGTAGGTAAGAATCCGATCTCGCTGCCGAAGGGCGTCGAGGTTTCCGTTGGTGACCTGATCACCGTCAAGGGGCCGCTGGGTGCGCTCAGCTTCGTGGCCAACAAGGCGGTCAAGGTCGAAGTGTCGGGCGATTCGTTGCAGTGCTCGCCGGTGCAGGGTGTTGAAAACGCCGGTGCGCTCTGGGGTACCGTCCGTGCCAACCTGAACAATATGGTCAATGGCGTTTCCAAGGGCTTCGAGAAGAAGCTGACGCTCGTCGGTGTGGGCTATCGTGCTCAGGCCCAGGGCGACACGCTGAACCTGTCGCTTGGTTTCTCGCACCCGGTCGCGCACAAGATGCCGTCCGGTATCAAGGTCGAGACGCCGTCGCAGACGGAAATCCTGATCAAGGGGATCGACAAGCAGCTCGTCGGTCAGGTTGCCGCTGAAGTGCGCGCCTATCGTTCGCCGGAGCCCTACAAGGGCAAGGGCGTGCGTTACGCCGACGAAGTGGTGACGCTCAAGGAAACGAAGAAGAAGTAAGGTGGCCAAATGATCGACAAGAAACAAGCGCGTCTGCGCCGTGCCCGCAAAACCCGGGCCAAGATTGCCGAGCTCAAAGCCGTGCGCTTGTGCGTGAATCGCACCAACCTGCACATCTATGCCCAGCTGATTTCGGCTTGCGGCTCGAAGGTGCTGGCTTCCGCGTCCACGCTCGAAACCGGCGTTCGCAAGGACATCACCAACGGCGGCAACGTCGCCGCTGCCGCCGCTGTAGGCAAGCTCATCGCCGAGCGCGCCAAGGCGGCTGGTATCGAAACCGTCGCCTTCGACCGTTCGGGCTTCCAGTACCACGGCCGCGTCAAGGCCCTGGCCGAAGCTGCTCGCGAGAGCGGACTGAAGTTCTGATCGGCGAAAGGATCGGAGTAAGAAATGGCAAAACCGCAAAGCAAAAAACCGCAGCAGGCCGAAGAGCGTGATGATGGCCTGCGCGAGAAGATGGTCTCCATCAATCGCGTCACCAAGGTCGTCAAGGGTGGCCGCATCCTCGGCTTCGCCGCACTGACCGTTGTCGGTGACGGCGATGGCAGCATCGGCATGGGCAAGGGCAAGTCCCGCGAAGTCCCGGTGGCCGTGCAGAAGGCGATGGACGAAGCGCGTCGCAAGATGGCCAAGGTCAACCTGAAGAACGGCACCCTGCATCACACCGTCATCGGCCGCCACGGCGCCTCGACCGTGCTGATCCAGCCCGCTCCGGAAGGCACCGGCATCATCGCCGGCGGTGCCATGCGCGCCGTCTTCGATGTGATGGGTGTCACCAACATCGTCGCCAAGGCGCACGGCTCCACCAACCCCTACAACATCGTGCGCGCCACGATCAACGGGTTGCTGGCGCAGAGCACGCCTTCGGAAATCGCTGCCAAGCGCGGCAAGTCGGTTGAAGAAATCCTGGGGTAAACCACCATGGCTGACAAGAAAATCAAGGTCACGCTCGTCAAGAGCCTGATCGGCACCAAGCAGTCGCACCGCGACACCGTGCGCGGCCTCGGCCTGCGTCGCCTGAACAGCTCGGCCGAGCTGCAGGACACGCCGGCAGTGCGCGGCATGATCAACAAGGTTTCTTACCTCGTGAAGTGTGAGGGCTGAGATGAAGCTGAACACCATTCAACCCGCTGAAGGCGCCAAGCACGCCAAGCGTCGCGTCGGTCGTGGCATCGGTTCCGGCCT
>DAORCC010000096.1:0-9027 GCA_035345235.1 Azospira sp.
ACGATCCCGAGCTGTGCGAGGTACCGAAGGCGCTGATCCGCGAGCGCCGCTGCAACGCGGAGTGGGCGCTGGTGCAGCAGATGGAGCAGCTGGTTGCGCAGTTCGACGAATTCGAGGACCCCTATCTGCGCGAGCGCGGGCAGGACGTCCGGCAGGTGGTCGAGCGCGTGATCAAGGAACTGGCCGGCCATGTCGGCCGGACGCCGCTGCGCTCCGCGAAGGGGGTCAAGGAAGAAAACCTGATCGTCGTCGCGCATGACCTGTCGCCGGCCGATGTCATCGCCTTCAAGGAGCACCATTTCGCGTCGTTCATCACCGATGTCGGTGGTGCCACGTCGCATACCGCGATCCTCGGTCGCAGTATGGCCATTCCGGCAGTGCTCGGCCTGCACAATGCGCGGCAGCTGATCCGTGACAAGGAAACGCTGATCATCGATGGCACGCGCGGTGTCGTCATCGTCAATCCCGATCCGCGCGTGCTCGAGGAATACCAGCTGCGCAAATCGCAGCTCGAGCTCGAGCGGACGAAGCTGAAGCGGCTGAAGAGTGCGAAGACGGCGTCGATCGATGGCGTCGAGGTGCATCTGCAGGCGAATATCGAGCTGCCGTCGGATGTGCCGGCGGCCCTGGAAGGCGGCGCCGAAGGCGTTGGCCTTTTCCGTACGGAATTCCTCTTCCTCGATCGCGGCGAGCTGCCGACCGAGGACGAACAGTTCGAGGCTTACCGCAAGGTGGTCAAGGGCATGGACGGGCGGCCGGTCGTCATCCGCACCTTCGATCTCGGGGCCGACAAGGATCTCAATCCGGAAGGCACGCTGGGCGATCGCGTCAAGACGAATCCGGCGCTCGGCATGCGCGCGATCCGTGTTTCGCTGGCCGAGCCGAAGATGTTCCGGACACAGTTGCGGGCCATCCTGCGAGCCTCGAAGTACGGCAAGGTGAAGCTGCTGATCCCGATGCTGGCGCACGCCCACGAGATCGATGCGACGCTTGCGGCGGTCGAGCAGGCCAAATCCAGCCTGCGTGGCGAGAAGGTGGGCTTCGATCCGGGCATCGAGATTGGCGGCATGATCGAGATCCCCGCTGCGGCGCTGGGTATCGGTCTTTTCCTGCGCCGCCTCGATTTCCTCTCGATCGGTACCAACGACCTGATCCAGTACACGCTGGCGATCGACCGCAGCGACGAGCAGGTCGCCCACCTTTACGATCCCTTGCACCCCGCGGTGCTGATGCTGATCGCCCACACGCTGCACAGCGGCGAGAAGGCCGGCATCCCGGTTTCGGTGTGCGGCGAACTGGCCGGGGATCCCAACCTGACCCGCCTGCTGCTCGGAATGGGGCTGCGCACCTTCTCGATGCATCCGGCGCAGATCCTGGAAGTGAAGAGTCGCGTCCTGAAGAGCGATGTTTCGGAGATCGCACCGCAGGTGCGCAAGATGCTGCGTCTGGAAGAGCCGGCAAAAATCCGCGAGCAGCTGGAGCGACTCAACGGCGCCGCGGTTTGACAATCCAGCCGGGCTGCGGTTAACTACGCACTCAAAGCGCCGATTTGATCCGATCAGCTTGCGGGCGCTCAATAAATACGGCTAAAGCGGGGCAGCCCAGTCCGCACCCGTGCCGGCTGGGTTTTTTGTTTCTGAAAGGCAGATAGCGATGAATTCCGTAGGGACCGTGACGCCACAGCGCGCGGCCTTCGACACCCCGATCCTCCTGCAGGGCGGCGTCTCGCTGCCGGCCTTCGAGCTTGTCTACGAGACTTACGGTGAGCTCAACGCGGAACGCAGCAACGCCGTTCTCGTCTGTCACGCGCTCTCGGGCAGCCATCATGTGGCAGGTGTCTACGCCGATCAGCCGGATAGCATCGGCTGGTGGGATAACCTGGTGGGGCCGGGCAAGCCGCTCGACACCAACCGTTTCTTCGTCGTCGGCGTGAACAATCTTGGCGGCTGTTACGGCTCGACCGGGCCGATGAGCCTCAATCCGGTAACCGGCAAACCCTATGGCGCCGATTTTCCGGTCGTGACGGTCGAGGACTGGGTCGCTGCGCAGGCGCGTCTGGCCGACCGGCTCGGCATCGCTTCGTGGGCCGCGGTTGTTGGCGGTTCCGTCGGCGGCATGCAGGCCCTCGAGTGGACGCTGCAGTATCCCGAGCGTGTCCGGCATGCGCTGGTGATCGCCTCGACGCCGAAACTGACGACGCAGAACATCGCCTTCAATGAGGTGGCGCGACAGGCCATCCTGACCGACCCCGATTTCCATGGCGGCCACTTCTACGAGCATGGCGTCGTGCCGGCGCGTGGATTGCGCCTTGCCCGCATGCTGGGCCACATCACCTATCTCTCGGGTCACCAGATGGCGGAGAAGTTCGGCCGCGAGCTGCGCCACGGCAAGCTTTCGTACGGCTACAGCACCGATTTCCAGGTCGAGTCCTACCTGCGTTACCAGGGCGACAAGTTCACGACCTACTTCGATGCCAACACCTACCTGATCACGACCAAGGCGCTCGACTACTTTGACCCGGCGCGCAATTACGGCGGCAACCTGCAGGCGGCGCTGGCGCGCGCGACGGCGAGTTTCTTCGTCGCCAGCTTCACCACCGACTGGCGTTTCGCGCCGGAGCGCAGTCGTGAGCTGGTCTATGCCCTGCTGCACAACGGCCGCGACGTCTGCTACGCAGAGGTCGACTGCGATGCGGGCCACGATTCATTCCTGCTCGACGACGCGCAGTACCATGCCGATGTCGCGGCCTACCTCGACAGGATCGAGACATGACGGAAATCTTCGGCCGCTTCGACTTCGATGTCATTGCCCGCTGGATCAGGGAGGGCGAGCGCGTCCTCGACCTCGGCTGCGGTGATGGTTCGCTGCTCAAGTTTCTGCAGGTGGAAAAGGGCATCCGCGGCTACGGCGTCGAGAACGATCCCGGCAACGTGCTCGCTGCGATCAGGAATGGCGTCAACGTCCTGCAGTTCGACCTTGAACAGGGCTTGCAGGGCTTCGACGACGATTCCTTCGACCACGTCATCATGTCGCTGTCGCTGCAGACGGTGCGGCATACGGTGCCGCTGGTGAAGGAGATGCTGCGTGTCGGCCACGAAGCGGTGGTCTCCTTCCCCAACTTCGGTCATCGCAGCCATCGCGAGGCGATTGCCCGTGGCCGCATGCCGGTATCGGAGGCGCTGCCCTATCAGTGGTACGACTCGCCGAACGTGCGCTTCTTCACGATTGCCGATTTCGAGGCGCTCTGTGCCGACAACGGCATCGTCGTGCACGAGGGACTGTTCTTCGACGAAGGGCGGGCAGTGACCGACGACCCCAACCTCAACGCCGACGTTGCCCTCTATCGCCTCGGGCGTCAGCCCTGATAGCAGACGAGGTCGACGGTGGCCGCTTCGTTGCGAAGTGGCAGCAGCGCCTGATAGGCGGGGGAGTTGAACCAGCCATGGGCCGCAGCGATATCGGGGAAGCGCAGCACTACGATGTCGGTGTGCGCGTGCGTTCCGGACAGCACTTGCGCCATGCCGGCGCGCATCACGATTTCAGCCTGCCACGGCACCAGCGTCGCCGGTACCTGCGCGCGATACTCCGCCCAGCGATCGGGGTTGTGAACGGTGATGTTGCCGACAACGTAGGCGCAAGCGTCCATGTGAGTTCCCTTTGCAATGCGTGAAGGTGGCTAGAATAGCGCCTTCTTCCTGTTCCCGTGCAGCCATGCCGCCTCCCAGCCAGCCCTCCACCGCCGACCGTCTCGTCGAAGCCGCCCGCACGCTGTCGGCACAACTTGCCCGGCAGTCGTTCGCCCCCCCGGTCAGTCACGTCTATAACCCGCTCGAATACGCACGGGCGCCCCACGAAGCCTATCTGCGTCGCTATGGCGCCGGTCGCCGGCGGGCCGTCTTTCTCGGCATGAATCCGGGGCCGTTTGGCATGGTGCAGACCGGTGTCCCTTTCGGGGAGATCGCGGCGGTCCGCGACTGGATGGGGATCGAGGCGACAGTGGAGAAGCCGGCGACGGAAAATCCGAAGCGCCCGATCGAGGGTTTTGCCTGCACGCGCTCCGAGGTCAGCGGCCGGCGCCTCTGGGGATTGTTCGCCGAGCGTTTCGGGACTGCCGAGGCGTTCTTTACGGACCATTTTGTCGCCAATTACTGCCCGCTGGCCTTCTTCGATCATGGGCGCAACCTGACGCCCGACAAGCTGCCTGCTGCCGAAACAGCGCCGCTGGAAGCCGCCTGCGACGCGCATCTGCGGGCGCTCGTCGAGGCGCTGCAACCGGAATGGCTGATCGGGGTGGGCGGTTTCGCGGAGGCGCGGGCCGCGGCGGCTCTTCGCGGCTACGACATCAGGATCGGCCGCGTGCTGCATCCGAGCCCGGCGAGTCCGGCAGCCAACCGCGGCTGGGCAGCGGCGGCGGAGAAGCAGCTACTGGCGCTGGGAGTCTGGTAGCGGCAGTGTGCCGCGTTCTGCGTCCGGGCGGCGGTCGCGGCGGCGATCCAGCCACCAGGCATAGGCCGGCAAGAGCAGTGCCGAGCCCGGCAGCAACAGGAACAGCAGGTAGGGCGAGAGGCGCGACAGGCGGCGGAGCTGGCTGAGCAGTTCGGCCTTTTCCTCGGTACTCCACTGGCTGCCGTTGCGCGACTTCATCAGCAGCGGCATCAGGCCGCGCACGGCCAGCAGCTCCGAGATGACGTGACGGGCCTCGCGCTTCTGCGAATCGACGAAGCGCTGGAAGGGTTTGTGCGAATCCGTCATGCGCTGCCGGATTGCCGTCGACCGAGGGCGCCGGTCGCTTCGATGCGGGCGCGCAGCTTCTGCCAGGTACCCCAGGCGATGAAGGCGCGGCGGCTCCAGCGCCAGACGCGGCGCGGGCGCAGGATCGCCAGCAGCGCGAAGGCAGCGCCGACCTGCAGCGGATGCGTCCTTATGTAGGCCACGCCGGATCGGCCGAGGGCGACTGCCCGATCCGCCGTCGCCAGCGCACCAGCGATCGGGACCACCTGGGACGCCAGCGTCGCGCGTTGCGCGGCGATGCGCTCCTGCAGGCGGCCGCGCTTGAGCGCGAGCTCAACTTCCTTTTTGAGCATTGTCGGCGGCAGCACGCAACTGGCGGAGATCCTCCTCCAGTTCGGCGATGGTCGCAGCGAAGGCCTGGCGGTGGCTGTTGGCGCGCTTCATCGCAGCGTAGAGGACGACGCCGGCGGCGATGAAACCGCCGCCGAAGGCCGCCAGAAGTACGACACGGCTTTCCCAGTTGAGGATCAGTACCAGCCCGATCAGCATGAGAAGGCCGACACCAATACAGAACAGCGCCGAGAGGCCGAAGATCAGCGCGCGGACAAGGCGCAGGCGTTCGAGCTCAAGGTCGTTGCCCGCCAGTTCGACGCGCGTACGCGCCGTGGCGACGAGCGTCGTCGCCACGTTGCGCAAGGCCGCGAAGAGACCGGCGTTGCCGGCCGCCTCATTCCCCGCTCCCGGGGTGGCGCTGCTCATGGACGGATCAGCGACGGCCGATCAGGACGCCCAGCGCGAGGCCGATCGCGGCAGCGACGCCAACCGCCTGCCAGGGATTCTCGTGCACGAAATCGTCGGTGGCGCGGGCCGCCGCCTTGGTCTTGTCGACCAGTGCAGCTTCGGCATCCTGCAGGCGGACCTTGGCGTCCCGCAGACGCTCCTGGATGCGTTCGCGCAGTTCGCCGACCTTCTCGCCAGCCTGATTGGCCGTGGCGCGCAGGATTTCCTCGGCGTCGGCAATGACGATCTTCATGTCGGTGACCAGCTTATCCTTGGAGACGTTCGCGACATCGGTGTTATCAGCCATGATGATTCCTTTTTTGACGGTGTTGAATATCGGTACTGCGGGACTGGTTAGCGTAGCGCTTCGGGCGCCGTAAGGCAATCAAGCAGCATGGTCGTAGTCGATGATCAGCGGCGCATGATCCGAAAAGCGGGTCTCCTTCCAGATTGTCGCGGCGTGTGCGGTCGCGGCGATCCCCGGCGTCGCCAGCTGGTAGTCGAGACGCCAGCCGACGTTCTTGGCCCACGCCTGCCCCCGGTTGGACCACCACGTGTAGCACGCATCGGTCGCATCAGGGTGGAGCCGGCGATAGACGTCGACCCAGCCGGCCTCGTCGAGGACGCGGCTCATCCAGGCACGCTCCTCGGGCAGGAAGCCGGAGTTCTTCTGGTTCGATTTCCAGTTCCTGAGGTCGATTTCCTTGTGCGCAATGTTCCAATCCCCGCAGACGATGACTTCGCGCCCCTCCTTCGCCATCTCGGTGAGCAGCGGCAGGAAGGTGTCCATGAACCGGAATTTGGCCTCCTGCCGTTCCGGGGAACTTGAGCCCGACGGCAGATAGAGTGACACGACCGACAGGGTGCCGAAATCGGCCCGGATGAAACGCCCTTCGGCATCGAATTCGCCGTGGCCGAGACCTTCGACGATACGCTCCGGCCGCTTCCTGCACCAAAGGCCGACGCCGCTGTAACCCTTCTTTTCGGCGCAGTGGTAGTAGGCCGCAAGGCCGTCCGGCGCCAGCATTTCCGGCGTGAGATCACCCGTCTGGGCCTTGATTTCCTGCAGGCAGACGACATCCGCTTGCTGGGCTTCGAGCCAGGGGAGAAGCCCCTTGTTCCATGCCGAACGGATGCCATTGAGGTTGAGCGAAATGATGCGCATGAAGAAAACTCTTTTGGTCGAAGGTCGAAAATGCCAACGATTCCCGTTGTCGCCAAGGTCCGGGATGCGTAAGATTGGCAGTTCGGAAACTGCCGTTCAGCAGGAACGGCTTATGCGAGGATCATGGACTTTCGTCAGGAATTCATCGAGTTCGCCGTTGGCCAGAATGTGCTGCGCTTCGGCGAATTCAAGACCAAGGCCGGCCGGCTGTCGCCGTACTTCTTCAATGCCGGTCTGTTCAATGACGGCGACTCGCTGAACCGTCTGGCGCAATTCTACGCCAAGGCCATCCGCGCCAGCGCCCTTTCCATCGACGTACTGTTCGGGCCCGCCTACAAGGGCATTCCGCTGGTCGCAGCGACCGCGATGGCACTGGCCCAGCAGGGAACCAACCTGCCCTATGCCTACAACCGCAAGGAAGCCAAGGATCACGGCGAGGGCGGCATGCTGGTCGGGGCGCCGCTGCAGGGCCGGGTCCTGATCGTCGACGATGTCATTTCCGCCGGAACGTCGGTGCGTGAATCGGTGGAGATGATTCGTGCGGCCGGTGCCACGCCCTGCGGCGTCGTGATTGCGCTGGATCGCATGGAGCGCGGAACCGGAAGCCTGTCGGCGGTACAGGAAGTCGAGCGCGACTACGGCATCCCCGTGGTTGCCGTCGCGACGCTGGAGGATCTGCTCGCTTTCCTCGGCGGACGGGCCGACCTCAGGTCCAATGAAGCGGCTGTGGCCGCCTATCGCAAGGAGTATGGCGTTGCACACGGCTAGACACCTGTTGCTGCTTTCGCTTGCCCTGCCGATACCCGTCATGGCGGCGGGGGCCAATATATTCTGCTGTAACGACGAGCGCGGCAAGCAGGTCTGTGGTGACATCCTGCCGATGGCTTGTGTCGGGCGCGCCTATCGCGAGATCAATCAGGTCGGCATGGTGGTACGCATTGTCGAGGCACCGCTGTCGCCCGAGATGAAAGCCCTGCGCGCCCAGGAAGAGCGCAAGAAGCAGGAGGCCGAGGAGGCCGTCAGGGAACAGCGACGGATGGACGCCGCGCTGGCCCAGACGTATGGTAACGAGGCCGATATCGATCTCATGCGCCAGCGCGCGGAAGCCGATGTCCACAAGTCGATTGCTGCCGCCAACGAAAAGATTGCCGAGGCGAAGAGGCGCCGCAAGAAATTCGAGAACGAAGCCGAGTTCTACAAGAAGAAGCAGGTACCGCCTGAGGTCGAGAAAGGTCTCAAGGAGGAGGACTACGAGATCCGGGCACAGGAGGAGCTGATCGAAGCCAAGAAGCGGGAATTCGACCTGATCAAGGCGAAATTCGATGAGGACAAGCGACGCTTCCGAGAAATGAAGGCCCGTAGCCGGACACAATGATCCCGTCTGCGCTGACGAAAACGCCGCCCGCGGGCGGCGTTTTCATTTCCGGAAACCTGCGCTTCAGGAAAGCTTCTTCTTCAGCAGTTCGTTGACCTGCTGCGGGTTGGCCTTGCCCTTGGTCGCCTTCATCGCCTGGCCGACCAGCGCATTGAACGCCTTCTCCTTGCCGGCCTTGAATTCGGCGACCATCGCTGCGTTGGCGGCAAGCACTTCGTCGATCAGGGCCTCGATGGCACCCGTGTCGGTGATCTGCTTGAGGCCCTGCTTTTCGATGATCTCGTCGGCGGACTGACCTTCGCCGTTCCACAGTGCCTCGAACACCTTCTTGGCGATGTTGTTGGAAATCGTGTTGTCGGCGATGCGTGCGACCAGCCCACCGAGCTGGGCGGCGGAAACCGGCGAATCGGCGAGTTCCTTCTCGTCCTTGTTGAGGCGTGCGGCGAGGTCGACCATGACCCAGTTGGCGCAGGGTTTGGCGGCAGATTTTCCGGCAACGGCCACCGTCGCTTCGTAGTAGTCGGCGATCTCCAGTGAGGCCGTCAGCGCCGTTGCGTCGTAGGCGGATAGTCCGTAGTCCGCCATGAAGCGTTGCTTCTTGGCTTCCGGCAGTTCTGGCATGCCGGCGCGGGTGCGTTCGACCCACTCGCGCGAGATGATCAGCGGCAGCAGGTCGGGGTCGGGGAAATAGCGGTAGTCGTGCGCGTCTTCCTTCGATCGCATCATGCGCGTCTCACCGGTGTCCGGATCGAAGAGCACGGTCGCCTGCTGGATCTTGCGGCCTTCCTCAATCTCGTTGATCTGCCACTGCACCTCGTAGTCGATGGCCTGCTGCAGGAAGCGGAAGGAGTTCAGGTTCTTGACCTCGCGACGGGTCCCGAACGGTTCGCCGGGACGGCGCACCGAGACGTTGGCGTCGCAGCGGAACGAACCTTCCTGCATGTTGCCGTCGCAGATGCCGATCCAGCGCACCAGC
>DAORCC010000097.1:0-8939 GCA_035345235.1 Azospira sp.
CTACGAGGGCACCTCGCTGTGGTGGTACCTGCAGGCGCGCAACAAGAAATCGGTGACGGTGAACCTCAAGCACCCCGAGGGCGTGGCCATCGTGAAGGCGCTGGCCCGGGAGGCCGACATCGTCGTCGAGAACTTTCGCCCCGGCGTGCTGGAGAAGCTCGGGCTGGGCTGGGAGGCGCTTTCGGCGGAGAACCCCGGCCTTGTCATGCTGCGCCTTTCCGGTTTTGGGCAGACGGGGCCGATGGCGGCGCAGCCGGGCTTCGGTGCCATCGGCGAATCGATGGGGGGGCTGCGCTACGTGACCGGCTTTCCCGACCGGCCGCCGGTGAAGACGGGCATCTCGATCGGCGACTCGATCGCCGCGCTGTGGGGCGCGCTCGGCGCGATGATGGCGCTGCGCCACCGGGAGGTGAATGGCGGCCAGGGGCAGGTGGTCGATGTCGCCCTCTATGAAGCGGTGTTCGCGATGATGGAATCGCTGGTGCCGGAGTTCGACGTCTTCGGCTTCGTGCGCGAGCGCACCGGCAACATCATGCCCGGCATCACGCCGTCGAACACGCACACGACGAAGGACGGCAGGCATGTCGCCATCGGTGCCAACGGCGATGCGATCTTCCGTCGCCTGCTGCTGGCGATGGGGCGGGCCGACCTCGCCGACGATCCGTCGCTGGCCGACAACGCCGGCCGCGATGCGCGGCGCGATGAACTCTATGCGCTGATCGATGCCTGGGTGGCGCAGCACGACGAAGCCGAGGTGCTGCAGGTGCTGGCCGCGGCCGAGGTGCCCGCCTCGCGCATCTATTCGGTGGCCGACATGTTTGCCGACCCGCAGTTCCTCGCGCGCGAGATGCTGCAGACGGTGACCCTGCCGGATGGCCGTGCCTGCCGCCAGCCGGGCATCGTGCCGAAGCTTTCGGCAACGCCGGGCAGTACGGCGTGGATCGGCCCGGCGCTCGGCGCGCACACCGACGAGGTGCTGGCGATGCTCGGCTATGACGCGGCCCGTATCGCCGCGCTGCGCGCCGATGGCGCGATCTGATCAGCGGGACACGGGCGGGGAGCCCCTCGCGGCCAGCGTGCGCTCGTAGATCGGCAGTACCTCGGGCAGATGGCGCTCGATCTCGGCGATGCGGTTGTTGCCGGAGGGGTGGGTCGAGAACCACGGTAGCGGCTCGCCCTTGCTGGCCGCCATCATCTTCTGCCAGAGCGTGACGCCTGCGCGCGGGTCATGTCCGCCGCGGGCGGCGAGTTCCATGCCGATCACGTCGGCCTCGCTCTCGTCATCACGCGAGAACTTCAGGGTCAGCATGTTGCCGCCGAAGCGGAAGGCGTCGGTGTAGCGGCCGCCGCCGACGAATTCGCCGAGCAGCACGGCGCCGAGCGAGGTGAGCTGCGATTTCGCGATGCGTTCGCGCGCATGCTCGCGCAGGGCGTGGGCGATCTCGTGCCCCATCACCGCCGCGATTTCGTCGTCGGTCAGCTTGAGGCCGTCGACGAGACCGGTATAGAAGGCGATCTTGCCGCCGGGCATGCAGAAGGCGTTGATCTGCTTCGAGCCGATCAGGTTGATCTCCCACTGCCAGCGTGCGGCGCGGGCATTGAAGGGCCTGACGTGCGGAATCAACTGGTCGGCGATGCGGCGCAGGCGCTGCACCTGCGGGTCGTCCGCCGGTGCCAGCGCCCGTTTCGAGGCCGCCTGGCGCAGCAGGGCCTGGTATTCCTGCGTCGCGGAGTTCTCGATCTGCTCGGCCGGCACCAGGTTGCGCAGGGCCGACGGCTTGCCGACATCGACGCCCTCGGCCCGCGCGGGCAGGGCGGGGGTCGATGCAACGAGCGCGGCGAGCAGGAGCGGCAGCAGGGCGCGGCGTGGCGTTGGCAGGCACAGGGTCGGGTGCATGGGGGTGTGGTCTCTGGTCAGCGCGGAAGGCGGAGGGTACAGTAACACAAGCGAATATTCACCGACAGGACACCGGCGACTGCCATGAATCAACTCGATACCCTGCGCGACGACATCCGCCAGTTCGTCAGCGAACGTGGCTGGGATCGGCATCACAATCCGAAGAACCTGTCGATGGCGCTGGCGGTCGAAGCAGCAGAGGTCCTCGAGCATTTCCAGTGGTGTTCGGAAGCCGAGAGCTTCGCGCTCACGCCGGAAAAGCGTCGCGAAGTCGCGCATGAACTCTGCGATGTCCTGATGGGGGTCATCCGCGTTGCCGACCTGCTCGACATCGACCTGCCGTCGGCCTTCGCCGAGAAGATGGCGCTGAACCGCGCCAAGTATCCGCCCGAGAAGGTGCAGGGGCGGGCCGTGAAATATACCGACCTGTAGAGAGACCGCATTGCGCCTGCTGCCCAAGATCGTGCTGGCTGTCGTGCTGCCGGTGATGGCCGGTGCCGGGGCGGTGCTTTACGTTTTTGCCGGCAGCTGGCAGCAGACCCTGGAACGTGAGCTGGTCGAGTCGGCACGCCGCGAACTGGTCGCGCGGGTCGACACCGTGCCGGCGGGGCTGCAGGCGGGACGCGACACGCTGCGCCTGCTGGCGCGTACGCCGCTGCTCGCGACCGGCAATGTGCCGGCCATCCGCCGCGTGCTGCGCGAGTGGGGCGGCCTGAGCGCAGATTTCGAAGGCTTCAGTTTCGTGGATGGCGACGGGTGGGTATATCCCCCCGAGGGCGATCGGGTCTCCGTGCGCGATCGTTCCTACTACCCGAAACTGGCGGCCGGTGAGGAAGTGCTCGCGCAACCCCTGATCAGCCGGCTCAGCGGCCAGCCGGTGCTGCTCATCACCGTGCCCGTCCGGGACGATGCCGGCAAGCTGGTCGGCACGCTGGGTGGCACCATCCTGCTCAATCGTTTCTTCGCGCGCACCGTGTCCGACGCGCGCGTCCAGACCGGCCATTTCCTGCTCCTCGACAGCAGGAACCGACTGCTGGCCGGTGGACTCGACGGCGAGGGCGATTCGCTGCGTGTTCCCGATGTGACCCGCGAGCCGGTGACCCTGGCGGTTATCGATGCCATTGCCGGCGCCCTGCGCGACGAGGAACTGAATGCCGAGCTCGTCGTGCGGGTCGGCGAGGATGTAATGCGCGTCCTGCATGCGCCGGTGCCGGCGGTGTCCTGGCGCCTTGTCTATGCGCAGCCCGAGTCGAGCCTGCTGGCGCCGCTGGTCGAGGCCCGCCGGCTGGCGTGGCAGGTGATCGCCGGGGCGGCGCTGGCGGCGCTGATCGTCGGCTGGCTGCTCTTCCGGCTGATCGTGCGGCCGCTGCGGACGCTGGCCGATGCGCAGGCGCTGGTTCAGCGCGGCGATCTCGCGGCACGGGCCACGATTGCCGGCAGCGACGAACTCGCCGAGTTGGGCGAGAGCTTCAACCGCATGGCGGAATCGCTGCAGCGCTCCGAAGGCATGTTCCGCTCGGTATTCGAGGCAGCGCCCTACGCCGTGACGCTGACCCGCCTGTCCGACGGAACCTTCCTTGACGTGAATCCGGCCTACGAGCACTCGACGGGCAGAAGCCGGGACGAGGTCATTGGCCGCGCGGTGACAGAGATCGGCTCCTTGAACGATGCCCAGTTGATGAAACAGCTGGCGCAGCGCCTGCTGGAGAAGGGGCGTCTGGACAACATCGAAATGCGCAGCCTCGATCCTGACGGGCAGGAACGCTGGACATTGTTTTCGAGTTCGCTCGTCTCGCTGGACGGTGAACCGGTGGCACTATCGATGAGTGTCATCATCACGCAGCAGAAGCTCACCGAGCAGGCGCTGCGTGACAGCGAGGCCGGATTCACCGCCCTGTTCGACCTGGCGCCCATTCCGTTTGCGTATGCGCAGGATGCCGACGGTTATCGCGGCACGCACTGGAACGAGGCCTGGTACAAGGCCTTTGGCTATCTGCCTGCCGAAGCGGAAAATTTCAGTGGCGCGGATTTCGGGCTCTGGGTGGATGCGCAGGATCGCCAGACGTACCTGAATGCGGCGCTCGACGAGGGCGGTGTCGCAGGACTTTCCGTCCTGATGCGCCGGAAGAATGGCGATGTGCGACAGATCGAACTCCATGGGCGTTTCATCAGTGTCGGCAGGCGGCGCCTGCTGATGACGGCCTATCTCGACGTGACCGATGCCCGGCGCGCGGAAGCGGCCTTGAGGGCGCGCGAGATGTGGCTGCGCAGCCTGTTCGAAGTGTCGCCGGTGGCGGTGCTGGTGATCGACCTGCAGGGGAACATCCGCGAGTGCAATCAGCGTTTCGCCGACATGCTGCAGCATGTCCAGCAGGATCTGGTCGGCCGTTGCTATTTCGATTTTGTGCACCCCAGCCAACAGGCGCTGGCCCGTCGCGGGGTCGGCAGCATGCTGACCGATCCGTCGGTAGAGGTTTTTTCGGCCGAGCGGACCTACCTGCGCAAGGATGGTTCGGGCCTGCTCGGCCTGCTCTCGGCGCGCCGCCTGCCGGGGCAGAGCGGCGGGGAGGACGTGATTCTCGCGATCATCAGCGACATCTCCGAACTGCGCCATGCCGAGGCGCAGCGGATCGAGAGCGAGACGAAGCTGCAGGCGGTGTTCAATGCTTCTCCGGTGGCGATGATCGTTTCGGATGTGCGGCGCAACTATGCCTCGGTCGCGGCCAACGATGCCTGGGAGCGCCAGTTCCTGCGGCGGCGGGAGCAGGTGATGGGCATGACCGGCGCCGAGATGGGCCTGTGGGCCTCGATTCCGGAGCGCGACGAAGTGCTGGCGAGGATTGCAAGCGAGGGCAGCATCAGTGGCTTCGAGACGCGCCTGGTACGTGGCGACGGTGTCGAGTTGCTCTGCCGCGTGTCGGCGCGCAAGGTGCTGGCCGGCGATGCGGAACTGCTGGTGATGGTGCAGGAGGATGTCAGCGCGTTGCGCAAGACGGAGGCGTCGTTGCAGACCGCGAACCGCGAACTTGGGCGCCAGCTGGCGCTCGCCGATGCGGTGGCGCGTGCGCAGTCGAACTTCATCGCCGATGCCGCGGCGACGGGGGCCTTCGAGTCGCTGCTGGCGGATCTGCTCCGGCTGGCGGAGAGCGAATACGGGTTCATCGGTGAAATCCTGCAGGATGCCGCGGGTCAGCCGTACCTGAAGACCCATGCCATTACCAACCTTGCGTGGGACGACGCGTCGCGGCGCTACTACGACGAACACGCGGCTCAGGGGCTCGAGTTCCACAACCTGAAGACGCTCTTCGGGGCGGCGATCGTCAGCGGCGAGCCGGTGATCGCCAATGACCCGCCGAATGATCCGCGGCGTGGCGGCCTGCCGCCGGGGCACCCGGCGATGACGGCGTTCCTCGGCTTGCCGATCCGCGTAGGCGGTCAGCTGGTGGCCATGGCCGGTGTCGCCAATCGGAATGGTGGCTATGATTTTGCGCTGGTGAGCTGGCTGCAGCCGCTGCTGCTGACCATCGGGCAGATGGTAGAGGCACGGCGCGCGACCCTCGCCCGGCTGGACGCGGAGGCGGCGCTGCGCGAGCTGAACGAGGCGCTGGACGGACGCGTGCGAGAACGGACCGTGGCGCTGGCGCGGACCAACGAGGAGCTGAGCAATGCACTCGATACGCTGCAGCGCGCCCAGGGCGACCTGGTGCGCTCGGAGAAGCTGGCGGCGCTCGGGGCGCTGGTGGCCGGGGTGGCGCACGAACTCAACACGCCGATCGGCAACAGTGTGACGGTGGCCAGTACGCTGGTCGATAACTCGGAGAGTTTCGCCTCGGAACTGCACAAGGGCCTCAAGCGCTCGACGCTCAACAATTATGTGGACAGTTCGCGGCGGGCCGCCGAACTCCTGCTCGCCAACCTGCAGCGGGCGGCCGGCCTGGTCAGCAGCTTCAAGCAGGTGGCAGTCGACCAGACCTCCGAGCAGCGCCGCCGCTTCGAGGTGGCTGAGGTGGTCAACGAGATCATGGCGATGCTGCATCCGCAGTTGCGCAAGCTGCCGATCGAGATCCTCCGCGACATCGTGCCCGGGCTGGTGCTTGACAGTTATCCCGGTCCCTTCGGACAGGTGATCGCCAACCTCGTTAACAACGCGACCCTGCACGCCTTTACCGACGGGCGTGAACGCGGCGTCATCCGGATCGGGGCGCACGCCCTTTCAGACGGTGTCGAGGTGGTGGTGTCCGACGATGGTGTCGGCATTCCTCCCGACCACATGGACCGCATCTTCGATCCGTTCTTCACGACGCGGCTCGGGCAGGGGGGCTCCGGGCTGGGTCTCAACATCGTCTATAACATCGTCACCGGCATGCTCGGCGGCCGCATCCGCGTCGACAGCAAGCCCGGCGAAGGCGCTGCCTTCATCGTCACCCTGCCGCTCGCGGCGCCGCTGCGCGACGTTTCCTGAGTCGCTGCCGCTCGCCGCTGCAAGGCCGCTGTCGCAACCCCCACGCCCTTGCGCCTGCCGCCTTCTGGATGGGCGCGCAGTCCGTTGGTCCCATGCCCGAACGCCACGGGTCCGTTCCGGAGTCGTGCTTCCCCGGCTTTGTTAAATGCAAAAAAATGATATAAAATGAAACTCATGGAGGGAGGTTTCAATTCTGGAACTCCCGTCTGCCATGGCTGGAAGGGTAAATGGAGCAGGTTCGCAGCAGTTCAGGCGTGGCCGCACCCGCTGTGGCTTCCCCGGCCGGGAGTGCCGAGGGATCGCTTGCAGCGCACCATGACGCCCCCATGCATGCAAGGAGCTTGATTTGATCCGGGTACCTGCATCACTGGTGACTGTCGGCAAGCGCTTCCGCTACGACATCTTCGACGAGAACGGGCAACTGCTGCTGATGCGCGGCATGCTGGTTGCGTCGGAGCCGCAGGCGGCGATCATCAAGCGTCAGGGATTCCGCAAACCGGCGAAAGCCAGGGCGGTATCGAATTTCGGCGCCATCTCATGGATCTCCGACCGGCTGACGGTCATGGAGGAAGACATCCTCGAGCAGCGTGACGGGGGTGTCTGGAAGAAGCGCATCGAAAACCTCGTCAAGGATTTTGTCGACATCGTCGATGCGGAGCCGGACGCCGCGTTTGCGAATCTCCACCTCGAGACCCGCCATTCCTACTTCGTCGTGCATTCGATGATGGCCGCCGTGGTTTGCGCACGCCTCGCGCTGGCTCGCGGCTACAGCGAGCAGGCGCGTGCCCGGCTGATCTCCGCCGCCCTCACGCATGATTTCGGAATCATCGAACTGCAGCGACAGATCAGTCACGACAGCGGACTGACCCCGGCACAGACGGCGCGCATCCGGCAGCACGGCAGCGAGAGCGTCAGGATGCTGCGCAAGTTCGGTATCGATGATCCGGTCTGGCTCAACGCGATCGAGGATCACCACGAATACCTCGACGGTAGCGGCTATGCCGGCAAGCAGGAGGCGGACATTGCCGAGCCGGCACGGATCCTGGCGATCGCCGACGCGATCAGCGCCATGCTGCGGCCGCGCCCCTATCGCGAACGGATCTTTGCCAGCCAGGCACTTGAGCGCCTGTTCGTCGACGATTTCCAGCGTTACGACCGTTCGATCCTGGAGGCGCTGTTCTGGGATCTGGGCTTCTACCCGCCGGGCAGTCTCGTTCGCCTCGCCAGCCGCGAACTGGGGGTTGCCGTCCGGAATACGCCGGGCCTGCTCGACAGCCCGGTCGTCGCGATACTGACCGATCCGGACGGGCATCCGCTGCTGGCACCGGTTCTGCGTGACGCGCATAACCCGGACTACGCGATCGTCGAGGCGCTGGATCCTTCACTGGCCAATCGTGTCGGCCGGGTCATCGAGGATTGCTGGTCCACTCCGGGAATGTCTGCCGGGCGTCAGACGAAGATCGCGTGAGCGAGCGTGCGTACGGCGATGCCAACGCAGGCGCCGAGCGCCGCCGGTTTCCAGACGGCGGCAACGCGCTTCCCGGCGGAGACCAGCACGGCAACGCCGGGGATGTCGAAGGGATGAATCAGGAAGCCGGCACTGGCGTTGAGCAGCTCGGCACTCATCTGTCCGGCGCGGCGCATGTCATCGACCACGCCCATCATCGCAGTGCCGCCGGCGAGGTATTTCGTGAGCGCCGGCAGGATCAGGAGCGGGTCGATATGCGCCAGCGCGAGCACTGGCGTGAGCATTTGCGTCAGGGCATCGATGGCACCGAAGCGCTTCAGTGCCGTGACGGCGACCAGCGACAGCACCAGCATCGGAATGGCGCCCACCGCGATCTTGAACGCCTCGGCGCCGGCATGGTTGATGACGTCCAGCACGCCCTTGGCACTTTCGGCGCTGCGGTGGTGCAGCGTCTCGTCGAGCGGCCCTTCCTGCTGCGACAGGCGGTGCCCGAAGACGTAGTAGGTGGCCGCTGCCGCGCACAGGCCGCCGATCACTGAAAACACGAGCGTCGGCATGAAATCGAGTCCCATCGTCATCATCGGCAGCGCCGCGTTGGCCTGCGCCATGGCGAACACCATCGCCAGCGTCGCGGCGAGATGGCGATCGGAGGTGCCGCGCTGCTCCATCATGGCGAGCGTGGCGATCGGTGCCGCGAAGCTGACGAAATTGATCTGCAGTGCCGCGAACACGCCGAGGCCGGTGAGGCCGAAAGGCTTGAGCAGCGGCGCGATGCGCGTGACCAGCCAGTCCAGCGCGTTGCGCGCTTCGAGCAGGCGCATCAGCGACAGCATCACGACCATCACCGGCAGCAGCACGAACAGGGAGAGCTCGACCGCCGAGCGGCCGGCCTTGAGGATGATGTCGATCAGGATGTCCATGACGGCAATGATTATCCGAAGAGGGGCAGCAGCACCGGTAGCAGCACGGCCGTAAGCAACCCGTTCATGCCCATCGCCAGCGCCGAGAAGGCGCCGGCCTGCTCGCTTTCCTGGAAGGCGCGGGCGGTGCCGATGCCGTGTGCGGTGACGCCGGTGGCGAAGCCGCGGATCGCCGGGTCGCGCACGCCGAGC
>DAORCC010000098.1:0-8936 GCA_035345235.1 Azospira sp.
TTGCGGCGCAGCTGCGAGCAGTTGGAGGCCTCGCGCATCAGGTCGAGCTCGTCGCGCAGGTACTTGGCAAACTCGGCGACGACCTCGCGCGGCTTCAGCCGCTTGCCGTCGGACCAGACCTTCTCGACCAGCCCGGCGAGCGTGTCGAGCAGCGCGATGTCGTGGTCGATCACGTCGCGCATGTCCGGACGCAGGATTTTCACCGCCACGTCGCGGCCATCGGGCAGGCGTGCGAGATGCACCTGCGCAACCGAAGCGCTGGCCACCGGCTCGATGCTGAATTCAGTGAACACCTCGGCTGCCGGCTTGCCGTAGGCCTTCTCTATTTCAGCCAGCGCCAGCGCCGAGGCGAAGGGCGGCACACGGTCCTGCAGCTTGGCCAGTTCGTCGGCAAAATCCGGCGGCAGGAGATCGCGCCGCGTCGACAGGACCTGCCCGAACTTGACGAAGATCGGCCCGAGCGCCTCCAGCGCCTTTCGGAGTCGTACCGCTTGTGGTTCGTCGAAGCGGCGCCAGAAGTGCAGCACGCGTGAAATCGACGCCAGACGGCCGCTCGGTTCGTGCTCGAGCAGCATTTCGTCCAGCCCGTAGCGGCTGGAGACGGCGAGGATCTTGGCGAGGCGGAAAAGGCGCATCAGGAGGCAGCAGGAAGCCCGAAAGCCGCGAGTTTATCCCGAATGCGCGCAATCCGCCGAATGGACCAGAGGCCGGGGTGTGCAGTGCCCGCTATTTGCAGGCGTGATGTTCCAGATAGTGCTTGAGTACCAGCTTCAGCATCGCGACCCGTTCCGGGCGGCCTTCGTCCCCGGCGAGTCGGATGTCGTCGCGGATCATCGCCTTCACGCGCTTCTCGCCAGTATGTGTATGGATCAGGTAGTTGCCCATCTCCAGTGCGATCATTTCCGGCACATGTTCGTGTTGTGCAATGGCGTCGATTTCGTCTTCGGTCAGTTCGGAGAGTTCGACACAGTCGGTCCATGTCAACATGGCAGCCTCCCTTTGTTTTAAACGCGCTACTTTCAGTAAAGCACTTTTGTGCGAGGCAGCAAGGAATACTTGCCGTTGCGGCCGGGTTGACTCGGCAACACGCTGAATATGTGCGCGTTTCCGAAGCAGAATGGCACTGCGGAAGCGCGTATAATCGGCGCTTCCGCAATTTCTGCCCTCGCCAGCGCTTCTTCACTTCATGACCCAGGATATTCGTACCCATATCGCCGACCTCTTGCGCGTGGCACTGAAAAGCCTCGCACCGGAGGCGGCAGATACCCCGATCGTGCTCGATCGCCCCAAGCAGGCATCGCACGGGGATTTCGCCAGCAACCTCGCGCTGCAGATCGCCAAGCCGCTCAAGCGCGCGCCACGCGATGTCGCCGCGCTGCTCGTTTCCGAAATTCCGGCCTCGCCCTGGGTGGAGAAGACGGAGATCGCCGGCCCCGGCTTCATCAATTTCACGCTGAAGGCGTCGGCAAAGCTCCGGATCGTCGGCGATGCGCTCGCCGCCGGTGCCGATTTCGGTCGCGCAAGGGTGGGCGGGACGCAGAAGATCCAGGTCGAGTTCGTCTCCGCCAACCCGACCGGGCCGCTGCACGTCGGCCATGGCCGCGGCGCCGCCTACGGTGCCTCGCTCTCGAGCCTGCTGTCGTTTGCCGGCTGGGACGTGACCCGCGAATACTATGTGAATGACGCCGGTCGGCAGATGGACATCCTCGGCCTCTCCACCTGGCTGCGCTACCTCGAATTCTTCAACGAGCACGTTCCCTTCCCGCCGAACGGCTATCAGGGCGACTACGTGCGCGGCATGGCCAAGCAACTGCAACTGGCGCATCGCGACAAATATGTACGCAAGGCCACCGAAATACTGGCCGGAACCCCGGGTCTGCCCGATCCGGCCCGCGCCGACGACGAAGCCAAGAACCAGCGCGAGCTGCACCTCGACGCGCTGATCGCCAACGCCAAGACGCTGCTCGCAGAGGACTGGCCGTACGTTCACGCGCATGCGCTGAACGAACAGCTGGCCGACTGCCGCGACGACCTCGAAGAGTTCGGCGTCCATTTCGAGGTCTGGTTCTCCGAGAAGGCACTTTACGACACCGGCCTCGTCGCCCGTGTCGTCGACAAGCTCGAGAAGGCTGGCCACATCTACGTGCAGGATGGCGCCAAGTGGTTCCGCTCGACCGCCTTCGGCGACGAGAAGGACCGCGTCGTGCAGCGCGAGAACGGCCTCTACACCTACTTCGCCTCCGACATCGCCTACCACCTGAACAAGTTCGAGCGCGGCTTCGACAAGGTCATCAACATCTGGGGCGCCGACCACCACGGCTACATCCCGCGCGTCACCGGCGCGCTGAAGGCGCTCGACCTCGACGCCCAGAAGCTGCACGTGGCGCTGGTCCAGTTCGCGGTGCTCTACCGCAACGGCCAGAAGGCCTCGATGTCGACCCGCTCCGGCGAATTCGTGACGCTGCGCGACCTGCGCCGCGAGGTCGGCAACGACGCCTGCCGCTTCTTCTACGTGCTGCGCAAATCCGACCAGCACCTCGACTTCGATCTCGATCTCGCCAAGAGCCAGTCGAACGAGAACCCGGTCTATTACATCCAGTACGCCCACGCCCGCATCTGCTCGGTGCTGAATGCCTGGACGGAAGCCGGCGGCGATGCGGCCGAACTGGGAACGGCGGATTTTTCGCGCCTCGACAACCCGCGCGAACTGGCGATCGCCGCCAAGCTCGCCGAATTCCCGGAGATCATCGTGGCGGCGGCGGCGGATCTTGCACCGCATGCGGTCGCCTTCTACCTCAAGGACCTCGCCGCCGAATTCCACAGCTGGTACAACGCCGAGCGCATGCTGGTCGACGACGCTGTGCTCAAGGATGCACGCGTCGCCCTGGCGGCTGCCGTGCGCCAGACGATCCGGAACGGCATGGCCTTGCTCGGCGTGTCGTGCCCCGAGTCGATGTAAGCCCCCGCTAACGCAAGGAACCTGCAGCCCATGAGTCGTGACCTGAAACCCAAACGCACCGCGGCGAAGAAGAAATCGGCTGGCGGCACGCTGATCGGCCTCTTCATCGGCCTCGTTTTCGGCATTGTCGGTGCCGCGGCGGTGGTCTGGTACATCAACAAGATGCCGACACCGTTCAGCAAGCAGGCGATCCAGCCGACGCCGGCGGGCGAGAAGGATCCCGGAAAGCCGGCCCAGGGTGCGCCGGCAAACGCCAACACCGGCCCGGCGCCCCTGCCCGGCAAGCCGGGGGACCCGATTCCCGAGAAACGCTTCCAGTTCTACGACATCCTGCCCGGCAAGGCCGAGGCCAAGGTCGATCCCGCTGCGCCGGCGAAGCCAGACGCCAAGGAGAGCAAGGAGAAAGAGCAACCGAAGGAGTCGATCTTCCTCCAGGCCGGTTCGTTCCAGAATGCCGGTGACGCTGACAACCAGAAGGCGCGTCTTGCGTTACTGGGCATGGAGGCTTCGATCCAGCAGGTGATGGTGCAGGACAAGACCTGGTTCCGCGTGCGCCTTGGACCCTACGCCAGGATCGAGGAAGTGAACAAGGTACGTTCCGAACTGGCCAAGCAGGGTATTGAAGCCGCCCTCGTCAAGAAAGACTAAGGAGATCCCCACATGCAAAAGCGCAATTTTCTGTCCGCCTTTGTCGCCCTCGCTGCCGGCCTGCTGATCAGTGCTTCGGCGCAGGCACAGCTGACGCTGGGCCGCGATTACGTCAACATCGAGCCGCCGCAGCCCACCGACAACCCGGCGAAGATCGAGATCGTCGAGTTCTTCTCCTACGGCTGTCCCCACTGCAACGACTTCCATCCGCTGATCAGTCGGTGGGCTTCGAAGCTGCCGGCCGATGTCAGCTTCAGGCGTGTGCCGGTGTCCTTCGGCCGCGCGCAGTGGGCCAATATCGGCAAGCTGTACTACGCGGCGGAAGCGATCGGCGAACTGGGCAAACTCGACAATGCCGCGTTCCACGCGATCCACGTCAAGAGCATCAAGCTCTACGACGACAACACGATCACCGAGTGGGCTGCGCAGCAGGGCGTCGACAAGGCGAAGTTCGGCGAGGCCTACAAGTCGTTCGGCGTCGCGAGCAAGATGCAGCGCGCCGACCAGATGGCTGCGGCTTACAAAATCCAGGGCGTGCCGGCGATCGCCGTCGATGGCCGCTATCTGGTCGTAGGAAAGGAAGTGAAAAGCTACGAGGATCTGCTGACGCTGGCCGACCAGTTGATCGGCAAGGTGCGCACGGAGCGGAGCAAGAAAAAGTAAGTCGTGACGCTCGTTGCGCAGCCCCCGCAAACCCGCAGCCCGCTGCGGGTTTTTCTTACCGGAGCCTCCAGCGGCATCGGTGCCGCGCTGGCGCGACACTATGCCGGCCAGGGGGCCGTGCTTGGCCTGGTCGCGCGGCGGGAGGAGGAATTGCAGGCGCTTGCCCGGGAGTTGCGGGCCCTTGGTGGTGACGCCAGCGTCCATGCGCTTGACGTGACCGACGCTGCCGCATTGGCACAGGCAGCCGAAACATTCATCGATCGCCATGGTGTGCCTGACCTCGTGATCGCCAACGCCGGTGTTTCAGCGGGCACGCTGACCGAGTGCGGCGAGGATGTCGCGGTCTTCCGCCGTGTCATGGATATCAACGTGATGGGCATGGTGCACACGTTCGCACCGTTCATCCGGTCGATGCGCGAGACCGGCGGTGCCGAGGCCGTGACCAGGCGCCGCCTCGTCGGGATCGCCTCGGTGGCCGGTATTCGTGGCCTGCCCGGCGCCGAGGCCTACAGCGCCTCGAAGGCGGCGGCGATCAGCTATCTTGAAAGCCTGCGACTGGAGATGGCGCCGGCCGGCTTGCGCGTGGTGACCATTGCCCCCGGCTACATCGCAACGCCGATGACCGCGATCAACCCTTACCGGATGCCCTTCCTGCTGCCAGCGGACGAAGCGGCCCGCCGCTTTGCCGTCGCTGTCGAGCGGGGCGTCAGCTATACCGTCATCCCGTGGCAGATGGGGGTCGTTGCCAAGCTGCTGCGCCTGCTGCCGAACTGGCTTTACGACCGGGTGTTCATGAACGCGCCGCGCAAGCCGCGGCTATAATCGCGCCGCCGCGAATCTCATTTATCTGCCGGAGTCCCCGATGAAACGTCTCGTCCTTCCGTTCCTGTTCCTTGCTTCGGCCGTGCAGGCCCAGACTGCCGGTGGCATGGCGGCAGTCGAGCAATTGGGCAGCGCCAATGGGCAGGCACTGGCCTGCAGGCAGGTGGCGTTGTCGTCGCAGGCGCGCAATGCGCTGATCGCCGTGGCGCCGAAGACGCGCGAGGTCGGGGAGGCCTTCGAGGCCGCCACCAACAAGGCCTTTCTGGCACCGGGTGGCTGCGGCGACCGCAAGCGGCTGGCGGCGGAGGTCGATGCCGCGATCGTCGCGCTGCGTCTTGCCTATCCGGCAACCCACCACGACACTGCGACCTCGCCGCCGCCTGCGGCCGAGATCGTGACCCGCTATCTGCTGCAGGATGTCGCCGGCCGTGCGGTATCGGACCAGGATTTTCGCGGACGCTTCCAGCTGCTGACCTTCGGCTATACCTCGTGCCCGGATGTCTGCCCGACGACGCTGCTGGAGATCGCAGCCGTGCTCAAGAATCTCGGAGAGGATGCGAAGCGTGTGCAGCCCCTGTTCATTACGGTCGATCCGGAGCGGGATACGCCGGCGGTGCTCAAAACCTATGTGAACAACTTCGACTCGCGCATCGTCGCCCTGTCCGGCTCGCCGGCGCTGATCCGCAAGGTGGCCGACAATTACAAGGTGCGCTACGAGAAGGTGCGCGACCCCGGTGCTGCACCGGAACACTATGTCGTTGACCATACGGCCGGCATGTACCTGCTCGGGCCTGACGGCCGTTTCCTGGCCAAGTTCGCCTATGCGATGCCGGTCACGGAACTGACCCGGCGCATCAGCGAATACCTGAAGACTGCGCCGTAGCCCGGCACCCGGCAGCCTGCTATTGGGCGTCCGGATTGACCGTGGCGACGACGGTGTTGCCGTTGCCAAGATATTCGAGGCTGCTGAAACTGGTACGGTGCGCCATTGCGATGCCGCGACCGTTCGGGTCGAAGACGCGTGAAGGGTCGAAGTCGAGATAGCGCTGCCATTCGAAACCATTGCCTTCGTCGCTGATCGTGAAGCGCAGGCGGCCATCTTCCCGTTCGAAACGGACACGCGCCAGACGGTCCCGAAACTGCGGCAATAGCAGCCGCCGCTCGATTTCCGGACGCCAGTCGTTCTCCATCAGCAGCATGGTCTTTTCCCGGTAACTGATACCGAGGTTGCCGTGTTCGACGGCGTTGATCATCAACTCGGTCAGCCCGAAGACGACACCCTGCGGATTCGGGCAAAACTCGGCGAGGAGTTGCGCCAGTTCGTTCGCCTCGTCGAGCGTGCGGAAACTGAATTCGACCCGCGTCAGTTGCTGGAAGGCCTTCTCCAGGCAGTCGGCGCGCGAGCGCGCGGTTCGCAGGGCATGGCGATCACCAATTGCGGCGCGCACGACAGCGCACAGCGTCTCCGGTTCGTAAGGCTTGGTCAGGTAGTAATAAGCCCCTGCGGCAAGCCCTTCCCGTACCTGGTCGGGCGCAGCGGCGGCCGTCTGCATGATCACCGGTACATCGGAAAAGCGGGCGTCGCCCTTCATCCTGCGTAGCAGTGCCATGCCGTCGAGAATCGGCATCATGCGATCGAGAATGACCAGATCGTATCCCGGGCGTGCCGCCTCAAGTGCCGACCAGGCACTTTCCCCCTCGGCGGCGGTATCGAGGACGTAGCTCGGTTCCTCGCAGAGATACTCCTCGATGATCGCGAGGTTCAATGGCTCGTCATCGACGACCAGGATGCGGGTCTGGCTCATGGATTTCCTCCTTCTTCGATTGTCGGCGGATCGCTCGGCAGTGCAAATGCGAAGCAGGCACCCCCTTCCGGCATATTGCTGGCGGAGATGCGGCCGTGGTGCCGGGATATGATTTCCCGACAGATCGCCAGGCCGAGCCCGGTGCCGCCGGCGCCGGTGCTGGTGCCGCTACTCTGGACGAACTTGTCGAAAATCGCTTCTTCCTCTCCCGCCGGAATGCCCGGCCCGGCATCGATCACCGTCACCCGCCAGCCAGGTGAGCCGCGGGCGTCGGGCTCATCCGGCATCACTTCGATCGCTGCCCAGTTTATCCTGATCGCACTGTCGGCGGCCGTGAACTTGATGGCGTTCCCGATCAGGTTCGTCATCACCTGCAGCAGGCGTTCCCGGTCGGCAGACAGTGGCGCGTCGTCGCTTCCCTCGATCAGCAGGCGGACGCCGCGGCCGGCGGCAAGCGCCGAAAGCTGGGACACCGCGTCACGGGCGATTGTCGCCAGATCGGTCGAGGAATAGTTCATATGCATGTGGCCGGACTCGAGCTTGGAAAGGTCGAGCAGATCGTTGAGCAGGGACAGGAGCCGGTTGCCGCTGTCGGCGATGTGGGTGAAATATTCCTGCACCTTTTCCGGCGGCAGGCTGGCGGCGCGTGTCTGGCCAAGCCGGGCGAACGACAGGACGCCGTGCATCGGGGTGCGCAACTCGTGCGACATGTTGGCGAGGAATTCCGACTTGGCGCGGTTGGCGCGCTCCGCCTCGTCTCGCGCATCGACCAGTGCGACGGTACGGGCCTCCACCAGTTCCTGAAGGTGCTCGTGGTGCTGGCGTAGTTCGAGCTCGAAATCCTTTTCCTGCGTGATGTCCCAGTGCGTACCGACGACGCCGGTGAGGGTGCCGTCGACGCCATGCTCCGCGACGGCATAGGCGCGAAACCAGCGCCGTGATCCGTCGGGCAATCGTGCGGCGAAATCGAGATGCCTTGACCCCCTGCCTTCGTAGACCTCGACAATACGCTTGAGCGCCTCCTGTACGTCCTCAAGCGCCAGGCTCATGGCCCAGACCTTGTACGGATTCGGATAGGCCTCGCGCGAGGCATGGTAGTGCCGGTAGATCAGGTCGTCCCAGTACAGCCGCTCATCCTCGGCGACCCAACGCCAGATGCCGATGCCTGCGCCCTCGGTGGCGATCCGAAGCTGCTTGCTCAGTGTCGCAAATCGCTCTTCCGCTTCCCGTCGCGCCGTGATGTCGCGGCCCGTGCCGCGGTAGCCGAGGAAGGCGCCATCCGGAGCGAAGAGCGGCTTTCCGGAGACGCTGAACCAGCGCACTTCGCCGCTCACATCGTTACGGATGCGATACTCGAAGTTGCTGAACGGACGCCGGGCGGCGAGGTCGGCGCGGTGTTGCGCCCAGACTTCTTCCGGAAGGTCGATCGGCAGTTCCCAGCGTGTCGAGCCGATGATGGTGTTCGGCGCATAGCTGCTTTTCCCCAGCGAGGTGTGTTCGGTAAAACGCAACCGCGCATCCTGTTCCCAGATCCAGTCGGACGCGATTGCGGCCAGTTCACGGAAGCGGGCCTCGCTTGCCTCGAGGGCCGCGGTCGCGCGCCGGATGCTTGCCAGGTAGACCCGGTACAGGGGAAAGAAAAGCCCAAGCCCGAGCAGGGCGCTGATCAGGGCCACGCCACTGCTGCGCCAGAGCGCCGGCTGCAGCGAGCCTTCGACAGTGACCGTGCCTGCCGCTGCGCCGTTCTCCAGGAAGTCGGTCTTGGCGGCCAGTGTTGGCGCGGCCTGTGCACTCCCCAAGGCCAGCAGCGACGAGCCGGTCCCGTCCGTGATGAGCGAGCGGTGCGCGATGTTCCGTACATCGATGACGGCAGCCGCGAGCCGCTCCGTGTCATGGCGCCAGTGGCCCGGATTGTGCGCGACGACGCGCGTCAGCAGCGCGGACTGGGCGCGGGCCTCGGCGGTCAGCACCTCGCTGAGGCTGGCGTACTCCATCAGCAGGTAGGCCAGCGGCGGCGCGATTGCGACCACGGTCGCGGC
>DAORCC010000099.1:0-8919 GCA_035345235.1 Azospira sp.
TCAATGGATAGAACGGGCGCCTCCTAAGCGCCAGATACAGGTTCGATTCCTGTCGAGGGGACCATAATCCATTCGGGATCCGTATCCGACACATGTCGCTTCATGCGCTCGATGACTGGTTGATGGAGGCGACACCCCGCCGCGACCTCACCGGGGCGCGACGATTCGTCACCGAATTCCTGTTGTTCGGCCTCAAGGAAGCGCGGGCCTGTCTCTTTGTCGGACTCTTCTTCGCGGCCGTGCTGCTGATTCCCCGCGAGGGGCTGCTGGGCATGCCGCGCTACGATGCCCTGCTTGTCGTGGCGCTTCTCATCCAGGGCTGGCTGGTATGGGCGGACCTGGAATCGATTGACGAACTCAAGGCCATTACCCTGTTTCACGCGCTCGGTTTCGGACTCGAAGTCTTCAAGACCTCGACCGGGATACAGTCGTGGACCTATCCCGATTTCGCGTACAGCAAGCTTTTTGGCGTCCCGCTCTTCTCCGGATTCATGTATGCCGCCGTGGGCAGCTACATCATCCAGGCATGGCGCCTCTTCGACCTGCGCGTGGAACACCATCCGCCCTACTGGATGGCTTTCATGATCGCCCTGCTGATCTATGCGAACTTCTTCACCCATCATTACATCGGCGACTATCGCTGGTATCTCGCGGCCTGTGCGCTCGGGCTCTATGCTCGCGCCACCGTCGTCTTCAGGCCGCTCGACGTCGATCGCAGGATGCCGCTCCTGCTCTCCTTCGTGTTGATCGGCTTCTTCATCTGGCTGGCCGAAAACATCAGCACCTTCTTCGGCATCTGGCGCTACCCGAACCAGTTTGGTGCCTGGTCGACCGTGCATCTGGGGAAGTGGAGCTCCTGGTCACTGCTCGTGATCATGTCCTTTACCATGGTCGCCAACCTCAAGCACATCAAGGAACGCGTTCACGTTCCGGCCTGAGCGGCGCACAATCGACAAAAGTAAGGAAGATGAGGAGACATCACCGATGACTACCGGCATGTCACGCCCTTTGAAATGGCTGTTGGGCATTGCCATAGCCTTGCTGTTGCTCGCGTCGCTGGGTGTCGTTGCACGTCATTTCGCCACCGAAAAACTGCGTCAGGCCGTCGAGCAGGCACTGGGCCCCAACGCCGAAGTCGCCAGCATCGAAACCTCGCTTTCCGCGATCGCACTCAACGGCATCCGCATCAAGGCCGACAAGGATTGGCCGGCGGTCGACGAACTGGCAGCGCGGCGCGTCATCGTTCGTCCCGACTGGGGAGCCCTCGTGTCGCGGACGGTTCGCATCGCCAGCATCGAGGTCGAGGGCGGCTACGTCTCGATGCTTCGGCGCAAGGATGGCAATCTCGCGCTGTTGCCATCGCTGCTCGGCAAAAAAGAGAAGACGCGAACTGGCGGCGCCGAAACAGGTGCGGATCAAAAGGCAGCGCAGGACGCGTCGCTTCCGGAGATTGTCATCAACCGCGTGCTGCTCTCGGATGCTGCAGTCGACTTTTACGATGCCTCGATCCGCCAGCCGGCGCATCGACTGCGCCTTGAACAGACCACAGTGACGCTCGGCGCCATCAGGCTGCCCGCGCTCACTGGCCGCACCGAAATCACCCTCGACGGAGTGATCAAGGGCGTGCGGCGTGACGGCCGCGTGGCACTCAAGGGCTGGGCAGAAATCGCGACCCGCGACTCGGAAATGCAGGCGACACTCGCCGGCGTCGATCTGGTCGCCTTGCAGCCCTATCTGATCAAGGCCGCCGAAACAGGCGTTAAAAAGGGGACGCTCGACCTTGCGCTGAAATCGACGGTGAAGAAGAACCGTCTGCATGCGCCGGGCCGGGTCATGCTGAGCGGCCTCGAACTCTCGACCGGAAAGACCTTCATGGGCATGCCGCGCGAGGCCGTGGTCGCGATGATGAAGGACAAGAAAGGGCAGATCACGGCGGACTTCGTGCTTGAGGGCAACATCGACGACCCGAAGTTCTCGCTCAATGAAAAATTCCTCAGCCAGATCGGGACGGCAACAGCGAACGTGCTCGGCATCAGCCTCGAAGGCCTGGCGCGCGGCATCGGCAGTGCCGGTGCGGGAGCTGCCAGCGGCATCGGCGGCGCGATCAACAAGCTGCTGGGGCCACGCGAGTGATGCCGTCACTTGACGCGGATCAATGGACCTGGGTGAAAACACCGTCAGCATAAGCGATCGCGATCCGGCCCAGCCTCCGACATTCCCCCCATGGACGCTCAATCAAACAACATCGAAACCCGCATGGGAATCACCCTGCGGGACATCGGCATTCCGCCGCGACCGTCGATCCTGAACGACATCGATCGCGAGATGGCCAAGCATGAACCGGACTTCACGCATCTGGCGAGGATTCTCGGCTCGGATGTGGCGCTGGGCGCCGCGCTGCTGAAGAGCGTCAACTCGCCGTTCTTCGGTTTCGACAAGAAGGTGCGCAGCATTCAGGAGGCACTGCTCGTGCTCGGCCTGAAGCTCGTCACCAGCACCATCGCCGGCCTGTCCTTGCGCCAGGCGTTCCGCCATGTTCCCGACATGGAGCGCTTCTGGGATGCATCCGCATCGACGGCACGGGTCTCGGGATGGCTGGCGCGACGCCTCCACCGCTGCTGCTGGGTGAGACCGGAGGATGCCTATACCTTCGGCCTGTTCCGCGACTGCGGCATTCCCATCCTGATGGGCCCCTTTCCCGATTACCGGGCCCTGCTGGGCGTGGCAAACAGCGAGCGTGTGCATCGCTTCACCGACATCGAGAACGATCGGCTTTCGGTCAACCACGCAGACGTCGGCGCCATGCTGGCGGAGTCCTGGCAACTGCCGGACGACATCGTGCAGGCCATCCGCTACCACCATGACCTGCCCGGCATCCTCGACCGTCAGAGCCGGGAGTTTCCGGCGGTCGTGCTCCCCACGATCGCCATCGCGCAACTGGCCGAACACCTCATCTACCTGCGCACCGGCATGTCAAAGACCTGCGAATGGGACAAGATCGCGGAGGAGGGATGCCGCGTGCTGGGTATCGAGCCGGAGATGATCACCACGCTCGCCGAGGAGGCGGACGCGGCGATTCACGGCGAATTTGACTAGGCGTACCCGGCAAGACCGCGGGTGCTCGGCCCCCAAAAACGACGGCGCGGTCAGATAACCGCGCCGTATTTCATTTCCGGGACAGTCGCCCGACGTTCAGCAGCGGAAACGGCCGACCAGCCGGTTGAGTTCGCTCGCCAACTGCTCCAGATCGCTCGCCGTTGCCGCTGTCGAGTTCATCGCGGCACTGGTTTCCTCGACCATCTGCGCGATGTGCTCGACCTGCTGCGCGATGCTGGTGCTGGCGATGCTCTGCTCCTTGGTCGAGTCGGCCACCTCGCGGATGCGGCTGAGCGTCGCCGATGCGCCTTCGCGGATGTCGCGCAGCGACTGCGCGGCCCCCTCGGCGAGCTGCACGCCCGATTCCACCTGCGGCAGGGCCGCGTCCATCACGGCGACCACTGACTCGGTATCCGACTGGATGCCGCCAATCATCTGCTCGATCTCCACCGTCGCAGCCGACGTGCGCTCTGCCAGCTTGCGCACCTCGTCCGCGACGACCGCAAAGCCGCGCCCCTGCTCGCCGGCGCGCGCCGCTTCGATCGCGGCGTTGAGCGCGAGCAGGTTGGTCTGGCCGGCAATTTCCTTGATCACGCCGGCAATCGACGAGACCTGATCGGCGCGCTGCGCCAGTTCGCGGATTCGCTGCGAGGCCTCTCCGACCGAAGTGGCGATCTTGTTGATTTCACCGGTGGCGGTGAGCACCTGCTGCTCGCCAGTGGCGGCATCATTGGCAGCCGCTTCCGAGGCGCGCTCGGTATCGTTCGCAGTGTCGGAGATGTGGTTGATGCTGACCGTCATTTCCTCGATCGCGGCGGCCATCGCCGACGTTGCGTCCGCCTGGTGCTGCGATGCGGTTGCAACCTCCTTGGCAGCGGTATTGATGCGCTCTGCGTCGGAGATCAGCTTGTTCGAGCCCGAGTGGATCTCCGTCACCATGCTGCGCAGGGAGACGAGCATTTCGCCGAACGAGGCCAGCATGCTGCCCTTCGGCGCAGCCCGGACATCCACCGTCAGATCGCCGGCGGCGGCACGCGCCATCAGGTCGATCGCCTCACTCGGCTCACCGCCGACCTGGCGCAGGACGCTGCCCGACACCGACAAACCGACGCCCCCGATCACCGCGAGCAACACCAGCGCGATGATCACGTCACGGGTCATGCGGTTGCGGAACTCGGTATCGAGGTCGTCCATATAGAGGCCGGTTCCGACCACCCAGCCCCACGGCTCGAAGTACATCACGAACTGCAGCTTGGGCAGTGGTTCCTTGCCGCCCGGGCGGGGAAATGCGGTATCGACAAAGGCGCCGCGCGTGTTGGCCTGCGCGGCGGCCATGATGTCCTTGAGCGTGTAACGTCCCTGCCCGTCCTTGATCTTCTCCAGCATGTCCTGGCCGATCAGCTCGCGCTTGACGTGCATCACGCCAACGCCCTTGTTCGTCCAGATGTAGAGGTACTCGGTCTTGCCGTCCGCACCGCCGTACTTCGCAGCGCCGACGGCCTCGGCAGCCTGCTTTTGCGCCTCTTCCCTCGTCAGGGCACCCGATTTTTCGAGGCCATGGTAGTAGGACAGCACGTTGTGTCCGCCTTCGACCAGCGACTTGATGACTTCCTTGCGGCCTTCGGTCAGATCACGCTTGGTTGCAGTGATCGAGAAGATGCTGATGATCGCCATGCCGACCAGCGCTACCAGCACCAGCAGGATGATTTTGGCGCGAAGAGAAAGGCTTCCCATGACGTGTCTCCATTGCTGGCGCGGCAGGCGCTACCGCGATGATTGATTTTGTAGTGTGACGCCTATATAAGGATTCTCGCACAATCCCGCGCGCTGCAGATCAACCTTTCAAGGCCCTGTTTCCGATGCCTGCCACCCCGCCCCGCCACGCGAACCACTCGATCGATGTCAGTGAGGATGCCGGTGTCCGTTACCTGCATTTCGGCTCCGAATGGGTGCAGGGCGCCATGCGCATCCGCCGGCCCTTTGCACTCGAACTCGCCTACACGCGCGAGATGCTGGCCGGCCTGCTGCTGCACGATGCCCCGTGGCCGAAGAGCGCGCTGCTGATCGGCCTCGGGGCCGGTTCGCTGACCAAGTTCATCTGGCGTTACCTGCCGCAGACCCGGGTGACAGTCGTCGAGATCAATCCCCAGATACCGATGGCGGCCCGCCAGTTCTTCAAGCTGCCGGACGAGGACGAACGGCTGAAGATCCGCATCGCCGACGGCGCCGACTTCGTGATCCGCGACCGCCACCGCTACGACCTGATCCTCGTCGACGGCTTCGACCACAATGCCCGTGCCGGCGTACTCGACACCCAGGCGTTCTACGTCAATTGCCGGGCACGTTTGACGGCGCAGGGCGTCTTCGCCGCCAACCTGTTCGGGCGCTCGCGCGGCTTCAAGGCCAGCGTCGCCCGCATTGACGAAAGCTTCGACGGGCGCAGCTTCGTTTTCCCCTCCCTCGACAGCGGAAACGCCATCGCGCTGGCGGTGGACGGCGAACCGGTGGCTGTCGGGCTCAAGGAACTGAGGAACCGGGCGGCGGCGCTCAAGGCCGAAACGGGGCTGGATCTGGCGCCGACGATCACCCGCCTGCAGCTCGCAAAATCCCTGCCAGGCGAGACGCTCAGACTCTGAATCCGGCCGCGGGATGGAATAATTCTATGACCGCCAAAAGGCCTGCGTTTCTTCCTTGCCTTTCCGCAGGTGTGGTCTATCATCGTCTGAAGCCGCACCGACAAGCGCCAGAGATCGACGAACGGTCACCGCCGGCGCACCTTACAAAGCGGGCGAAATCCAATAAATTGCATCAGGAGAACGCCCATGCTTTGCCTTGAAGACTGTCTGGACTTTTGCGATCTCTCGGCTGAAGAAGTCGAGGCCATCGCCGAACATGAACACATTCCCACCATCGTTGCCGCCGAAATGGGCTGCGAACTGCTCAAGACCGACGATGGCGTTGCCCGCCTGCACGTCATGATGCTCGACGATATCGAGATCGCGCTGCAGCATGGCCATGTCGCGCATGCCAACGAACTGGCGGACACCTACCGGCGCTTCCGCGGCGCCCACCCCCTGCACGGAATCCAAGCCTCCTCCCTCTGAGGACCTGCGCCGGCCCCAAGCCGGCCGGGCTCCCGATGGCCGCCCCTTCGGCCTCGGGAGCCCTCTTTGTTTCTGGCGCCCCACTTCACGTCGTGCGAGAAATTAATTTAATGCCGTGGGCAGGGAACCGCGGACCACTGAGCGCGATCGGATTCACTTCAAGTGACGTGACGACAACGGAGGCCCGGAATGCTTTCTCTGGATCAATGCATCGACCTTTGCGGCTTGAGCGAAGATGAGATCGATCTGCTGGCGCGACACCAGGGCGTGCCGGCCATCGTTGCCGCCGAGTTGGGAAGCGAATTGCTGAAATCAGCGGAAGGCAGGGCCCAGTTGGCACGGGCACTGCGGCGCTGTGCCGACTGCGCCATCGAGTGCGGCAACCTCGAAGATGCTGCACGCTGCTACCGGGCCTACACGATGTTCCGCGAACGCGTTGCCGGCGCCCCTTCAGGTGATCACTGAGCACCGCCGGACTGGCGATCCAACCACTTGAGGAGCGTCGCGAAAAGAAGATCGGGATCGACCGGCTTGGTGATGAAGTCATTCATCCCCGCTTCCAGGCAACGCGCGCGATCTTCGGCGAAGGCGTTTGCGGTCATCGCGATGATGACCGGATCGGCGCCCTCGGGCAGCTTCCGGATGCAGCGTGCGGCCTCAACACCATCCATTTTTGGCATCTGCATGTCCATCAGCACGATGTCGTAGCGGTTGTTCCGGGCCGCCGCGACCGCTTCCGTGCCGTCGATCGCGATATCGACAGCAAGCCCCAGGTCGCTGAGCAGCTCCAGCGCCACCTCACGGTTGATGAGGTCATCCTCGACCAGCAGCAGTCGCCGCTCAGCGTGCTTGCGCATGAGCACCAGATCGGCGGACAGCTGATCTGCGGCCATCGTCTTTTCGGGGAAGGACTCACCGATCCTGAGCCGCGCGGTAAACCAGAAGGTACTGCCCTCCCCCGGCATGCTATCGACACCGGCACGGCCCCCCATGAGCTCCGCCAGGGAACGCGTGATGGCGAGTCCGAGACCGGTGCCGCCATATTTCCGCGTCGTCGAACTATCGGCCTGCTCGAACACGGCGAACAGGCGGGCACAGGTTTCCGGCGGGATGCCTGGGCCGGTATCCTGCACTTCAAAGCGCAGCAGCATCGAGGCGTCATTGGCTTCGAGGCGAAGCAGGCGCAGCGTGACCGAGCCATGATCGGTGAATTTCACCGCATTGCCGGCATAGTTGAGCAGGGCCTGCGTCAGCCGTGTCACATCCCCGCACAGCGGCACGCCGATCCGTTCAATTTCGGTGATGATCCGCAGGCCCTTGGCCTCAGCTCGCTCACCGAGCATGGAGGCGACATTGCTGATGACCGCGCCCGGACTGAGCGGCTCGGATTCGAGCAACATCTTCCCGGACTCGATCTTGGACAGATCGAGGATGTCATTGATGATGCCCAGCAGATGCTTCGCCGCGGCATCGATCTTCTCCAGGCGATCGACCTGATCCAACGGCAGCTTGTCGGCCCGCTTCATCAGGTAGGCCATGCCGGTGATGGCGTTGATCGGTGTACGGATTTCGTGGCTCATATTGGCAAGGAAGGCGCTCTTCGCAACGCTGCCGGCCTCTGCGGCATCCCGTGCGCGAACCAGATCCTCATTCGCCGCCAGTAGTTCATGCGTTCGTTCGCGCAGTCTTTCCTCGAGACGGTCGCGATGCAGGGACAACTCCGCGTTGTCACGCTCAATGGCCGCCGCCATCTGGTTGAACGATCGCGCGAGCGAGCCGACCTCATCGTTTCCCGTTACCGAGCAGCGGGCCGAATAGTCGCCCCCCGAAATCGCCCGTGCGGCGTCGCCGAGCCTGTGCAGGCGGCGCGTCACGAGCACGCTGACGGCCGAGCCAAGCAGGACGAGCAGCAGCAGATAGCCGCCCAGCCTTAGCGTGAAGCGTTGAGACCACTCGCTGTACGCCTTGTCGCGCAGGGTTTCAGCCGGCAGCTTGATGCTCATCACGCCACGCAAGTCGCCGAGCTTGTAGCCATAGGCCGTGTCATACGCGCTGGCGATCGAATCCGGGGCTGCCGAACGTTCGCCGTGACACTGCAGGCAATACGGCTCGATCCAGATCGGCGCGGTGTAGTGGTAGAAACGCCGCCCGTTCTGGCCGACGATTTCGGTCAGCCGCTCCGTCTCCTTGGGATTGGCGCGGAACCAAGCCATTGCTGCCAGTTCATTGGCGTCGGCCTGGTTGCGTGGATTGCGCGGACGATCAGTGACGTTGTTGAAGAAGAGGCCGGTATTGCTCCAGTTGGCGAAATCGGCCGAAATCCGGCTCAGCGCATGCGCAGGCAGGAAGCCGATCGTCTTTTCGGTGACCGGCAGGCCACTGGCAATGAACTGTTCGTGGTAGACGCGGCGCACCGCCATCAGCAAGGCGCGCGTATCGTGCGCATCGCGTTCAAGTTCGTTGCGGATCGTGCCCTCGATGGCAGCACGGCCGAGATAGAAATCACTGGCCGTGATCAGCAGGATCACGGCCAGTGACGACAACCAGATTTTCGTCTGCAACCGCATGCGTACCCGCCCCTTTTGACGAGAACTGCATTGACTGCGCCGACCGCTCGTTCCGCCGGGCTCCCTTTCCCGTCGGTGGCGATTTCGCTGGCGCGAAGAAGAGCTTTCTTTATACCGCTTTTCGCCCTCGCCAGCGACCGATTTGGCATACA
>DAORCC010000100.1:0-8682 GCA_035345235.1 Azospira sp.
TGGCGGCCGCCGGCGTCGCCAGCGTGCTGGTGCCTTTCCCGCATGCGGTCGACGATCACCAGACCGGCAACGCGAAATTCCTGGCGCAGACCGGCGCTGCCGTGCTGTTGCCGCAATCCGAACTGACGCCGGAGAGCGTCGCACTGATCCGCAACTACAGCCGCGCACAGCTGCTGCAGATGGCAGAACGTGCACGCGAACTGGCGAAACCCGATGCCACGGCGATCGTCGCGCAGGTCTGCATGGAGCTGGTCGAAAAATGAAGTACGAGAAAACACACTCGACGCAGAGCGCGCAGAGATACGGAGATCGCAGAGTTCTGAATTTTCTCTGCGGCCTCTGCGCCCTCTGCGTCGAAAGAGGTCTGCTATGAAGCATAAGGTCAAACACATCCATTTCGTCGGCGTCGGCGGTTCCGGCATGAGCGGCATCGCCGAGGTGCTGGCCAACCTGGGCTTCACGGTTTCCGGCTCGGATCTCGCCGAAAGCGCGACGACCCGGCGGCTGGCCGGTGCGGGGGTAACGGTCTGCATCGGTCACGCCGGTGGAAATATCGGGAGCGCCGATGCCGTCGTCGTCTCGACGGCCGTCAAGGCGGACAACCCGGAAGTCGTTGCCGCGCGCGAGAAGAAGGTGCCGGTGGTGCCGCGTGCGCAGATGCTGGCCGAACTGATGCGCCTGAAGCAGGGCATCGCGATTGCCGGCACGCACGGCAAGACGACGACGACCAGCCTGGTCGCCTCGATCCTCGCCGAGGGGGGGCTCGACCCGACCTTCGTCATCGGCGGCCGCCTCAATGCCGCCGGCGCCAACGCGCGACTCGGCAGCGGCGATTTCCTCGTTGCCGAGGCGGACGAGTCGGATGCCTCGTTCCTCTTCCTGAATCCGGTGGTGTCGGTGGTGACCAATATCGACGCCGACCACATGGAAACCTACGGCCACGATTTCGAGCGCCTCAAGACCGCTTTCGTCGATTTCCTGCAGCGCCTGCCGTTCTATGGCGTGGCCGTGCTCTGTGCCGATGACGCGAACGTGCGCGAGATCCTGCCGCGTGTACCGAAGCAGATCGTGACCTACGGGCTGGACCCGGCGGCGAACGTGCACGCTGAAAACGTCCGCGCCGAGAACGGTCAGATGAAGTTCGACTGCGTGCGGGTGAACGGCAGCATCAGCCGCTTCCCGGTGACGCTCAACCTGCCGGGCATGCACAACGTGCTCAATGCGCTGGCGGCCATTGCCGTTGCGACCGAGGTGCAGGTGCCGGATGCGGCGATCCAGAAGGCGTTGGCCGAGTTCAAGGGTGTCGGGCGCCGCTTCCAGCGCTACGGCGAGGTGGCCTGCCCGGGCGGCGGCCGTTTCACGTTGGTCGACGACTACGGCCACCACCCGGCCGAGATGGCGGCGACGCTGGCCGCGGCGCGCGGAGCCTTCCCCGGTCGCCGGCTGGTGCTGGCCTTCCAGCCGCATCGCTACAGCCGTACGCGTGATTGTTTCGAGGATTTCGTAAAGGTGCTGAACAGCGTCGATGCGCTGCTGCTCGGTGAGGTCTACGCCGCCGGTGAGTCACCCATCGTGGCGGCCGACGGTCGTTCGCTGGCACGTGCCGTGCGCGTTGCCGGCAAGGTGGAACCGGTCTTCGTCGAGGACATCGCGACGATGCCGCAAGCGATTCTGGATGTCGTCCGCGAGGGCGACGTGGTGTTGACGATGGGCGCCGGCTCGATCGGCGGCGTCCCCGGCAAGTTGGCGAGTGCTTGAGATGAACGCTATGGAATTCGGAAAGGTCGCTGTCCTCTTCGGCGGAACGTCAGCAGAGCGCGAGGTTTCGCTGAACAGCGGATCGCGCGTGCTGGCGGCCCTGCGCCGTCAGGGCGTCAACGCCCACCCCTTCGATCCGGCCGAGATGCCGCTCGACGCGCTGCGGGCCTTCGATCGGGCCTTCATCGCACTGCATGGCCGTCATGGCGAGGACGGTACGATCCAGGGGGTGCTAGAACTGATGCAGATCCCCTTCACCGGCAGCGGCGTCATGGCTTCGGCGCTGGGCATGGACAAGTGGCGTACCAAGCTGCTCTGGCAGGCTGCCGGATTACCGGTGCCGGCCTATGCACTGCTCACTGCTGACAGCGATTTCGCGGAGGTCGAGGAGGCGCTGGGCTTGCCGATCTTCGTCAAGCCGGCCTGCGAGGGGTCGTCAATCGGCATCAGCAAGGTCAAGCGCCGCGGCGATCTCGCCGCGGCTTACGCCGAGGCGGCGCAACACGATCCGCTGGTGCTCGCCGAGCAGGGCATCCTCGGTGGCGAGTACACGGTCGGCATCATCGAGCAGGGCGGCCAGCTGCGCGCACTGCCCATCATCAAGATCGAACCGGCAACCGAGTTCTACGACTACGAGGCCAAGTACAACCGGGACGACACTCAGTATCGCTGCCCCTGCGGCCTGCCGGCCGAGCGCGAGGCGCAGATCCAGAAGCAGGCACTGGAGGCCTTCCGCGTCCTTGGCGGTCGTGGCTGGGGGCGTGTCGATTTCCTGATGGATGAGGAAGGCAATGCCTATTTCCTGGAAGCGAACACGTCGCCGGGGATGACGGATCACTCGCTGGTGCCGATGGCGGCGCGCGTCGCCGGTATCGACTACGACCACCTGGTGCTGCAGGTGCTGGCCGGCGCAACGCTGGGTTGAGAGATGAAGAATGTGGAACCGACCGCAACTGCTGACCGCGATCGCCGACCTGCTGCTGGCTGCAGCGGCTGCGGCCTTGCTCGTCGCCGGTACGGTCTGGGTCGCGAAACGGCCGCACTTCATCCTGTCGGAAGTGGTGGTGATGCACGAGCTGAAGGAAGTGCGCCGGGCGGAAGTCGAGCGGGCGCTGGCCGGCCTGCTGCGCGGCAATTTCTTCAGCGTCAACGTCGAGGCCGTGCGCCAGTCGCTGGAGCGGATTTCGTGGATTCGGCATGCCGAGGTGCGTCGTCGCTGGCCGTCGAGCCTGGAGCTGCGCATCGAGGAGCACGAACCGGCGGCGCAATGGGGCGAGGGGGCCGGGCAGTTGCTGAACACGCACGGCGAAGTGTTCACGGCGGTGATGGCGCAACCGGTGCCGCTGCCGGTCCTGCACGGACCGCTGGCCGTGGCGCCGGACATGCTCGGCTACTACCGCGAGGCGGTGGATATCCTGCAGCCGCTGGGGCGGCTGCCGCGCGTGCTGACAGTGTCGCCTCGCCTTGCCGTGCAGCTGCGGCTGGACGACGGCATGGTCGTCGAACTTGGGCGCCAGCAGCCGAAGGTGCCGGTGCGTCTGCGCTTGCAGCGCTTCGTCGAGCATTACCCGACGGTGCTTTCGGTCGCGAAACAGCGGCCGTCGGTGGTGGATATGCGGTATCCGAACGGATTTGCGCTGCGGGTGGCTGCAGTGCAAGCAACTGAGAGTAAAGGGAAGCAATGAGCAGAGACACCAAGGACCTGATCGTCGGCCTCGATATCGGCACCTCGAAGATCGTCGCGCTGGTGGCGGAGGTCAGCCCCGAGGGGCGGCTCAACGTGATCGGCATCGGCTCGCAGGAGTCGAAGGGCCTGAAGAAGGGCGTCGTCGTCAATATCGAGGATACCGTTGCCGCGATTTCCCGCGTCGTGCAGGAAGTCGAGCTGATGGCGGACTGCAAGGTCAAGGATGTCTATACCGGCATCGCCGGTAGCCACATCCGGAGCTTCAACTCGAATGGCATGGTGGCGATCAAGGACAAGGAAGTCTCGCCGATGGATGTCGATCGCGTCATCGAGACGGCGCGTGCGATGCCGATCCCGGCCGATCAGGAGATCCTGCACATCCTGACCCAGGAATTCATCATCGACGATCAGGACAGCATCCGCGAGCCGATCGGCATGAGCGGCTTCCGTCTGGAAGTGAAGGTTCACATCGTCACCGGCGCGGTCTCGGCAGCACAGAACATCGTCAAGTGCGTGCGCCGCTGCGGCATCGAGGTGAACGATCTGGTCCTGCAGCCCCTGGCGTCGAGCTACGCGGTGCTCTCCGAGGATGAGAAGGATCTCGGTGTCTGCCTGGTCGATATCGGTGGCGGCACCACCGATATTGCCGTCTGGACGCAGGGCGCGATCCGCCACACCTCGGTGATTCCGATTGCCGGCGACCAGATCACCAACGACATTGCGATGGCGCTTCGTACGCCAACGCGCGAGGCCGAGGACATCAAGCGTCGCTACGGGTGCGCGCTGTCGCAGCTGGCCGATGCCGAGGATGTCTTCGATGTCGCCGGCGTCGACGACCGCCCGAGCCGCAAGCTGTCGCGCCACGCGCTGGCCGATGTCATCCAGCCGCGTGTTGAGGAACTGTTCGAGCTGATCCAGGCCGAACTGCGCCGCGCCGGCTTCGAGGAAGTGCTTTCGTCGGGGATCGTGCTCACCGGCGGCACTTCGGTGATGCCGGGAATGATCGAGCTTGGCGAGGAGGTCTTCCACATGCCGGTGCGACTCGGCATTCCCAAGTATTCCGGCGCGCTGGCCGATGTCGTCCAGTCGCCGCGGTTCGCGACCGCCTACGGCCTGCTGCTCGAAGCGCAGGTGCAGCACCGTCGCGGGATGAAGGTGCACGAGACCCGCAGTTTCAAGGATGTGCTCGGACGGATGCGGTCGTGGTTCGAAAAGAATTTTTGATTGATCAACTTTTAACAGGTTTTTTGCAGAGGAGGCCCCACCATGTTTGAAATCATCGATATCGAAGAAGTGAGCAACGACTGTGGCACCGTGATCAAGGTCATCGGCGTCGGCGGCGCCGGCGGCAATGCGGTCGATCACATGATCCGCGAGGGCGTGAACGGCGTCGACTTTGTCGCCGCCAACACCGATGCCCAGGCGCTCAAGCGCAGCGGCGCATCGATCAAGCTGCAGCTCGGCAAGAGCGGTCTCGGTGCCGGCGCCAAGCCGGAAGCCGGTCGCGTCGCAGCCGTCGAAGAGCGCGAGCGCATCGCCGAGGCGCTGAAGGGCGCCCACATGGCCTTCATCACGGCCGGCATGGGCGGCGGCACCGGTACCGGTGCGGCGCCGATCGTCGCCGAAGTGGCGCGCGAGCTGGGCATCCTGACCGTCGCGGTCGTCACCAAGCCCTTCGGCTTCGAAGGCAAGCGCATGAAGGTCGCCGAGGCCGGTCTTGCCGAACTGCAGAAGCAGGTCGACTCGCTGATCGTCATCCTCAACGACAAGCTGATGGAAGTGCTCGGCGACGATGTCTCGATGGACGAGGCCTTCCGTGCCGCGGACAACGTGCTGCGCAACGCGGTCGGCGGCATTGCCGAGATCATCAACTTCCCCGGTCTGGTCAACGTCGACTTCGAGGACGTGCGCACCGTCATGGGCGAGATGGGTATGGCGATGATGGGCTCGGCGTCGGCCGCCGGCGTCGATCGCGCCCGCATCGCCGCCGAACAGGCCGTCGCCTCGCCGCTGCTTGAGGGGATCAACCTTTCCGGTGCCAAGGGCGTGCTGGTCAATATCACGGCCACCCGCGGCCTCAAGATGAAGGAAGTGAACGAGGTGATGAACACCGTCCGCGAATTCGCCGCCGACGACGCCCACATCATCTTCGGCGCGGTTTACGACGAGGCCATGGGCGAGGAAATCCGCGTCACCGTCGTCGCCACCGGCCTTGGCCAGGCGCAGGCCAAGCGCCAGACCTTCGAGGTGATCAATACGCCGGTGCTGCAGGCCACGGGTACGCACGATGCCGCTCCGGCGATGGCGTCGCCGACCGTCAATTACGATGCGCTGGATACACCGGCGATCATCCGCAAGCGCCCGGGTACGACGGTTGAAGCCCTGGCGAACAGCGGGGTCGATCGCTACGACATTCCTGCCTTCCTGCGCAAACAGGCGGATTGAGCGGGTTTTTAACGAAGATGTAATGCCTCTGCAAAGGGAGGGTGGCGCATGTTAAAATGTGCCGCTTTCCCATATTTTTCAGACACATGCTCAAACAACGCACGCTCAAGTCCCTGATTCGTGCCACCGGCGTCGGCCTCCATTCCGGCGAACGCGTGAACATGGTGCTGCGGCCCGCTGCGCCCGATACCGGTATCGTCTTCCGCCGCGTCGACCTCGACACGCCGGTGGATCTGCCCGCGTCGGCGCTGATGGTGGGCGATACGCGCATGTGCTCCTGCCTCGAACGCGATGGCGTCAAGGTAGGTACGATCGAACATCTGATGTCGGCCTTCGCCGGGCTGGGTATCGACAACGCCTGGGTTGATCTGGATGCGGCCGAAGTGCCGATCCTCGACGGCAGTGCGGCACCCTTCGTCTTCCTGATCCAGTCCGCCGGAATCGAGGAGCAGCCGGTCGCCAAGAAGTTCATCCGGGTGAAGAAGCCGGTTGAAGTGAGGGACGGTGACAAGTGGGCACGCTTCTCCCCCTACGACGGTTATCGCCTGACCTTCTCCATTGTCTTCAATCACCCCGCCATTGACCGCACCGGACAGGAAGTGAGCGTTGACTTCGCCGAGAACTCCTACGTCCGTGAAGTGGCCCGGGCGCGTACCTTCGGTTTCATGCAGGAAGTCGAATGGCTGCGTGAAAATGGCCTGGCCCAAGGCGGCGGTCTCGACAATGCAGTCGTCCTCGATGAATTCCGCGTCCTGAACGCCGATGGTCTGCGCTACGGCGACGAGTTCGTCAAGCACAAGGTGCTCGATGCAATCGGCGACCTCTACCTTCTCGGCTATCCGCTGCTGGCGCATTTCGAGGCGCACAAGTCGGGCCATGCGCTGAACAACCAGTTGGCGCGTGCCCTGCTGGATGCGAAGGACGCCTGGGAACTGGTAAGCTTCGACGAGGCGGACACGGCGCCGCTCGCCGTTTCACGCTGGCTGGCGGCCAACGCCGCCGCCTGAGCGCGCTTCCGTGTTCATCCTCCGCCTGCTTGCGGTCATTGTCGTGATCGCCGTTGCGGGCGGTGTCGTGGCCTACCTGCTGACCCGCAACCAGAAATACCTGCGCTTTTCCTGGCGTGTCTTCCGTTATTCGCTGATCGTTGCGCTGCTCGTTTTTGCCCTGATGGTGCTCGAGCGCGTTGCCGTCATTCCCCTCTGAGCGAGCGCTTCAACAGTTGCTCGATCGCTTCGCGCAGGGGCGACGCGGGCATGCCTTCGGCCAGTCGGCCCAGGTTCCGGCGTGCGCCCTCCGGCAGTGGCCGGTCTTCCGGGCTTCTGGATTGGTGTGATATATCAAGGGCTTGCACTTTTACGGTGACGCCAGTACACTCGATTCCCCTACTAGAGAACTCGCGCGTCAGCGAGGGCCCCATCTGCCTCAGCTTGACTGCGACTGCGCCGTTGTCGGCGTGGATAACGACCGTCCCCGACTTGAAATTGGCCACCCGGCTCGCTGCATAGAGATGCTGCGGCAGTATGTCGCGGTAGAAGCGAGCCAGCTTCTGCAGGAGCTTTGCGTGGGCCATCAGCCTGCCGGCACCTTCGGAGTGCTTCAGGAAATGGTCGAGGGAATCGGGAAACTTGGGGAATTGACCGGGCACAGGACGGATCGCTTTTCTGTCCGTTGTTCAGGAGGAGTTTGGCAAGGTGCATATTATTCTCGTCTCGAACCGGCTGGCAACCGCCCGCACGTTCGTCATCACTCCCCGCTTCGTCCTGGCGGCGATCGCGGTCGCCTTCGCAGCGGTTTTTTCACTTTCCGCGCTGTTCTCGTGGCTGTCGGTGCAGTTCCGCCTGCCCTTCCTCGAGCACATGGTCCTTTCGGTACACAAGTCCGAAACCGCCCGCAGCGACGCCTACATGCGCGACAACCTCAACGCCATGGCGACCAAGCTGGGTGAAATGCAGGCCCAGTTGCTGCGCCTGGACTCGCTGAGCGAACGCGTTTCCAGCCTTGCCGGCATCAAGCCGAGCGAACAGCCGCCCAGCCTGCGGGGTGCCCAGGGCGGCCCGCTGCTGCTGGCACAGCCGCGCACGGCTGACGAACTCGACAACGCGCTGTCGCGGATCGGCCAGCATCTCGATGCGCGGGCGGATTCGCTGACCGCGGTCGAAATGCTGCTGCTCGACCAACAGGTCAAGCGTGCGCTGCTGCCGACGGTGACGCCGATCAACGCGAACTACGTCGGTTCCGGCTTCGGCTGGCGCGTCGACCCGTTCGTTGGTGCGGGCTCCCTGCATGAAGGCATCGATTTCGTCGCGGATATCGGGACGCAGGTCGTGGCTGCTGCCGGAGGGGTCGTCATCGCGGCGGAAAGGCACCCGCAATACGGCAATCTGGTCGAGATCGACCATGGCAACGATTTCACGACCCGTTACGCCCATCTCTCGAAGATCTCGGTACGTGATGGCCAGGTCGTCAAGCGTGGGCAGAATCTGGGGCTTTCCGGCAATACCGGCCGTTCGACCGGGCCGCACCTGCATTTCGAGGTTCGTTTCAAGGGCGTCGCCCAGAATCCTGCGCGTTTCCTGCAGCAGGGCGAGCAATTCGCCCAGTTGCCGCGGCGCAAGTAATCCGCTTCCCGCTCCGCTCCCCTTGATTCGGCGCATGCCGGGCCGGGCGCAGGTCCCTGCCTCCGGCATGCTAGAATCCGCCCTTTCGTGAATTGCCGGCCTCGGCCGCACCCATAATGATTTCCGGCCTCCTCAAGAAGATTTTCGGCAGCCGCAACGACCGGCTGATCA
>DAORCC010000101.1:0-8673 GCA_035345235.1 Azospira sp.
CCGATCCACACTTCGCGCTCCGCTACGAGGTCGCGCCGAAGGCGCAGCGCGAGGGGAAAGCGCGCGCGTGGCGAAGTGGCCGTGAATTGCATGCGTCTGCCGAACTGTTGCTGCAAGGCATCGAGAAACGCCGTGTCGTTCATGGTCATCAGGGCGTCGGCCTTGTGCGGCGGAACGGTGAACACGACGGAATAATCATTGCCGATCGGCAGGAGCGCCAACGGCCCATCCGGCGTGAAGCGTTCCCATGCGCGATTGCCATGCGCGGGCTGCGGACGAACCTCCGCGAGCACGGCATGCTGGTGGTAGTCGGCGACGCGGACATCGGCACTCTCCGCAGGGGTGCCTTCGGCATGAACTACAAGCCGCGCGCGGATCCTGTGCGTGTCGCTGCCGCGTTCGACCCTGGCGACCACGTGGTCGCGGCGGATTTCGATGTCGTAGCGCGTACATTGGTCGAGAACCTGATCGTCGTCGATCCGTGCCGCGATCGCTGCTGCCAGATCGCCGTAACGCATGACATACCCGAGTGCCGGAACACCCTGTTCCTCACGGGTAATCACGGTGCGGCCGAAGCCGCCGGACTGGGACACGTGGATGTCGTGGATCGGCGTGCCGGCGGCAGCATTCCACGCATTCAGCGGCTCGAGCAACTGCCGGGTACCATGCGAGAGTGCAAGCGCGCGCGGATCGCCGGCGTGGCTGCCGCGCTTGCGCGCATCGAGCAGGCGCACTCGCAGCGGCACCCCGGATGCACGGATCGCCAGCGCCAGTGTCATGCCGACCGGCCCGGCCCCGACGATCAGGACGTCGGTTTCGATGTCGGGTGCGACGTCAGTCACGGCGCATCACGTCCTCGATGTCACTAACGGTCTTCGGCGCATCGGTATAGACCTCGCACGCGCTGGTGGTGACGAGCACATCATCCTCGATGCGAATGCCGATACCGCGCAGTTCCTGCGGGATGTCAGCGGCGGGGCGGATGTAGAGGCCGGGCTCGACGGTCAGCGTCATGCCCGGCGCGAGCTTGATCCACTCGCCGCCCTCGCGATCTTCCTTGTATTCCCCGGCGTCATGCACATCGAGACCGAGCCAGTGGCCGGTGCGGTGCATGTAGAAGCGCCTGTACGTTTCGCTCTCGATGACGCTGTCGACGCTGCCCGTCAGCAGCTTCAGGTCGAGCATGCCCTGGGCGAGCACACGCACCGCAGCGTCGTGGTAGGCCATGAAGGAAGCACCGGGCCTCACGGCGGCGATGGCTGCCTCCTGCGCGGCGAGCACGATCTCGTAGCAGTCGCGCTGTGCCGGCGAGAAGCGGCCGCTGACCGGGAACGTGCGCGTGATGTCGGCCGCGTAGCCATCGAGTTCGCAGCCGGCATCGATCAGCACGAGTGCGCTCTCGGGCAGGATGCGATCGTTTTCGATGTAGTGCAGCACGCAGGCGTTGGCGCCGCCGGCGACGATTGGCGTGTAGGCGTGGCCGCCGGCGCCGCGGCGGCGAAATTCGTGCGTCAGCTCCGCTTCGAGTTCGTATTCGGCCATGCCCGGGCGGCAATGGCGCATCGCACGCGCGTGGCCTGCGCTGCTGATCGCTGCGGCGCGGCGCATGGCTTCGACCTCGCTGTTGTCCTTGATCAGGCGCATGGTGTCGAGCAGGGCGCGCAGGTCGCGGATCTCGCGCGGTGCGCGCTTGCCGGCACGGCTCTGGGCCCGCACCGCATTGAGGGCGGTGGTGATGCGCGCATCCCACTCGCTGTCGTGGCCCAGCGAATGCCACAGCGCACTGCGATCGGCAATGAGTTCCGGCAGTCGCTGGTCGAGTTCGCTGATCGGATAGGCGGCATCGACGCCGAAGGTCTCGCGTGCACCGTCAGGTCCGTGGCGATAACCGTCCCATATTTCGCGCTCCTCGTTCTTCTCGCGACAGAAGAGAATGCATTGCGGCCTGTCGCCCCCCGACACTACGAGTACGGCTTCCGGCTCGGGAAAGCCGGTGAGGTACCAGAAGTAACTGTCGAAGCGGTAGGGGTGGTGCGTGTCACGGTTGCGCACACGCTCCGGCGCCGTCGGAACGATGGCGACGCCATTGCCGATCTGGTCGGCGAGTTGTTGGCGGCGAGCGGCGAATGGCGTGTGTGTCATTGGGCGGAGAGCTCCCGGTCGAGGGCGGCGAGTCGCTCCGGTGTTCCGACATCGATCCAGCGACCCGTGTGGCGTTCACCGGTGACGATACCACGCGGGATCGCCTCGTCGAGCAAGGGCCGCAACTTCATGGCTGCGCCGCGCGGTACGCCGGCGAAGAAGGAAGGTGCGAAGATGCCGATGCCGCAATAAGTGAGCGTTGGACCGCCATCGGCAAGACGAAGTTGCTCGCCATCGAGCCGGAAATCGCCGCCGGCATGATGCGCCGGGTTGTCCATCATGACGAGGTGCGCCGGTCGGTCGGCAAGATCGCGGGCACGATGGAAATCCCAGTCGCACCAGATGTCGCCATTGACGACGAGAAACACGTCGTCGCCGAGCAGCGGCAGAGCCTTCGCGATGCCGCCGGCGGTCTCGAGCGCGCCCGGCGGTTCCGGCGACCAGTCGATGTGTACGCCCCACTGGCGGCCATTGCCGAGGGCAGCCTCGAGTTTCTCACCGAGGTGTGCATGGTTGATGACGAGTTCGCGGAAACCGGCAGCGGCCAGCCGCTCGATGTGCCAGACGATCAGCGGCTTGCCGCCGGCGACCAGCAGCGGCTTCGGCGTGTGGTCGGTGAGCGGACGCATGCGCTCGCCACGACCGGCGGCGAGGATCATCGCCTTCATCAGAAGGTGTAGCCGACCTGTTCCTGCCGGTTCTCGAGTTCGTCCAGCAGGAGGAGCAGCGGCTTCAGTTCGATGTAACGTTCGCAGGTGCGGCGCAGGTAGGCCATCACGCGCGGCATGTCGTCGAGATATTGCGCCTTGCCGTCGCGATAGTTGAGGCGGGCGAAGATGCCGAGCACCTTGAGCTGGCGCTGAGCCCCCATCCATTCGTAATCGCGCCAGAAATCGTAGAAGTCGTCATGGATCGGCAGCTTCGCGGCACGCGCCGCTTCCCAGTAGCGGATCGTCCAGTCGAGCTCCTGCTCCTCGTCCCAGCCGATGTAGGCATCGCGGTAGAGCGAGACGAGGTCGTAGCTGATCGGGCCGTAGACCGCGTCCTGGAAATCGAGGATGCCGGGATTCGGCGCGCTCAGCATCAGGTTGCGCGAGTGGTAGTCGCGATGCACGAAGACCTTCGGCTCGGCGAGATTGCTGGCGAGGATCTTTTCGAAAACGGCAGCGAGTGTTTGCTGCTGCTTGTCGTTCAGCGTGACGCCGAGGTGACGGGCGATGTACCAGTCGGGGAAGAGCTGCAGTTCGCGTTCGAGCAGCGCGCGGTCGTATTCGGGCAGGACGCCCGGCCGGCTCGCCTGCTGGATCTGCACCAGGGCGAGATTGGCTTCGCGGTAGAGTGCGGCGGCGCCCTCGGGGTGGGCGTTGAGTGCAGCGAGGTAGGTGGTGTTGCCGAGGTCCGAGAGCAGCAGGAATCCCTGCGCCAGATCCTCGGCGTAAATCGTCGGCACATGCACGCCCGCTTCGGCGAAGAGCCGCGCGACTTTCAGGTAAGGACGGCAGTCCTCGTGTTCGGGCGGGGCATCCATGACGATGCGCGTCGTGCCGTCGGCCAGCGTGACGCGGAAATAACGGCGGAAACTGGCGTCGGCCGAGGCTGGCGCAAGCTCGAAGGTCTGGCCTGGAAACTGGGTGGCTACCCATTCACGAATCGCCTGAAGTCGGGGCATCCCGGGCTCCTTGATGCTAAAATAGCGCGATTTTAACACCCGGACTCTGCCTGCCATGGCAGGGGGTCGGCAGAGAAAGCCCATTCCACCCTATGCCCTGCTCGCGCAACAGACCGCTGGCGCTGATCGCCTGCTGCGGCCTTCTCGGTATTGTTGCCGGCGAGGCCGCTGCGCAGGCCATGACACCGCTGCGCGTCGACCCTGTTCTGCTGGGGTTGCCGCCGGTCGAGAAGAAGGCGCCTGCGCCGCAGAAGTCTGCCGAGCCGGCCAAGCCGGAAGAACGTTCGCGCGCGGAGGTCAAGACGGTCGATCCGGCCGCGGTCGAGGCCAAGCCGCTGTCGGCGGAGAGCGATGCAGCACCGGCCGCGGCAGAGGGCAAGAAGAAATCCGCCGAGGCGGCCCGGCCCGCAAAGCCCGCTGCCGCTGACCAGATCCCGGCCCGGGCCGTTGCTCCGGCAGAGTCGGCTGCACCTGTCGTGGCGACACCCGCGCCGGCACCGGCGCCTGCACAGTCGTCGTCCCCCGTTGTTGCAGCCCCCGCGCCGCGCCCGCGCGAACAGGAAGCGGCATCTGCCGCGTCGGCCCCCAGAGCGGTTGCCGCCGGATCCGCTCCGGGCGGCGACAAGGTGACGACGCTGGCGCCCTTGCGCGTGCACCCCGGCTTGCTGGGGCAGCCGGTGGTCGCCGGCGCCGATGGCGCCGGTCGTGGCGCGCCGGCTACAGGCCGTGTTGCAGGGGGTGTCGTTGCTTCGCCGGCTACTCTTGCCGGGCTCGACCAAGCCCGGGAAGACACCTGGCGCGCGGGTCGTCCGCCGCTCCTGACGTTCCCGACGGAAACGCTCGAGCTGCCGGATGGCGGCGCGCCAACGCCGGTGATGAAGTCCGCAAAGATGCTGGAACCGATTTCCACCAGCGGCATGCCGGTACCGATGTTCCTGACTGCCGACGATCTTGCCGGCATCACTGATCATGAAACGGTCGCTTCCGGAAATGTCGAGGCGCGCAAGGGGCGTGCGGTTGTCAATGCCGACCGGATGAAATACTGGCCCGTCGAGGATGAGCTGGAGGCGACGGGTAACGTCAGACTTGCGCAGGGGGAGGATCTGGTCACAGGTCCGCGCATGCGCATGAAGATGGCTGAGCAGACCGGTGTTTTCGATGAACCGAACTTCCTGCTCAAGCGCGAGGCGAAGTGGGCAGCAAAGGAACGCGAGCGTCAGGAAAAGGGCTCCAAGGGGAGTGCGCCGACCGGTGGCACCGGCGGGCCCGCCTGGAAGTCGCTGGGCCTCAGCATGAGCCGGCCAGAGCCCGGTTCCCTGATGAACGTGCTCGGTGCATCTTCGGAAGAGCCGGATGCGCTGCCGACGACGGAGGCACGCGGGACAGCCGAACGCCTTGACTTCGAAGGCGAGAACAAGCTGCGCATCATCAAGGGCAACTATACGACCTGCAAGCCTGCAGACCCCGGCTGGTACGTGAAGGCAGACGAGCTGGCGCTCGACTATGACAGGGAGGTCGGCGAAGGCAAGAATGGCACCATCTACTTCCAGGATGTGCCGATCTTCCATTCGCCGTGGCTGTCCTTCTCGCTGAACAATGCCCGCAAGTCAGGCTTCCTGACGCCAACGCTCGGATCGAGCAGTTCCAGCGGCCTGACGCTGTCCGCGCCGTACTACTGGAACATCGCCCCGAACATGGATGCGACGATCTCGCCGCGCATCTATTCGAAGCGGGGTGCGCAGATGGCAACCGAGTTCCGCTACCTCGATCCGAATTTCACCAGCAACCTGCGCGGCGAGTACCTGCCGAGCGACAAGCAGGCGAACAACGAAGATCGCTACGCCTATTCGGTACGTCACCAGCAGAACTTCGGGCAGGGCTTCTCGGGCACCCTGAACATCGCCGGCGTTTCGGATGACGATTATTTCACCGATCTTTCCTCCCGCTCCGTGCTGACCTCGCAGCGTCAGTTGTTGCGCCAGGGCGTCCTCAGCTATGGGGCGCCGAGCGGGTGGTGGTCGGCGACCATGATCGGACAGTCCTACCAGACGCTGAATCCCGACAGCACGACCTCCCAGCACATTGACAAGGTCTATTCGCTGGCGCCCCAGGTCAACCTGGTCGCGCGGCGTCCGGAGTTCCTGGGGGCAGATCTGGCCTTTAACGGGCAGTTCACCTCCTTTACCCATGCCGATGCGAACAGCAGCGATCCTTCCAAGCGCAAGGATGAAGGGCGCCGCATGGTTGCCTACCCGTCGATCTCGCTGCCGTTCGTGCAGCCGGGCTGGTACGTGACGCCGAAAGCCGGCGTGCACGTGACGAACTATTCTCTGGACCGCAATGCGCCGGGGTCGGTCGGTCCGAACTCCCTTTCCCGCTCCATGCCGATCATGAGCCTCGACAGCGGCATGACCTTCGAGCGCGATACCACCTGGTTCGGCGCGGCAGCGACACAGACGCTCGAGCCGCGCCTGTACTACCTGTACGTGCCCTACAAGAACCAGGACCTGATTCCGAACTTCGATTCGGGTGTGGCGGACTTCAACTTCGCGCAGATCTTCAGCGAGAACCAGTTCAGCGGCTATGACCGCATCTCGGATGCCAATCAGCTCACGGCTGCGTTGACGACGCGACTGATCGATCCGACCAGTGGTGCCGAGGCCATGCGTGCGATGTTCGGGCAGCGCTACTACTTCAAGCGCCAGGAAACGACCCTGCCGGGAACGACGCCCCTGCAGTCGCAGGCGAACGACAAGTGGAACCGTTCGGATTTCCTGGCCGCCTTCAGCGGCCGCGTGCTGCCGAAGACCTGGCTGGATACCGCCCTGCAGTACAACCCGAGCGATCAGCGGATGGAACGTTCGTCGATCGGTGCGCGCTATCAACCGGAATTCGGCCGTGTGCTCAATGCCGCCTATCGTTTCGGCAGCAAGGAAGCCGCCGGCGGTACGGCGTTCAAGAACGTCGACGTGGCCGGGCAGTGGCCGATCTGGGGGGGCTGGTCGGCCGTGGGCCGCTACAATTACTCCATCCTCGACCACAAGCCGGTCGAGACCGTCGGCGGCCTCGAGTACAGCGCCGGCTGCTGGGCGATTCGTGTCGTCGGCCATCAGGTTGCCACGACAACCGGAAAGACGAATACATCGTTCTTCGTGCAGCTCGAACTGAACGACTTCGCCCGTATCGGCTCCAACCCGGTCGATCTGCTCCGTCGCAACATCACGGGCTATGGCCTCGCCAGCCAGCCGGTGGCCGATCCGATCTTCGGTGAATAATTCGATTTACAAGGGTCCTGCTGGATGATCATGTCATTCCGTTTCCTGATGCGCTGTCTGTGCCTTGCCGTCTGCGTCTTCTGCACGACCTGGCAGGTGCATGCGCAGTCCGGCCGTGGGGCGCCGATGCCGCTTGAGGCTGATCGCATCGTCGCTGTCGTGAATGACGAAGTGCTGACCTTCTACGATCTGCGTACCCGCCTGGACACCGCCCTGTCGCAACTCAAGCAGCAGGGCACGCCGCTGCCGCCACGCGAAGTCCTTGAACGCCAGATGCTCGAGCGTCTGGTGGTTGACCGCATCCAGTTGCAGATGGCACGTGACACGGGTTTGCGCATCGACGATGCGCAGCTCGACCAGGCGCTCAACCGGATTGCCTCCGGCAACAAGATGAGTCTCGGGCAGTTCCGCCAGGCGCTTGAGCGCGACGGCATCCCGTATGCGAAGTTCCGCGAGCAGATTCGCGAAGAGATGACGGTTGCGCGCCTGCGCGAACGCGAAGTCGACAATCGTCTCGTCATCAGCGACGCCGAGATCGACAACTTCATCGAGGCCGAGAAAAGCAAATCCGGTGGTGGTGCAGACGAAGTGCAGGTCGCGCACATCCTGCTGCGTGCGCCTGAGGCGGCCTCGCCCGAGCAACTTCAGAAATTGAAGGCGAAAGCCGACGAGGTCATCGACCGCATCAAGCGCGGAGAGAATTTCTCGCAGCTGGCTGCCTCCTATTCGGATGCTCCCGACGGGTTGCAGGGTGGCATCCTGAGCCCGCGACCACTCGACCGGCTGCCCGCGTTGTTTGCCGAGGCGGTGTCGCGGATGAAGCCGGGTGATGTTTCGCCGATCCTGAAAAGTCCGAACGGCTTTCACATCGTCAAGCTGCTTGCACGCAAGGGCGGGCTGTCCCTGCCGCCGGTGCAGCAGACGCATGCACGCCATATCCTGATCCGGGTCAACGAACTGGTGTCGGAGTCGGAGGCTCGGCACAAGATGACGGGCTTGCGCGAGCGGCTGAAGCATGGCGGTGATTTTGCAGAGCTGGCGCGACTCTATTCGCAGGATGGCTCGGCCGCGAAGGGCGGCGATCTTGGCTGGCTGTATCCCGGCGATACGGTACCGGAGTTCGAACGCGTGATGGATCGTCTGGCGATCAATGAACTCAGCGAACCGACGCAATCGCCATTCGGCTTCCATCTCATTCAGGTCCTCGAGCGGCGCACGCAGGATGTTTCGGACGACCGCAAGCGGATGGTCGCTCGGCAGGCGCTGCGCGAACGCAAGCTCGACGAGGCGTATCAGGACTGGTTGCGCCAGATCCGCGACCGGGCCTACGTCGAGTATCGGCTGGACGAACGCTGATGTCGCTTCCGGTCATCGCCGTCACGTCCGGCGAGCCGGGCGGTATCGGGCCGGAACTATGCCTTCGCTTGCAGGCACGGAAATTCCAGGCGCGCATTGTCGTCCTCGCCGATCGCGCCCTGCTTGAGCAGCGTGCCCGTCTGCTGGGGGGGCGTGTCGATCTCGTCGATTACCGACCGCAGACAGCCACAGGGGCCGGCGTCGAACTCCTGCACTGCCCGCTTGCCGTGC
>DAORCC010000102.1:0-8619 GCA_035345235.1 Azospira sp.
TGCACTTCGGCCACCATGACACCGTCGCCACTCATTGATTGCGACCGCCGCCGTGTTTACCGCGCCCGTCCCCATGGCTGCCGCTGCCCGAATCATCATGCTGGCGCGCCCTGCCCTGCGGTGATCGCCGCAGTTCCCCCGGTCGGTGCTCCTCCAGCCGCTGGCGGCGTTCGTCGTATTGACGCTGCTGATCCTGGCGACGGTGCTCGGCCGCTTCATGACGCTGCTGCTGCGCACGCCGCACCGCGTCGTCGCGCTTCGAGCCCTCGCGCGCTGCCCGCTCGTCGGCAGTCTTGCCGCGACGCACCTCGTCCGGCTTGAGCTGGCGCTGCTTGATCGCCTCGATGCGCTGCGTGCGTTTCGTATCCAGTTCCTGGCGCACCTTCTCGTGCAGGCGATCGAAGCGAGGATCGAGTCGTGCCGTGCGGTAGAAGGCGGGCACCGATGAAAGCAGCCGCGGTTTTGCCTTGCCCTTGAGCGAAACGAATCCGGCCTGATTCGGACGCACCTCGGTTGTTCCGTGCTGCGTCGTCAACAATGTGGCGCCGTGATTGACCTTATCGTAGGTACCGGCCTCGCCATCCGGGCTGCCCGTCGGCAGCACCATGGTTTCGTGGTCGGTACCGCGCACGCCGATCGTCGCGGTCGGCGTACGGATGGCGTAGCCCTTCGCGTTGTACTTGCCGATCCAGCCGGTCACCGAGCGCAGGGCACCCTGCACCAGCGCGATGATGCTGGTGTCGCCTGAACCGCCGTCCGCCCTGTATCTGGCGATGCGCAAACGGGTATTCGGGCGCACCGCGATCTGTCCTTCGTCCGCCATCGCCAGATGCACCTCGCCGTCGCTGCCGGTGACGATGCTGTCCCCTTCATTGACGACCTCGCCCACCTTCGCGATACGCATGTTCTGCGCCGGGTCGTAGAGGCGGACATCGCCCTGTGTTTCATCGATGCGACCGGCTACCGCCGTCTGGGCGTCGGCCGCCCCGGTGACCAGCAACAGGAGCACGCAGCGCAGAAAGTTCATCAGTCGGTTTTGCATCGTAGAAGGCCCGCTACGGCTGGATTATTCGGCAAGCATAGCGTGGCGCAGCCCGGCTGTGCCAGACAGGAACGAAGTCACCTCCGGTGCAGTCTCAGCGAAGGAAGGTTCCGGCACCGGAAGGAGAAGATCATGATCGATTCGCCCGTCGTTTCCATCCATATCCCGCCACCGATGCGACGCTGGTCGGAAGGCCACGAGGAGATCACCGCCAGCGGCGATACAGTCGGCGAGGCGCTGCACGCCCTCGAACATGCGTGCCCCCTGCTTGCCGGAAAAGTGTTGAGTAGCACCGGCCAGTTGCAGCCGTCCGTCGATGTCTATCTCGGCGCCATCAGCATCCGGGCGCGGGAGGGCATCGATACGCCGATTGCCGGCGAGGAAGTGATCAGCATCGTGCCGCGCACGACGCGGGTCGTGGACGGCGACATCAGCGTCGGCTAAGCGCAGGGCGCTCAGTAGCTGCCGGGCGCGGCGAAGTTCTCGAAGCGCGTGTATTCGCCGAGGAAGGAGAGGCGGACGGTGCCCAGCGGGCCGTTACGCTGCTTGCCGATGATGATCTCGGCGGTGCCCTTGTCCGGCGAATCGGGGTTGTAGACCTGGTCGCGATAAATGAACAGGATCACGTCCGCATCCTGCTCGATGGCGCCCGATTCGCGCAGGTCGGACATCACCGGCCGTTTGTTCGGCCGCTGTTCGAGCGAGCGGTTCAGCTGCGACAGCGCGATCACCGGGCATTCCAGTTCCTTGGCGAGCCCCTTCAGCGAACGCGAAATCTCCGAGATCTCGGTCGCCCGGTTCTCGCCCTGGCTGCTGCCGGACATCAGCTGCAGGTAGTCGATGACGATCAGGCCGAGCTTGCCGCACTGGCGGTGCAGCCGGCGGGCACGGGCGCGCAGGTCGATCGGGTTCAGGGCCGGCGTCTCGTCGATGTAGATCGCCTTCTCGTGGATCTTGCCGAGCGCGTACGATAGGCGCGACCACTCGTCGTCGTTCAGCTTGCCGGTACGCACGCGCTGCTGGTCAAGCCGCCCGACCGACGCCAGCATGCGCATCGCCAGCTGGGCACCGCCCATTTCCATCGAGAACACCGCCACCGGCGCCCCGTAGTCGATCGCCACGTATTCGGCCATGTTCAGCGCCAACGAGGTCTTGCCCATCGACGGGCGGCCGGCGACGATGACCAGGTCGCCCGGCTGCAGGCCGGAGGTCATCTTGTCGAGATCGTGGTAGCCGGACGGGATGCCGGTGATGTCGGACGGATTGTCGCGGTCGTGCAGTTCCTGGATGCGCTCGACGACCTGTGTCAGCAGCGGGTTGATGTGCTGGAAACCGGTCTGGTGGCGGGCGCCGGATTCGGCGATCGCGAACACCTTCGCCTCCGCCTCGTCGAGCAGCACTTTCGGCTCGCGGCCAAGCGGATTCAACGCGCTGGCAGCAATCTCGTCGCCGGCCGTGACCAGCTGGCGCAGCACGGCGCGCTCGCGCACGATCTCGGCGTAGCGCTTGATGTTGGCCGCCGACGGCGTGTTCTGCGCCAGTTCGCCGAGATAGGCAAGGCCGCCCGTATGTTCGGTTTCACCGGCGGCATCGAGCGCCTCGGCAACCGTCACGACATCGGCCGGCTTGCCGCGCTCCTGCATGCGCTGGATGACGCGGAAGATGCGGCGATGCTCGTCGCGATAGAAATCGGATTCCGAGATTGCGTCGCTGATCTTGTCGTAGGCGCCGGTATCGAGCAGCAATCCGCCAAGCACCGACTGCTCGGCCTCGATCGAATGCGGAGGAATGCGCAAGGCCGCGATCGCGGGGTCGATCGAAGGGGGCTGCGACTGCTTTTTCTGGAATTGGGCCATGTGCCTAACCTCGGAGGAGGAGCGAGTTTACCCGCCCGCCATCAAAACAGAAAGCCGTGCCTGCCGGCGCGGCTCCGGTCGCCATAATCCCGTAGAATGCGCGCCTGTCGTACTGGTTGTCCGCGCGGTTCCAATGAGCGGGCTGACACATCACCACCCTTTCCGCACCAACACGGCGCCCCCGAATGAGCCACGCCCGCGCAGTCGTCCTGATGATCGTCGTCACCCTGCTGTGGAGCATTGCCGGCGTCGTGGCACGCCATCTGGAAGCGGCGCGCAGCTTCGAGGTGACGTTCTGGCGGAGTTTCTTCAATACCCTGACACTGACCCTCGCGCTCAGCGCAATGCGTGGCCCGACCATGTGGCGGCAACTACCGGACTGGCCGCGCAGCGTCTGGATTTCCGGCATTTGCTGGGCGGTGATGTTCACTGCCTTCATGGTTGCATTGACGCTCACCAGCGTCGCCAACGTGCTGATCACGATGGCGCTCGCGCCGCTGGTCACCGCCCTGTTCGCGCGCAGCTTCCTGCACCAGCACTTGCCGCCTCGCACCTGGATGGCAATCGCCGCCGCCGGCCTCGGCATTGCCTGGATGTTCGGCAACGAGGCACGGCAGGGCGCCAGCCCTCTGGGGACGCTGGTCGCGCTTGCCGTTCCGTTGGCGAGCGCCGTCAATTGGACAGTGCTGCAACACATGAGCCGCCGCGAAACCGCGCGGCGCACGGACATGCTGCCCGCCGTCTGGATCGGTGCCGTGCTATCCGCCGGGCTGGCACTGCCACTCGCACTGCCACTGCAGGCCTCGGCACACGATATTGGACTCCTGGCCTTGCTCGGTGCCGTTCAGCTGGCCGTACCATGCCTGCTGGTCGTACGCCTGTCGCGCGAGCTGCCTGCCCCCGAAATCGCACTGCTCGCATTGCTCGAAGTGGTCTTCGGCGTAGCGTGGGCATGGCTTGGCGCAGGCGAGCGCCCCGCATCCGAGACGCTGATCGGTGGCTCGATCGTCCTCGCGGCACTGATCGGCAACGAACTGCAATCGCTGCGTACGGCAGCGCGCAGCGAGGGTCGCACTAGCGAATCGTGAACAGCTTGTGGAAGTTGGCGACTTCCAGCACCTGCCGGACATTCTCCGCCGGTCGTACCAGAATCACGGTCTTCCGCTCCGTCGCCGCGTTCTCGCGCGAGAGCAGCAACATACCGAGCGCCGAGCTGTCCATGTAGGTGACCGCCGAGAGATCGATTTCGATTTCGCGGACCTCCGAAGCGGAAACGGCGGATTTGACCGCTTCGCGGAATTCCCGGTGCACGGAAAAATCGAAACGGCCCTGCAGGCGGATGGTGGCGACGGTGTCGCGCGTGGAAGTGGAAACGTTCATGGATTCCGTCGTCGTTTCAAAGAATATGGTTCGTAGACGTGACGATACTACGAGCCCACTCGCACGACCATGCCAGCGACGCCTCCCGGCCGGCCGGGGCAGCGTCGATGAGAACCACGGAGACGGCGCAAGGCAATCATTTAAATGATTTTTGTGCATCGCACAAATTCCGCTTGACTATTTTTTCAAATTCACTAAAATTCGATTTGTGCACTGCAACAACCGCGGATCTGCAACAGAGATGCTGCAGATCAACGCACCACCCCATTGCCCAGGAGATTGAACATGTTTAAAGCCAACGAACAATTCGGCCAATTCGCCGCCGTCAACCAGGCTGCGATCGAGTCGCTGCTGACTGTCGCCAACACCTCGCTGGCCACGGCCGAGCGCCTTGCCGCCCTTAACCTGAATACCGCCCGCAGCTTTGTCGCGGATGGTGCTTCCGCCGTCGCCGCGCTGCTCGCCGTCAAGGACGTGCAGGGCTTCGTGTCGCTGCAACAGCAACTGGCCAAGCCCGCTGTCGAAAAGGCCATCGCCTACTCCCGCAGCGTTTATGAGATCGCCAGCGAATCGACCAACGCACTCGGCCAGATCGCTGAAGGCCAGAGCATCGAGCTCAAGAAGACCTTCTCGAACGCTGTCGAGCAATCGCTGAAGAGCGCCCCGGCCGGTTCGGAAACCGTCGTCGCAGCCGTCAAGTCGGCGCTGGCCCAGGCCGATTCCGCTTACGAGACGATGAGCCGTCAGGCGAAGCAGGCCAAGGCCACGATCGAAGCCAATGTCGCTGCCGCCAATGCCGCGACCCTGAAGCTGATGTCGCAAGCAGCCTGAACAAGCTGTACAGTAGAACCCCTGGTTAACGCCAGGGGGAAAACCACCCGGACCTCGGTCCGGGTTTTGTCGTTCAAGGAAAGACCATGAAGGAGCGCGCCATGCCCAACCAGATCAATGCCAGCATCCTCGAGTTTCTGCGTGCCAAGGGGCCACACCTCGACCTGGCCATCGCCGAAGCCCTGAAAGTGCCGCTCGCAAAGGTCCGCGCACATGTCGCCGACCTGGCTTCCTCCGGCGACCTGATTTGCTGCAATGCAACCCAGTTCGTCAATGGCGTCGCGATCGAAGGCATCAGTTGCCGCCCCTCGTGCTATACGCCACCGCCTGCGCGCGGACGCAAGCCCGGCGTCAAGAAAACTGCGGCCAGTAGCAGCAGGGACGTGAACGCCCACGACTGAGCCCGCCGGCGCCGCCGGAAGGGAGCAACAAAAAGCAGAAAGGCCCCGGAAAATCCGGGGCCTTTCTGCTGGTGCTGTCGCCGCGTACGCGGCGAGGCGCCTGATTACTGCTCGCCGGTCACCTTGACGGTGATCTGCGCAACGACGTCGGTATGCAGCGCAACGTCAATGGTGGTTTCGCTGACGGTCTTCAGCGGGCCGTTCGGCATGCGGACCGACGACTTCTCGATGTCGAAGCCCTGCGCCTTCAGGCCGTCGGCGATATCGGCATTGGTCACCGAGCCGAACAGGCGGCCATCAACACCGGCCTTGCGGCTGATCTCGACGACGACACCGGCCATCTTCTCGGCCACACCCTGGGCAGCGGCCAGCTTCTCGGCGGCCAGCTTCTCGAGCTCGGCACGACGCGCTTCGAACTCGGCCTTGGCGGCCGGCGTGGCGCGCTTGGCCATGCCGCGCGGGATCAGGAAGTTGCGGGCGTAGCCATCCTTGACCTTGACGAGATCGCCGAGGTTACCGAGGTTGACAACCTTGTCCATCAGAATGATTTGCATGGTCTGGTTCCTCGATTACTGGTGGTTATCGGTGTAGGGCAACAGGGCCATGAAGCGGGCGCGCTTGATGGCGACCGACAGCTGGCGCTGGTAGTGGGCCTTGGTACCGGTCAGACGGGCCGGCATGATCTTGCCGTTCTCGACGATGAATTCCTTCAGGACTTCGACGTCCTTGTAGTCGACGAAATCGACCTTGTCAGCAGTGAAGCGGCAGAACTTGCGGCGCTTGAACAGGCCACCACCACGCTTCGGCTTCTTGTCATCCTTCTTCTTGAAGAATCGTGCCATTTCAGTTTCCTTCCAAAAATTCCAAATGTTCGATGTGCAGTACCAGTTGCTTGCTGTTGCGGCTCTTTGCGGCGAGGAAACCGGTCACTTTGACCTGCGCTCCCGTTGTTGCCGCCTGCAGCCACTTCGCCGCATCCCCCAGCCCCTTGGCCGGAATCTCGCACTCGACCATGCGGGGAGTTCCCGCTTCCACCTGTTCCGATTCGTGCCGGATTCGACACTCGGTGACCGGAACCCCTGCCGGCGTATAGCGCAGCGCGAGGCGTTCGATCAGGCAGCCGGTGAGTTCTACGCGGTTCAGCAAACCTCCGGTAATTCCTTAGGCGGCAGCCGGCGCTTCAGCAGCGGCTTCGGCCTTGCCTTCCATCAGCGACTTCGACTTCTCTTCCTTCATCATCGGCGACGGGGAAGTGATGGCAGCCTTCATCTTGACGGTCAGGTGGCGCAGCACGGCGTCGTTGAACTTGAACGCGTGCTCGAGCTCGGCGAGGGTCTCGCCGTCGCACTCGATGTTCATCAGAACATAGTGCGCCTTGTGGATCTTCTGCAGCGGGTAAGCCAGCTGGCGACGGCCCCAGTCTTCAAGACGGTGGATGATCCCGTTGCGCGAGGTGACGAGCGACTTGTAGCGCTCGACCATCGCCGGGACCTGCTCGGACTGGTCCGGATGGACGATGAAACAGACTTCGTAATGGCGCATGAACACTCCTTGTGGCAAAAGCTCCCCGCCATGCGATAACGGTGGAGCAAGGTGGAAAAAATCAAGCCCGTGATTATAGCGGGCCTTGGTCTTGATAATCAAGCCTTTTTCATGCTTGCTGACGCAAGAAAGGGCGCTCCGTGGAGGAATCAGCCCGCAATCGCATGCGGCAGCGGGACAAGGGCAACGCCGGCCACGCCCATCGCATCACGGATCGCCGCCGCGGCAGCCACGGCCTGCGGCCCGTCACCATGAACGCAGATGCTGTGGAAAGGGGTTTTCAGTATCTTGCCCGAGGCGCAGACGATGCCACCGGCCTCGACGAAGCGCAGTACATGCGCCACGCAATCCTCCGCGGCATGCAGCACCGCCCCCGGCTTCGAACGCGGCACGAGATTGCCTTCATCGGTATAGGTGCGATCGGCGAAGACCTCGATACCCACCGCCAGCCCCGCGGCCTCACCTGCCCTCTGCAGCTGCGACAGCGCCGGCGCAAGCAGGATCAGGGTCGCGTCGAAGGCCTTGACGGCGCGTGCGACGGTCGCTGCCAGCGCCGCATCCTCGCAGGCCATGTTGTTCAGTGCTCCGTGCGGCTTCACGTGCGTCAGCACCCCGCCCTCGGCGCGGGCAATACCGGACAGCGCACCGATCTGGTAGATCAGCATGGCTTCGAGCTCGGCAGCGGGGACCTGCATCGCGCGCCGGCCGAAGCCTTGCAGATCGGGAAACGAGGGATGTGCACCGAGGCTGACGCCGGCATCAAGCGCCTGGCGCACGGTACGACGCATCACCAGCGGGTCACCGGCATGGAAGCCGCAGGCGATGTTGGCCGAGCCGACGATCTGCAGCAGTTCGGTGTCGCTGCCCATTTTCCAGGCGCCGAAGCTTTCGCCGAGATCGGCGTTGAGGTTGAGACGATTCATGATTGCCTTTCAGCCCCGTCAATCGGGGCGCGTTGCGTTGACCATGCCACTGAGCAGGTTGCCTGCATAGAGCGCATCGAGATCGAGTTCGCCCGCCACGACGGCCGGCACAATCGACCCGGCCAAGGCCTTCAGGTCGGATTCGGCCGCACGTGCCGCCGCTTCCGCCGCGACAACCGACACCGCCTGAAAACGGACCGTCGCACCCGCCGGCAAGGCAGCCAGGCGCGGTAGGTCGGCCGAGACCACCGTCGCGATCTTCGGGTAGCCACCAGCCGTCTGGCCATCGTTGAGCAGCACGATCGGCTTGCCGTTGCCGGGCACCTGGATCGATCCCGGCACCGTCGCATCGGAAGCGATGTCAGCTCCCTTCTCCGGACGGTGCACCAGTGTCGTGCCGTCGAGCCGCATGCCCATGCGATCCGACTCGGCCGTCACCCGGTACGCGCACGCGAGAAACGCCGCCAGGGCCGAGTCGTCGAAATAGTCGGCCTGCGGCCCGGGCACAATGCGGATCGGCAGCGAATCCGTCGTACCGTCGATCGCACCGACCGTCGCCGGCGGAACCGCCAGCATCCGCTCGCCACGATCCGCCGCAGGCGGAACGGAGAAAACATCGCCGGCAGCGAGCAGGCTTCCGAAGC
>DAORCC010000103.1:0-8547 GCA_035345235.1 Azospira sp.
GGCGGCGGCACGACCGAAGTCGGCGTCATCTCGCTCGGCGGCATGGTCTATGCCGGCTCGGTGCGCGTCGGCGGCGACAAGCTCGACGAGGCGATCATCAACTACATCAGCCGCAACTACGGCATGCTGATCGGCGAGAACACTGCCGAGAACATCAAGAAGACCATCGGTTCCGCTTTCCCGGGCACCGAGGTGCGCGAGATGGAAGTCTCCGGCATCAACAAGGCCGAAGGCATCCCGCGCAAGTTCACGATCTCCTCGAACGAGATTCTCGAAGCGCTGACCGAGCCGCTCAACAACATCGTCTCGGCCGTGAAGTCCGCCCTCGAGAAGACGCCGCCGGAACTCGGTGCCGACATCGCCGAAAAGGGCATGGTCATCACCGGCGGCGGTGCCTGCCTGCGCGACCTCGACCGCCTGCTGATGGAAGAGACGGGGCTGCCGGTCGTCGTCGCCGAAGATCCGCTGACCTGCGTGGCGCGCGGCTCGGGTCTGGCGCTCGAGAAGATGGATAAGCTCGGCAGCATCTTCGCCTCCGAGTAACGCCAATCCGTGGCAGCCTTCGACCACTCGCCACCACCATTCTTCAAGCAGGGACCGGCGCCGTTGGCGCTGTTGTCGCTCTATGTGGCGATCTCCATCTCGCTGATGGTGCTCGATGCCAAGTTCCGCTATCTGGAAATCGGGCGGCAGGCGCTCGCCGTCGTCCTGCAGCCGCTGCAGCAGTTGGCGCATTCGCCGGCACGCGGATTCGATCAGGCAGGTGAATACTTCCAGACGGTCGGTGCGCTGCAGGACGAAAACCAGCGCCTGAAGCATGCCAAGCTCGAAGTCGCACCGACGCTGCTGCGCCTGCAGCAGCTCGAGGCCGAAAATGCGCGCCTGCGTCGCTTGCTGTCGGTCCATGAACGGCAGCCGGCGGGAGGTCAGGTCGCACAGATTCTTTACACCGCCCGCGATCCGTTCTCACGGCGCGTCATCGTCGACAAGGGGCAGCAGGACAAGATCGCAGCCGGCTTGCCGGTGGTGGACGACGCCGGCATCGTCGGACAGGTGACCCGGGTCTACCCCTTCCTCTCCGAAGTCACGCTGATCACCGACAAGGGGCAGGCCGTGCCGGTGCAGATCGTGCGCAACGGTCTGCGCTCGGTTGTCTTCGGCCTCGGCAATGGCCAGCTCGAACTGCGTTTCATGCCGGTCAATGCCGACGTTCAGGAAGGCGATCTGCTCGTTACTTCCGGCCTCGACGGGATCTTCCAACCGGGTTTCCCCGTCGCCCGCGTACTCGGCATCGAGCGCGAATCGTCGTATTCCTTTGCCCGCATCCTCTGTGCACCGGTTGCCGGCGTCGAGAATTTCGGCGAGGTCATGGTGCTTGCCGCGCGGACGCCGCCGGCGCCTCGTCCGGAGCCGGCCGAGGCCGTTGAAGGCGCTCCGGAAGACAAGGCACCGAAGGCAAGGAAAAAGCGCCCGGGCGGCAGAAACTGAGGATCACGTGCAAGCAACCTTCTCCTCTTCCCGCATCCTGCTGCCGGTCCGGCCGTGGTTCATCGCGCTGTCGCTGATCGTCGCGCTGCTGCTCAACATGCTGCCGACGGCCTGGTGGCCGGGCGTGCCTGACTGGGTGGCGCTGGTCCTCTGCTTCTGGTCGGTGCGCGAGTTCCGCAAGGTCGGCATGGGTTGGGCCTTTCTTGTCGGCATCGTCATGGATGTTGCCGATGCCAGCCTGATGGGTCAGCACACCCTGGCCTACGTGCTGCTCACGTATTTCGCTTCGTCGCTGTCGCGGCGCGTGCTGTGGTTCCCGTTGTTGCAGCAGGCGTTGCAGATCCTGCCGCTGCTTTGCATCGTGCCCCTGGTGCAGTTCGCCGTCGGCATGCTCGCCGGGGGGCAATTCCCCGGCATCCTCTATTTCCTGTGGCCGCTTGTCGGCGCGCTGCTCTGGCTGCCACTGACGTTCCTGCTGCTGCTGCCGCAGTATCAGCCGGTCGAGCGCGACGCCAACCGGCCGATCTAGGTAGTCGGGACCCCTCCCATGCGGCGTCGCCATTACGACGATTTCCATCACCAGGACAGTGAGGTCAACCGCTTCCGTTTCCGCCTCGGCTTCGCCGCGGTGGCGGTGTTGCTGGCCTTCGTGATCCTCTTTGCGCGCTTCGTCTGGCTGCAGGTGTTTCAGCACGAGTACTACACGACGCGTGCCGAAGGCAATCGCATCTCCCTGGTGCCGATCGTGCCGAACCGCGGTGTCATTGTCGATCGTGCCGGCACCGTGCTGGCCCGCAACTATTCGGCGTTCACGCTCGAGATCACGCCGTCGAAAGTGCCCGATCTCGATGCCACGATCGATGCGCTGGCGAAGCTGATCGAAGTGCAGGCGAAGGACCGCAAGCGCTTCAAGAAGCTGATGGATGAATCGAAGAATTTCGAATCGATCCCGCTGCGCACGCGACTGACCGACAAGGAAGTCGCGATCGTCGCTGCCAACCGCTACCGATTCCCCGGTGTCGAAGTCAAGGCGCGCCTGTTCCGCCAGTACCCGCTGGGCGAGCTCGCCTCGCACGCGCTCGGCTATATCGGCCGCGTCAACGATCGCGATCTCGAACGCATCGAGCAGAATGAACAGGGCGCCAACTACAAGGGCACCGATCACTTCGGCAAGAGCGGTGTCGAGCAACGTTACGAATTCCACCTGCACGGACATACCGGGTACGAAGAGGTCGAGGTCGACGCCGGCGGCCGTGCGGTGCGCAGCCTCGCGCGCACGGCGCCGGTGCCGGGCAACAACCTGATGCTGACCCTGGACGCGAAGCTGCAGAAAGTCGTCGAGCAGGCCTTCGGCGAGCGGCGCGGGGCCCTGGTCGCGATCGAGCCCGAGACCGGCGGCATTCTCGCGCTGGTGTCGATGCCGACCTTCGACCCCAATCTCTTCGTCGACGGCATCCGCTCCGATGACTGGGATGCCTACAATACCGACCTCGACAAGCCGCTGCTCAACCGGGCCATCTACGGCACCTACCCGCCGGGTTCGACCTTCAAGCCCTTCATGGCGCTGGGGGCCCTGGAATCCGGCAAGCGTACGCCGCAGCAGGCGATTTCCGACCCTGGCTACTTCAACTTCGGCGGCCACCAGTTCCGCGACGACAAGAAGGGCGGGCACGGCTCGGTCGACATGTACAAGTCGATCGTCCATTCCTGCGACACCTATTACTACATTCTCGCCAACGACATGGGCATCGACGGCATTTCCGGTTTCATGGCCAAGCTCGGCTTTGGCCAGAGAACGGGGATTGACATCGAGGGTGAGGCGGAAGGGGTGCTGCCATCACAGGCCTGGAAGAAGAAGCGCTTCAAGAAGCCGGAGCAGCAGAAATGGTATGCCGGCGAGACGATTTCGATCGGCATCGGCCAGGGCTACAATTCCTACACCATGCTGCAGCTCGCGCAGGCGACCGCGACCGTTGCCAACGATGGCGTCATGTTCCGGCCGCACCTCGTCAAGTACATCACCGACGCGAAGACCGGCGAGAAGACGATGATCGAGCCGGAGCCGATCAAGCGCCTGCCGTTCAAGCAGGCGAATATCGACGTCGTGAAGAAGGCACTGGTCGGCGTCATCAAGGAAGGTACCGGCGCGCGTGCGTTTGCCGGCGCAGGCTACGAGGCGGCCGGCAAGACCGGTACGGCGCAGGTGTTCAGCCTGAAGGGCGAGGCGTATCACGCCGGCAAGGTCAAGGAGCGCCTGCGCGATCACGCCCTCTTCATGGCCTATGCGCCGGCCGAAAAGCCGAAGATCGCGCTGGCGGTCGTGGTCGAGAACGGCGGTTTCGGCGCCCAGTCGGCGGCGCCGATCGCGCGCATGGTGTTCGACTACTACCTGCTCGGCAAGGTGCCCGCGGGGGCCGCGATCGAGGATTCTGCTGCGGTGGAGGCTGACGAATGATGAGTTTTGCCGAAATCCGGCATCGTCTCTGGCACGGGACGGTGGACCACCTCGACCCGCCGCTGCTCATGATCACGCTGGCGATCATGGGAGTTGGTCTGGCGACGGTATTCTCCGCAACCTATGACAGCCAGAACCGGCTGATGAGCCAGTTCATCAACATGGCAGTAGCGCTGACGCTGATGTGGGGCGTCGCGCAGTTGCCGCCACAGAAACTGATGCGCTTCGCGGTGCCGCTCTATGTGATCGGCCTGATCCTGCTGGTCATGGTCTTCCTCTTCGGCATCAAGGTGAACGGTGCCCGGCGCTGGCTGAACATCGGCATCACCCGCATCCAGCCTTCGGAAATCATGAAGCTCGCGATGCCGCTGATGCTCGCCTGGTACTTCCACAAATACGAGGCCGCCTTGAAGTTCCGCCATTACGCAGTCGCGGTGCTGTTGCTGATCGTGCCGTTCGGACTCGTCGCGAAACAGCCCGATCTCGGCACGGCGATCCTCATCGGCGCCGCCGGTTTCTATGTGCTCTTCTTCGCCGGCCTGCAGTGGAAGGTCATGATCGGCCTGGCGGCTGCTGGCGCGGCGGCGGCCCCGGTGCTGTGGACCTTCCTGCACGATTACCAGAAGAAGCGCATCCTGACGCTGATCGACCCGACCACGGATCCGCTCGGCTCCGGCTACCACATCATCCAGGCGAGCATCGCGATCGGCTCCGGCGGTCCGACCGGAAAGGGCTGGCTGCAGGGTACGCAGACGCACCTGGAGTTCATCCCCGAAAAGCACACTGATTTCATCTTCGCGGTCTTCTCCGAGGAATGGGGCCTGATCGGCAACTCGGTCCTGCTCGTGCTCTACCTGCTGCTGATCGGCCGCGGCATGATGATCGCCGCCAACGCCTCGACCCTGTTCGGCCGTCTGCTCGCTGCGTCGATCACGCTCAGCCTGTTCACCTATGCCTTCATCAACATGGGCATGGTCTCCGGCATCATGCCCGTGGTCGGCGTGCCGCTGCCCTTCATGAGCTTCGGCGGCACCGCGCTGGTGACGCTCTGCACCGGGCTCGGCATCCTGATGAGCATTCACACCCACCGCATGCTGGTGAAGAAATGAGCGTGCGGCGCCTGCAGGGCCACGCTGCCGGCGGGCTCGTCGCCCTGATGCTCGCTGCCTGCGGGAGCCAGCCGAAGGTGCCTGCGGATCCTGCACCCGAACCGGTCAGGCCGGCGGCGAAGACGCCGACGAAGAAGCCGGCGGTGGTGCTCAAGCGTGGCGGCGGCTATTACAAGGACGATGGTCCGGCCGATGACATTCCCGACGGGCTCGACGACGTTCCCGACGCCGAGCCGCGGATCGAGCCGCTACACCGCTTCGCCAACCGGCCTTATGTCGTGTTCGGCAAGGAATACGTGCCGAACACCAGCGTCAGGCCGTACAAGGAACGTGGCATCGGCAGCTGGTACGGCAAGAAATTTCATGGCCAGAAAACCTCGATCGGCGAACCCTACGACATGTTCTCCATGACGGCGGCGCACCCGACCCTGGCCATCCCGTCCTATGCCAAGGTGACCAACCTCGCGAACGGTCGCACGGTCATCGTCCGCGTCATCGACCGTGGCCCCTTTCATGTGGGCCGCGTCATCGACCTCTCCTACGCCGCGGCTCACAAGCTCGACTACATCCGTGGCGGCAGCTCGCAGGTCGAGGTCGAGGCGATCGTACCCGATGCGACCGGCGTCGCCTATGCGCAGGTCACCCCATCCGAGCCGCGTCCGGTGGCGGCGTCGGCCTCGCCGCCGCCACGCGATGAAATCGCCGACATCGCGAAGAAGCTGGCCGCCGAGGAAAAGCCGGTTCAGGCCGCGGCCACCATCGGGCTCAACGGCGGCAGCAGCGCCATGCCCGCCGGCAGCGTGCTGCTGCAACTGGGGGCCTTCGCGAACGCCGACAATGCCGAGACGATGCGCGTGCGCATGAGCCGCGAACTCGACTGGGCGGAGGCCGATCTGCGCATCAATACGAGCGGCGGCATTCACCGACTGCATCTCGGTCCCTATCCGAGCCGGGCCGCGGCGGAAAAAATCGCCGAACGCATCCGTCAGGACTACGGGTTCAAGCCGACCTTTGTGACGCGTTGAACGCCGCTGCCTGGCAGTGCCTGCGTAACCGTGTGTAACCGGCCGTCGGCAGCACAAGGCCGGTTGCTATAATTCGCCATTCCCAACGAAGCCCTCTTCCCAGAATTTCCAATGAAAATCATCGCTTTCCTGTTCGCCCTCGTGCCGTCGATCGTCCTCGCCCAGCAGTTGCCTGTGCCCCCGGCGCTCGCTGCCAAATCCTGGCTGCTGATCGAGTCCGGTTCCGGTCAGACACTCGCCAGCCAGGCGGAGGACGAACGCCTCGAACCGGCCTCGCTGACCAAGCTGATGACCGCCTACCTGACCTTTGCCGCACTGAAGCAGGGCACCCTGAAGATCGATCAGGGCATCACCGTCTCCGAACGCGCCTGGCGCACGGGCGGGTCGAAGATGTTCATCCGCGTCGGCCACCAGGTGCCGGTCGAGGATCTGATCAAGGGCATGATCGTCCAGTCCGGCAATGATGCTTGCGTCGCACTCGCCGAAGGCATCGCCGGCAGCGAGGAAAACTTCGCACAGATGATGAACCGCGAGGCGCAGCGCCTCGGCATGAAGGCCTCCAGCTTCCGCAACTCGACCGGCTTGCCCGACCCGCAGCACTACACGACGGCGCGCGATCTGGCGATCCTCGCCGGTGCGCTGATTCGAGACTTCCCCGAGGATTACGCCAAGTACTACACGCTCAAGGAATTTCGCTACAACAACATTACCCAGCACAACCGCAACCGCCTGCTCTGGCTCGATCCGACGGTCGACGGCGTCAAGACCGGCCACACCGATGCCGCCGGCTACTGCCTGATTTCCTCGGCCAAGCGGGGTCCGCGTCGCCTGCTGTCGGTCGTGCTCGGTGCCGCCTCCGACAGCGTCCGTGCCCAGGAATCGCTGAAGCTGCTCAATTACGGCTTCCAGTTCTACGATGCCGTCCAGCTCTACGCCAAGGATCAGGCCGTTTCCAACCTGAAGGTCTGGAAAGGCGCTTCGTCGACGCTCAAGGCAGGCTTCACCAGCGACTTCATCCTCGCCGTGCCGAAGGGTTTCGGGCCCAAGGTGCAGGCCGATCTCGTCTCGCAACAGCCGCTGATCGCACCGATCTCGGCCGGCCAGGTGGTCGGTACGATGAAGGTCAGCGTCGATGGCAAGCCGTACGGCGAATTCCCGGTCGTCGCGCTAGAAACCGTGCCGCAGGCCGGCTTCATCGGACGCGCCATCGACTCGGTTCGCCTCTGGTTCAAGTAAACGCATGAATACGACCACCTGCTACCTCGACGGCCGGTATCTGCCGCTCAACGAAGCGCGCATATCGCCGCTCGACCGTGGCTTCCTCTTCGGGGATGGTGGCTACGAGGTCGTGCCGGTGTACTCGCGCAAGCCCTTCCGCATTGGTGAACACCTCAAGCGTCTGCAACAAACGCTGGATGGCATCCGCCTCGCCAACCCGCATACGCTGGCCGAGTGGACGGAACGGGTCGAGCGCATCATCGCCGCCGCCCCCTTCGACGACCAGTCGGTTTACATCCAGGTGACGCGCGGCGCTGACGACAAGCGCGACCACGCCTTCCCGAAGGGCGTTGCGCCGACGGTCTTCATCTTCACGGCGCCGCTGGTGACGACACCGGACAGCGTTCGCGCCACCGGCGTTGCTGCCGTGACCGCTGCCGACACGCGCTGGGCGCGTTGCGACCTCAAGGTCGTTGCCCTGCTCGCCAACGTCGTTGCCCGTCAGGATGCCGTCGAACGCGGCTGTGCCGAAACCCTCTTCATTCGTGACGGCATCATGATCGAGGGGGCCGCCTCGAACATCTTCGTGGTGAAGAACGGCATGCTGCTGGCGCCAGTCAAGGACCACCGCATGCTGCCCGGCATCACCTACGACGTGGTGCTGGAGCTCGCTGCCAAGCACGGCGTGCCGCATGCGGTGCGCGACATTGCGGAAGCCGAGCTGAGGAGCGCCGACGAAGTGTGGATGACTTCCTCGACCAAGGAAGTGCTACCGATCACGACGCTGGATGGCAAGCCCGTCGGCAACGGCGTCAATGCAGGCAAGCCGGGCCCGCTGGCGCAGCAGATGCACGGCTGGTACCAGCAGTTCAAGGACGAGGTCATGCGCCGTGGCTGACGAAAGTGCGAAGCAGCAGGAAACCCTGCTCGAATTCCCGTGCGATTTCCCGCTCAAGATCATGGGACTGGCCAGCAATGACCTGGCACAGGCCGTGCTGACCGTTGTTGCCAGGCACGATCCGGATTTCGACGGTGCGACGATGGAAATGCGTGCGAGCAGCGGCGGCAAATACGTCAGCCTGACCTGCACCGTGAGGGCCACTTCGAAGCCGCAGCTCGATGCGCTGTACATGGAACTGACGGCACATCCGCTGGTCAAGATCGTTCTGTAAATCGCGAAGATTCCGAAATGATCGTCCGCCAGCTCGGCCGTGCCGACTACGAACCGACGTTCGCGGCGATGAAGGAATTC
>DAORCC010000104.1:0-8532 GCA_035345235.1 Azospira sp.
CGCCGCAGCTCGACCGGCTCGACGGCAACGGCAACCTGCCGTTCGCGGTCGACTTCCGCAGCCTCTACGCGACGGCGCTTGAGCGCTGGTGGGAGATGCCGTCGGCAGCCGTGCTCGGCGCTCGCTTCCCGACCTTGCCGCTGCTCAAGGCGTGAGGTGTCGGTTGCAGGCGGCTGGGGGATGGTGTTGAATCGTGGCGTCGTCCATCGCACGCCAGACCCCGATGCCTCTGCTCCGTCATCTCGTGCTGCCACTGCTGTTTTTAATGTCGCTGCTGTCGCCGGCAGGGGCGGGCGAGCGCGTGGTGCTCGTTGCGGAAGACGACTGGTACCCGTATGCGGCGAAGCGCAACGGGCAGGCGGAAGGCCTGGCGGTCGATATCGTGCGCGCCGCCTTTGCCGCTGCCGGCGTCACCGTCGAATTCAAGACCATGCCTTACGCGCGCTGCATGCAGGCGGTCAGGCAGGGGGTCGAGCTCGGCTGCTTCGATACGCTGAAGGATGCCAGCACGCGCGACGACTACCTGTTCCACGAGCAGCCGCTGTTCAAGGCGACGATCGCCATCTACGCGCCGGCGGCTTTTGCGGGCAGCGTCAATGCGCAGCAGCTGGCCGGGCATTCGGTCGGCCTGACCAACGGTTACACCTACGGCGATACCATCGAGAAGAACCCGGCGATCCGCAAGGACATGGCGCCGAACGATTTTCTGACGCTGCGCAAGCTGGTGGCCGGGCGAACAGAATTCGCCCTGGTCTATACCCGCGTCGCTGACTGGCTGCTTCTGCAGTATCCGGAGTTGCGCGGCGGTTTTCGGCAGGCTGGCGTGCTGCTCGAGGATGGGCTCTACCTCAGCTTCTCGAGGACGCGCAGCGACGCGCCGGAGGCCGTCCGGCAACTCAACCGGGGGCTGGCGCAGATCCGTGCCAACGGTACCTACGCACGCATCGAAGCCGACTGGCAGCGGCGTCTTGCGGTCGGGCCGGAGGCTGGCGGCGTCAGCGCCCGCAAACGCTAATTCAGTCGGGTAATCCCGGGGCACGGCAGGGTAAAATGCCGGCATGCAGTTCCTCTCCCTCGAATCCTCCACCGATGCCGGTTCCGTCGCCCTCTGGCGTGACGGCGTCCTGAGCGAACGCCATTGCCCGCCCGGGCAGCCGTCGTCGGCGACCCTGCTGCCGCTCGCGGCAGCGTTGCTGGCCGAGGCGGATACGGGCTTTGCCGAGCTCGATGCCATCGCCTTCGCGGCCGGCCCCGGTTCGTTCACCGGCCTGCGCGTTGCCTGCGGTGTCGCCCAGGGGCTCGCTGCCGCCCATGACCTGCCGGTGCTGCCGGTCGGCACGCTCGCCGCGATGGCGGAGGCCGTCGGCTCGCCGCGCGTCGCCGTCTGTCTCGATGCGCGCATGAACGAGGTCTATTTCGGATTGTTCGAGGAAGGCGAGCCGGTTTCCGTGATCGGTGTCTATCCGCCGGCCGAGGTGCCGGTGCCCGAGGGCGGCGGCTGGGTCGCGGCGGGCAATGCACTGGCCGCCTATCCCGTGCTCGCCGAGCGGATGAATGCGGCTTGCACCGCACGCCTGCCGGACGTCCTGCCGACGGCGGCTGCCGTGGCTCGCCTCGCCGCACCGCGCCTGCTGCGCGGCGAGGGCCTCGATGCCGCCGACGCCGTGCCGGTCTACGTTCGTGACAAGGTGGCGCTGACGGTTGCCGAACGGCTGGCGCAGGGAGGCAAGGCATGAGCGCCGTGCTGGCCCCGCGCATCGAGATGCTGCCGATGAACGCGAGCGATCTCGATGACGTGCTGGCGATCGAGAACACCGTCTATCCGTTTCCGTGGACGCGTGGCAACTTCGCCGATTCGCTGGCGGCCGGCTACAGTGCCTGGGTCTGCCGCATCGGCGGCGAACTCGTCGGCTACGCAGTCATCATGATGGTGCTCGACGAAGCGCACCTGCTCAACATCAGCGTCGACCAGAGCCGGCACGGCATGGGTTTCGGCGCCCGCCTGCTGCGCCATGCAATGGCCGTGGCCCGCACGCTCGGCGCCCGCATGCTGCTGCTCGAGGTGCGACCATCCAACGAACGCGCGCTCCAGCTCTACACGCACTTCGGCTTCGTCCGCATCGGCGTGCGCAAGGCCTACTATCCGGCGCACGACGGGCGCGAGGACGCACTGGTGCTGACGCATGCGCTGGCCGAGGTGAAGGCATGAATCTGACACGGGAGCAGATGCTGGAGGAGATGGGGCTCGGCCCGCTCTGGCGCCTGCGCACGGCGGAGCCGGCGGCGCAGATGCCGGCGCAGGATGACGCGCGGTCGGCACCTGCGCCGGATAGCGCTCCACGCGTATCGGAGACCCCCGCGGCATCCGCACCGCAGCGCCCGGCAGCACCTGTTGCGGTGCGATCGGCCGAGGCCGTCGCAGCGCTCGGCTGGCCGGAACTGCGCCAGTCCATCGCCGATTGTGCCGCCTGCGGCCTCTGCCGCGAGCGCAAGCAGGCCGTACCCGGTGTCGGCGACGAGACTGCCGACTGGCTGTTCATCGGCGAAGGCCCGGGTTCGGAGGAAGATGCCCGCGGCGAGCCCTTTGTCGGGCAGGCCGGCAAGCTGCTCGACGCGATGCTGGCTGCGATCGATCTGGAACGCGGCCGCAACGTCTATATCGCCAACGCCGTCAAGTGCCGACCGCCCGGCAATCGCACGCCGGAGGCCGAGGAAATGGCGGCCTGCTGGCCTTACCTGAAGCGGCAGATCGCCCTGATCCGTCCGAAGCTGATCGTCCTGCTCGGTCGCGCCGCCCTGCAGGCCGTGCTGCACGAGGAGCGCGCGCTCGGCGCCAGCCGCGGCAAGACCTTCGAATACCGCGACGGCGAACTCGTGGTGCCGGTGATCGTCACCTATCACCCGGCCTATCTGCTGCGCAACCTGCCGGACAAGGCCAAGGCCTGGGAAGACCTCTGCTTCGCGCGCCGGCTGATGCGCGAGCAGCAGGCCGCCGGCATGGACCTGCCGCTGTCGCCGGCGTGATGCCGGCCGTCGCGATGCGCCATCGCCTGACCCGCGCACTGGCCGTTTCCGCGCTCTCGGTATGGGCGTCCTGCAGCTTCGCTGCCGAAGCCACCTGCCATGTCATCTACGGCGGCGAGGAAACCGCGCACCGCGTTTCGCCGGCTGCCGATCCCTACAAGGTGCCGACGATGCCGGTCGGTTCCTACTTCCTGTTCCGACCCTTGCTCGAGACCGCGCCGGAGGAACTCGCGTCGCTCAAGGTCTATGTCTACGCCGACCTCGATCGCGGGCCGGTCATCGCCCATCAGGGTGAGTACGACTGGCCGCCTGTCGGCAGTGGCCGTTACGGCTTCACCGGCCGCCAGCGCGCCTACGAGCCGATGCGCGACGGCGAGCTGGAATACTGGTGCGAGGCGGCGGAATGACAGGGGCCTGCCTCAGTTCGCTGACGGTACGGCTCCTTGCGTTGCTGCTGGCGTTCTACTGCCTGTTCACGCCGGCCCGGGCCGAGGATGGTGAAGTGAAGCTGCTCTTCGTCGGCGACATCATGCTCGACGACGGGCCAGGGCGGGCGATCGCCGCCGGGCGCGACCCGTTCGCCGCCTTCGAGCGTGACTTCGCCTGGGCCGACGTGCGCATCGGCAACCTCGAATGCCCGATCGCAACGGGTGGCCAGGCGCTGGCCAGCAAGATCGCCACCTTCCGCGCGCATCCGCGCGTGATCGAGCGCCTGCAGGGGCGCTTCGAGGCGCTCTCGGTCGCCAACAACCATTCCGGCGACTACGGCCAGGAGGCGTTCGTCGAGACGCTGGCGCTGCTCGACATCGCCGGCATCGCGGCCTTCGGCGGCGGCCATGACCTCACCGAGGCGCATGCGCCGTACTGGATCGAGAAGAACGGACTGCGCATCGCGATCCTCGGCTACAACGAGTACAAGCCGCGCAGCTTCGAGGCCGGGCCGAACTGGCCGGGCGTCGCCTGGAGCGAGGACAGCCACGTGCTGCGCGACATTGCGGCAGCGCGTGCTGCCGGTGCGGATATCGTGATTCCCTTCATGCATTGGGGCTGGGAACGCGAGCGGCAGCCTTCGGCGCGCCAGCGCCGCCTGGCCCGCCTGATGATCGACGCCGGCGCCGATGCCGTCGTCGGTGGTCATCCGCACGTGACGCAGGGCGACGAAAGCTACGCTGGCAAGCCGATCATCTACAGCCTCGGCAATTTCGTGTTCGACGGTTTCGATACCGAGGCCGAGCAGACCGGCTGGCTGCTGCGCCTGCGCGTGGCCAAGGAAGGCGTACTCGGCTGGGAAGTGGTTCCGGCGCACATGGACGCCGAGGGCCTGCCGCAACGGCAGGTGACCTCGAAGTAAGTTCCGCGTGCGGTCAGCGCCGGGTACGTGCCGGCGACGTCCGCTTGCGTTCGCCTGCCGCCGCCTGCGCTGCCGCCATCCCGCGTTCCGCATCCTCCAGCCAGCACAGGGTATCCGCGTAGGCAATGAAGCGATGCAGGTAGTCCGGCGCAAGGTCGCGCATGCGCTCCAGCGCCCGCAGCACGAGGCGGTGCGAGTTGAGCGGGCCGGCGTTTTCCGGGGCACTGGCGAGCGCCTGTGCCAGTTGCTGTTCGATGTCGAGGCGCGCCCAGTGTCCGCCAAAAAGCCGGATCGATTTCAATGCGGGGGCGGCCGCCTGCGGCGAGGTGCCGGCCGGCATGTTTCGCGTGCCTGCGTCGCTGACCGGCGCCGCCACCTCGGTCGCGGCGAGGCGGGCGAGCAGGGCGCCAAGCGGCGTCGTGTCGGTCGGTTCGCCTTTTTCGGGCGGTGTCGGTACGGGGGCGTCGCTTTCCGGCGAGCGCAATTGCGCACAGCGTGCGCGACACTCGGCGAGTGCGGCCGCGAGCCTTGCGTCGAGCAGGGCGCGGGTCGGGCCCTCGTGCGCGGTGGCGCGGCGGGCCAGCGCCTCGATGAAGCCGAAGCGCAACGGGTCGAGGCGCGCGGCGCCCTGATCGCGCAGCGCGGCGATGCCGGCCGCGCTCTCGGCCGAGGCCAACGCTGCGTCAGCCATTCGCCTCCCCATTGCCGGGGCTCCGTTTCGTCCGCGGCACCGGGGCCATCTCGACCCGGCGGTTGCGGGCGCGGCCGGCAGCATCGGCATTCGAGGCCACTGGCTGTTCCGGTCCGAAGGCGGCAGCGAAGACGGCCGACGAAGGAATCCCGTCGTCGATCAGCGCCCGCGTCACCGTCAGCGCGCGCTGCGCCGAGAGTTCGAGGTTGTCCGCATAGCGGTGGTTGCCGTCGCGCAGCGGCTTGTCGTCGGTGAAGCCGCTCACCATCAGCATCTCGTTGCGTGTCGCGAGGTAGGCAGCGAGCGGCGCGGCGAGGCTCTTCAGGAGCAGGCGTCCCTCCGGCTGCAACTGGTCCGAGTTGAGCGCGAAGAGCACGCTGCCGCTGATGCCGATGCGGCCATTGGAGAGCGTCACGCGACCCGAGGCGAGCGGGCCGGCCAGCGCCTTTTCGAGCGCCATGCGCCGCTGCTCCTCGGCCTCGCGCTTGGCGATTTCGGCTTCCAGCGTGCTGGCGAGTTCCATCTGCACGCCGAGCACCCCGACGAGGATGATCACGAAGGCGCCGAGCAGGCCGGCCATGAGGTCGCCGAAGACGGCCCAGACCGGCGCCGTCTGCTCGACGCTGGCGTCGATTTCCTCCATTACGCAGCGGCCTCGGCCAGCGCGCCTGCGGCTGCCGGTACGGCACCGAGGCGCTGCAGGTCAGCGACCAGGCGCTGCTGCGAGAGCAGGCTGAGGTCGATCAGTTCGCGTGCCTGCGCAACGGTGTAGGCGAGTTGTTCGTCGCTGCGCAGCAGCGATTTCTCCAGGCTTTCCTCGATGCGGGCAAGGCCCGCCAGCAGGCGCTCGTTGGCGGTGCCGAAGTGCGCCACGGCGCCGGCAAAGGCGTCCCCCAGCGCGGCCATCTCGACGGCGCTGCCGGTGATCTGAGCCGCGGATGCGCTGATGCTCTCGCCGATCCGTGCCGCCTCGGCGCCCGTGCGTTCGGCGAAGTGGCGGCCGCTTTCCTCGAGCAAACCGCCGGCCGATGCCACCAGCCCCTCGATCGCGCTGCGCTGGTCGGCCGCGCTCTGCTGCGTGGCGGCAAGCAGGGCATCCAGCGTCGCCATGATGCGGCTGCGCTCGTCGAGCAGCGCGTTGTCGCGCGCCATGCTATCGCTCAACTGCTGGCGCAGCTGGCCGATCACCTCCGCGGCGACACGCGGCGCCTCGGCGGCCGTCTGCATCAGGCGCGCGATCTCGTCGATGGTACGCGTGGCGTGGGCTTCGGCGTGCCCGGCCATGCTGCGGGCTGTCTCTTCCAGCGTGCGGCAGATCTGTTGCTGCTGGGCCAGCGTCTCGGCGCCGGCGGCCTGCCATTCGCGCTGCAGGGTGCCGGCCATCGTTTCGACCGCCGTCGCCAGCTGCGCCATGCGCTGCTCGTCGCGTGCGGCGAGTTCGCCCTGCAGGGCGGCATGCGCCTCGCCGACACCGGCCAGCAGCGCGGTGCTGCGTTGCTCGACGCCCTGTGCATGCGCATCGAGCGCTTCGCGCAGGCGGGTGACGGTGGTGTCCTGATGCTGCGCCTGCTGCGCGAGCGCGGCGGTCCAGCCCTGTTCGACATGGCGCACCGCGCCATCGAAGCGCGTTGCCAGCCCGTCGAGCTGCTTCTCCAGCGTCGCGGTGACCTTCTCATGCAGCACGCGCGTATCGCGCGCGACGGCATCCATCGCGGCCTGCACGGCCGGGACAATCTGCTCGCCGGCGAGGCGGGCGCTGTCGGCAAGGCTGCCGCGCAGCGAGGCTTCGACCGATTGCGCCAGCGCATTGAATGCCGTCCCGGTCTCGCGGTGGAACTGTTCCTGCCCGGCGAGCAGGTGTTCGTCGAGCTGGCGCTGGCGGGCTTCCATCTGCGTCATCAGTGCCTGCAGCTTGTCGACCACGGCGGGCAGTGCTTCCCCCTGTGCCTGCAGCGCGCGCCAGGTCTCCTGCCGCTCCTGCGCGAGCGAGAAGCGGCGCAGCGGGCCGGCGATCTGCGTGTCGAGCAGCAGGCCTGCCTGCAAGCGTTCGCGGCGGCACAGCGACGAAATCAGCCCGAGCATCGCCGAGGCGGCGACACCGGCGACCGAGGTGCCGAAGGCGAGGCCGAGGCCCTTCACCGGTGCGGCGAGCGTGGCGCGGATCGTCTGCAGGTCGGTCGTGCTTTCAAGGGCCATCACGGCGCCGTTGAGCGTCACCGTCATGCCGAGGAAGGTGCCGAGCATGCCCAGCATGACCAGCAGCCCGACGAGGTAGGGCGTGACCGCCGGGCCGGGCAGGCCGATGCGTTCGCCGTCGATGCGCAGGCGGGCGACGTTCTGCAACGACGCAGGGACGCGCAGCAGCCAGTCGGAAAGCGTCGCCAGATCGGACGGAATGTCGGCCAGCGCCTGCCGCAGTGCGCTCGTGTCCTGATCGAAGCGGCGCAGTTCCATGGCCCCGGCGACGTAGATGGCGCCGATAAGCAGCGTCATCGTGAAGGCCAGCGGGTGGGTGAGGGCGTAGCCGGCGGCGATCCAGCCGACGGCTGAAAGGCCGGCCGTAAATGCGGCAATGCTGAGGTTTCTACTGTTCATTGTGCGTGGCCGATATCCATGGCGTGTTTGGCGTGTTGCAACATCCCGTGTTCAAGTGTTTCCATCAGGCCCGTGACCGGCTGCAGGCGCAGTTCCAGCTCGGCCTCCAGCAGCGCCAGCAGTTCCGCGCGGAAGCTGGCGAGCCACCCGCCCGGCAGCATCCAGGCCGGGGCATCGTCCGTTGCCGAGCGGCGCAGGGCCTCGAAACGGCGCTCCAGCAGGTGCGGGATGCCGGCAAGGAGCGCGCGTTCGCGGTCGGCGAGGGCCGCCTGCAGCGCGCCGTCGATCTCGCGCAGCGATCGCGCCGCGCCCGGCAACCCGTCCAGCGCGTCGCGAGCCGCAGCGCGCAGCAGGTTGACGTTCGCTTCCATGTCGCGCTGCTGGGCGAGATAGAAGTGGCGATAAGGCGCGAAATCCACGCCCGCCGCCCCCACCGTGCCGGACGGTGGCGCCGGCATGCGCACCTGGCTGCGACGGCTGCCGCCACCGGAAGCTTCCGGCCTGGCCAGTGTCGCCTGCAGTCGCTCGAGTTGCGCCTGCAGCGACGCCAGGGCAGCACTTGCGTCAACTGGCGCCTGTGTCCGGCTGCTCGCGGGGCGCGCCGGCGTACCCAGCACGCGGCCGAGCGCAATGGCATCGGTCAGCGCGATCCAGTGGCTGATGCGCTCGGCAAAGGACGCCTTGCCGTCAGCGTCGATGGCACCGATCTCGCCCTGCGCAGCCAGCATGCGTACGAGCCGTGGCGCGTTCAAGCGCGTGCGCGGCAATGGTTGTTGCCTCATGCTGTGATGCGAGTGTTCCGCCGGAAAAGCCGCGCAGGCTACACCAAAGCGGGGGGGCTGAACAGGATTGACAGGCCCTTGTCATGCTG
>DAORCC010000105.1:0-5267 GCA_035345235.1 Azospira sp.
GGGTGAACGCCATTTTCCGAACGATGAAGCGATTTCTTGCCTGCCTGCTGATGCTCGTGCTTCCGCTCCAGTCTGCCTGGGCGGTGACGGGTGCATTCTGCGGCGATGCGGGCATGGCCGCGGCAACACAGGCCAACGGCGTCGCCCATCACGGACATCACGACCACGATGCTGCGACCGCCGAATCGGCGGAACAGGTCGCACAAACCAGCACCGGCTGCAGCAAGGTTCCCGACGGGCACTGCGCCGCCTGCCATGCGGGGTGCGGCGCAATCGTCCGGGCAGACTTCCCGCCCGCGGCCGGTGCCGACGATGCCCCTGACACCACCACCCGGCAACCGCTCGCCTCCCCGGCTCGCCAACGGCCCGAACGCCCGAAATGGCCTGGCCTCGCCTGACCGGCGGGGCAATTACTGAACGAAGACAACGCGTCGCTTCAGATGAAGCAGGCGGCATGCGCCTGTAACGTTCAAGCACCCAATCTGCACCGCCGGATTTCCCCGATGCAACGACGGAGAATCCGATGCGACAAAATCCCCTGCGGCACTTCCCTGCCGCAACCCTGATCCTGATCATGCTGGCGGCATCGCCGAGCATCGCCAGCGCACAAGGCATGCGCGACGCCTTGGCCGCCGCTTGGGAAAGACACCCGACGGCACGCGCGCTGAGCGCGCGGCAGGATGAATTCACTGCGCGCCACGAAGCCGCCGACAGCCTTCTGGCTGGCGCACCAACCGCCGGCCTGTCGAACAGGAACGATCGCCTGCAGCGCGACAACGGGCAGCGCGAATGGGAGGGCGGGATCACCCTGCCCCTCTGGCTGCCGGGATACCAGGCACGCACGCTGGCACTGATCGAACGCGAGCAATCCGCCTTTACCGCGCTGGTGGCGCAGAGCCGCTGGAAACTCGCCGGCGAGGTCCGCGAGGCTTGGTGGCAGGCCATGCTGGCCGCCAACGAGCGGGACGTCGCGCGTGCCCGTGCCGAATCCACGCGCCAGCTCGCCAGCGATGTCGAACGTCGCGTTCGTGCCGGCGACCTGCCGCGCATGGATGCCAATCAGGCGCGCAGCGCCGAGGCAGCGGCCGAAGGCGTCCTGGCTGAAACCGACGGCCGGGCGCACCGCGCCGCCCGCACCTATCTCGCGCTGACCGGACAGCCGGCGCTGCCGGCACGGGAAGGCATGCACGAACAACGCCAGAAACCGGACCCCGAATCCTCGTCCATCCACCCGCAGCTGGCGCCGCTGGAGCGGGCCATCATTGCTGCGCGCGCGCGCCTCGAGATCGCCACCAAAAACGTGCGCGACCTCCCGGAACTGACGTTCGGCATGCGGCGCGAGCGTGCGGTGAATGACGCAGCGTGGGAAAGCACGGCCATCGTCGGCGTGCGCATCCCGCTCGCCACCGATGTCCGCAACCGCCCCAAGATCGCGGCCGCCAATGCCGACCTGATTGAGGCCGAAGCCTTGCTGCCCTACGAGCAGGGACGCGTCGATGCCGAGCGCGAGGCCGCCCTGCGCGAACTCGAACGCAGCGAAGAGGCACTCGCCCGCGCCGAAACCCGGCGCACGCTCGCCATGGAAATGCGCCGCGAATATGCCCGCGCCTTCTCGCTCGGCAACATCGACCTGCCGCAGCGCCTGCGCATCGAGGCCGACGCCTTCGACGCCGAACTGGCGGCTGCACGTGCGCGGATCGAGGCATCGCGCGCAATCTCCCGCTACAACCAGGCCATTGGAATGCTGCCATGAACCACCTGCGAAACATTGCCCCCACCTTCGGCCGCGCACTGGCCTGCGCAACGATTCTGCTCGTGATGAACGTGTCGGCGCTCGCTGCCGAGCCCGTCCGGCCGGCGTTCGAAGCCAGCAGCGACATGTTCGAACTCGTCGGCAGGATCAAGGACAGCCGGCTGAGCCTGACGCTCGACCGCTGGGCGACCAACGAACCGGTGAGCGGCGCCCGCATCGAGATCGATCTGAACGGGCGCGCATTCGTCGCCGAGGCGCAGGCCGATGGCTCCTACGCCATCGATGCCGCCCCCTTCGCCACGCCGACGACCTACCCACTGACCATCACCGTGACCGCCGGTGACGAGAGCGATCTGCTCGCCGCGGATTTTGTCGTCGCCAGCGAAACGCCGGGCGCCAGCCCGTTCGCTGCCGGCACCACCACCGTCTCTGGCATCGGCCTCGCCGCACTGTTCGCGCTCGTCGCTGCGGCGGCCGTCACCATCCTGCGCCGCCGGAAGGGAGCCCCCCAATGAAGAATCCAGCCCGCATCAAGCGCCTGCCCCTGCCTCTGGCAGCCTGCCTCGTGTTCGGCATGAGTACCGGAAACCTCTTCGCCCACGAAGGACACAAGCATGACGATGCACCCCCACCCCCGCTGGTCCGCGGCGACGGCCCGCAGCGCCTCGCCGACGGCAGCGTCTTCCTGCCCAAGCCGACGCAACGCCAGCTCGCCCTGCGCACGACGCTCGCCGAGGCCGGCACGCAGCCGATCTCGGTTGAACTGACAGGAAAGATCGTGCTCGACCCGGGCAGCGGCGGCCGCGTGCAGGCCATGATTGCCGGCCGCGTCGAGGCTCCGCCGGAAGGCATTGCCTCCCTGGGCCAGTCGGTGAAGAAAGGCGAACTGCTCGCCCGCGTGCATCCGGCCGTCTCGCCGCTCGAACGTGGCGGGCAGACGGCACAGGCGGCGGAACTTCGCGCCGCGCTGGGCGTCGCCGAAAAGCGCCTCGCTCGGCTGCGCGAACTGGAGGCGACGGTCGCCCGCAAGGACATCGATGCCGCAGAAGCCGACGTGCAAAGCCTGCGCGAACGCCAGGCCGCGATCAGTCGTTCCCTCAGCCACCACGACGACCTGCGCGCCCCCGTTTCGGGTGTCGTCGCCGCCGCCAACGTGGTCGCCGGCCAGGTGGTCGAGGCCCGCGACGTCCTGTTCGAAATCATCGACCCGAGCAACCTGCGCGTCGAGGCACTGGCCTACGATCCGCGACTGGCCGCAGACATCGCCGCCGCGTGGGGCAGCGCCGGGCCCGGACAGGAAGTGCTTCTCGCCTTCGTCGGTGCCGGCCGTTCCCTGCGCGAACAGGCGATCCCGTTGCTCTTCCGCGTCGAGGGCGGCAATGCCACGCTGGCCCTGAACCAGCCGCTGAAGGTCATCGCGCAGACCCGCTCGCAGGTGAAAGGCGTGCCGCTACCCGCCGCTGCCATCGTCAAGAACGGAGCCAACCAGGACATCGTCTGGATCAAGACGGCTGCCGAGCTCTTTCAGTCCCGCCCGGTGCGAATGCAGGCGCTGGATGGCACACGCGTCGCGGTCGTCGACGGGCTGGCCGGCGGCGAGCGCGTCGTGGTGAACGGCGCGGCCCTGCTCAACCAGGTGCGCTGACCATGAACCACCCTGAACGCACACGACACCTTCCTGGCGGCGCAGCGCTCCCGCGCCGCGCTGGAATACTTCGGCAGGAGGCCTGCTGATGTTCAAGACCATCGTCGAAAAAAGCCTGTCGCAGCGCCTGCTGGTGCTGGCGGCGGCCATCGTCCTCGTCCTCTACGGCGCCCTCGTCGTGCAGAAGACACCGGTGGATGTCTTCCCCGACCTCAACAAGCCGACCGTCACGCTGATGACAGAAGCCGGCGGCATGGCCCCGGAAGAGGTCGAAGCGCTGATCACCTTCCCCATCGAGACGGCGATGAACGGCATGCCCGGCGTCGCCTCGGTACGCTCGGTGTCGTCGGCCGGCCTCTCGTTCATCTATGTGCAGTTCGACTGGGACACGGAGATCTACCGGGCCCGCCAGATGGTGGCCGAGCGCCTGTCGCTGGTGCAGTCGCAGCTGCCGTCCGGCGTCGTCGCACACATGGGGCCGGTGGCATCGATCATGGGCGAGATCCTGCTCATCGGCATCCCGATCGAAACGCCGTCGGCGACCCCTGCGGAGGAAGTCAGCCGCCGGGCCATGGCGGCGCGCGAATATGCCGACTGGGTGCTGCGCCCACGCCTGCTCACCATCCCTGGCATCGCCCAGGTCATCCCGATCGGCGGCGAAGTTCGCCAGTTCCAGGTACAGCCGGACACCGCACGCATGGCGGTGCTCGGCATCTCCCTCGACCAGGTCGAGAGCTCGCTGCGCGGTTTCGCCGCGAACACCAGCGGCGGCTTCCTCGAACTCAACGCACGCGAATACCTGATCCGCAACCTTGGCCGCACGAGCCGCCTGGAAGACCTGCAGCGTCTGGCACTGACGGCGAAGAACGGCCAGCCTATCCTGCTGGCGCAGGTCGCCACGGTCGGCTTCGCGCCGGCGATCAAGCGCGGCGATGCCGGCCTCAACGGCCAGCCGGCGGTGATCCTCGCCGTGCAGAAGCAGCCGGCCGCCGATACCGTGGCGCTGACGCGCCAGGTCGAAGCCGCACTGGCCGAGCTGAAGGGCAGCCTGCCGGCCGGCCTTGCTCAGCCGCGCATCACCTTCCGCCAGGCCGATTTCATCGAGGCCAGCATCCGCAACCTCGAACTCAAGCTCGCCGCGGCCGCCGTCTTCGTGGCCGCCGTGCTCTACCTCTTCCTCGGCAACCTGCGCGCAACGCTGATCTCGCTGACGGCAATCCCCGTCTCCATCCTGACCGCAGCACTCGTCTTCCGCTACTTCGGCCTCTCGATCAACACGATGACGCTCGGCGGTCTCGCCATCGCTATCGGCGAACTGGTCGATGACGCAGTGGTCGACCTCGAGAACATCATCCGCCGGCTTCGCGAGAACCGGACCAGGACAACCCCCGAGCATCCACTGCGCGTGATCGTGAACGCCTCGAACGAAGTGCGCTCCGGCATCGTCGTCTCGACGCTCATCATCGCGCTGGTCTTCGTTCCACTCTTCGCATTGCCCGGCCTCGAGGGACGCTTCTTCATTCCGCTCGGCGTCGCATACCTGACGGCCATCCTTGCCAGCCTCGTCGTCTCGATCACGCTGACGCCGGTGATGGCCTGGTACCTGCTCCGCAATGGTGAGGCCTCGATCCATGGCGATACCCGGTTCGTCGCCTGGCTGAAGGGCCACTACCGGAACTGGCTGGAAATCGCCCTTGAGCAACGCATGCGCGTCATCGCTGGCGCCGGCATCGCCGCCCTCCTTGCCGCCGCCAGCGTTCCCTTCTTCTCCACCACCTTCCTGCCACCCTTCAACGAAGGGGCGGCCTTCGTGGGCCTGCGCCTCAACCCGGGCATCACGCTCGCGGAATCGGTCAAGGTCGGCACGCT
>DAORCC010000105.1:5367-8495 GCA_035345235.1 Azospira sp.
CAGATCGCCATCCGCATCGTCGGTGACGACCTCGACGTACTGCGCGGCGAAGGCGCTGCGCTGCGAGAGCGGCTGGCCGCCATCCCCGGCCTGGCCGACCTGGAACTGGAGAAGCAGGTCCTCGCCCCGCAGATCAAGGTTCACCTCGACTATGCACGGGCCGAGCAGTACGGCGTGTCGCCGGCGACCCTGCTGCGCCAGCTGCAGACGCTGATCGACGGCGAACAGCTCGGACAGGTGATCGAGGGCGCGCGCCGCTTTGCGCTCGTGCTGCGCCTGCCGGAGGAGGCGCGCGGCCTGAGCGGGCTGGCCAACCTGATGATCGAAACGCCGAATGGCCGCGTGTCGCTCTCGCGCGTGGCCACGATCGAGGACGGCGACGGACCGAACCAGATCAGCCGGGACAATGGTCGCCGGCGCATCGTCATCTCGGCCAACGCGCAGGGCCGCCCCCTCTCCGACGTGGTCGCGGACGTGCGCCGCGTCATCTCCGAAACGAAGCTCAGCACCGGATACTTCATCACACTCGACGGGCAGTTCCGCGCACAGGAGGAAGCGGCACGCATCATCGCCCTGCTGGCGCTGATCTCGCTCGGGCTGATCTTCATCGTGCTCTACAGCCGCTACCACTCGGCCATCCTCGCCGCACTGGTCATCGCCAACGTGCCGCTGGCCATGATCGGCAGCGTCATCGGCCTCTGGCTGTCGGGGCAGCCGCTCTCGATCGCGACGCTGATCGGCTTCATCACGCTGGCCGGCATCGCGACGCGCAACGGCATCCTCAAGCTCTCCCACTACGCCAACCTGGTCCGCTTCGAGGGCGAGCGCTTCGGCCGCCAGCTCGTCATCCGCGGATCACTGGAGCGGCTGACGCCGGTGCTGATGACGGCCCTCGTGGCTGCCTTCGCACTGGCGCCGCTGCTGTTCGAGGCCGAGGCACCGGGTACCGAGATCCTCCACCCGGTGGCCGTCGTCATCTTCTCCGGCCTGATTTCCTCCACCCTGCTCGATGCCTTCGTCACCCCGGCGCTATTCCTCGCCTTCGGCGAGAAGCCGCTGGCACGCCTGCTCGAATCGCATCAGGGCGACACCTTCTGATTCCACTTCCAAAAGGAGTTCCTAATGAAACCGATCCTGCTGACCCTGCTCACCGCGGCCGTCCTCGCCGCACCCCTGACAGCCATCGCCCACGAGGAACACGGCAAGTCGCAGTACGGAGGCGTCGTCGCCGAAGGCGGCCACTACCAGGCCGAGCTCGTCGCGAAGCCGGACCGACTGACGCTCTTCATCACCGAGCACGGCAAGCCGCTGCAGACGGCCGGCGGCTCGGCAAAACTGACGCTGCTCGCCGGCAGTCAAAAGACGGAAGTGGCCTTGCCGGCTGCCGGCGACAACCGCTTCGAAGCGAAGGGCAACTTCAACATCGAGGGTGCCAAGGTGGTCGCCGCCCTTCAGGTGCCCGGCAAGCCCGCGAAGACGCTGCGCTTCTCGCTCGACAAATCTCACGAAGGAAAGCACTGACATGAAATCCTGGATAGCCCCCTTCCTCCTTGCGACGACCCTGACGGCCGGCGCCGCGGATGTGCCCGAGGTCGTGGTTTACAAGAGTCCCTACTGCGGCTGCTGCACGGAGTGGGCGAAGCACATGGTCGACAACGGCTTCCGCATCAAATCGGTCGACGTCGAGGATGTACCGGCAGCGCGCGCCAAGCTGGGCATGCCGGAACGCTACGCCTCCTGCCACACGGCCAGGATCGGCAACTACGTCATCGAAGGCCATGTCCCGGCAGCGGACATCAAGCGCCTGCTGAAGGAACAGCCCAAGGCGATCGGCCTCGCCGCCCCCGGCATGCCGGGAGGTTCTCCGGGCATGGAAAGCGCCCAGAAGCAGCCCTACGACGTCCTCGTGATCGGCAAGGACGGGAAGGCGAGCGTGTTCGCCAGGCATTGAGCCGCCCCGCACAGCCCGGCCACGCGGCGGGTAGAATCGGCGTTTTCCAACGCCCCTGATGGAGACTTCCCGATGATCACCCGTACCGGTATCGCCATGCTCCTCTGCGCCTGCGCCGGCAGCGTCCATGCCGCAGGCTTTGCGCTGTCCAGCCCGGACATCAAGCCGAAGGCGACGATCAAGGCCGCCCAGGTCTTCAACGGCTTCGGCTGCACCGGCGAAAACATCTCGCCGGCGCTGGTGTGGAAGAACCCGCCCAAGGGGACGAAGAGCTTCGCGCTGCAGGTGCACGACCCCGATGCCCCGACCGGCGGCAGCGGCTGGTGGCACTGGGTCGTCATCAACATTCCGGCGGCGACCGGTGAACTGCCCTCGGGTGCCGGAAAGGCCGACGGCAGCGGCCTGCCGGCAGGCGCCATACAGATCAACACCGACTTCGGCGGCCCCGGCTGGGGAGGCCCCTGCCCGCCGGTTGGCGACACCCCGCACCGCTACAATTTCACGCTGCACGCGCTCAAGGTCGAGAAGCTCGAACTGCCGCCCGGCGCAACGGCGGCACTGGCCGGCTACATGATCAACGCCAACAGCATCGGCAAGGCGAAGCTGACCGGGCTCTACGGCCGCAAGAAATAGCCGATGGCAAAAGCCCCCGCGGCGAGGCCCTGCCCCTGTGGCAGCGGCCTCACCTATGCCCGCTGCTGCGAGCCCTGCCATCTCGGCCAGGCCGCTGCAACGGCCGAAGCCCTGATGCGTTCGCGCTACAGCGCCTACGTGCTCGCGCTTCACGATTACCTGCGCGAGACCTGGCACGCGGATACCCGCCCCGAAAAGTTCGACGACGCGCCGGTGCGCTGGCTGGGGCTCGAAGTGAAGCGGCACGCGCAGCAGGACGAGACGCACGCCATCGTCGAGTTCGTCGCCCGCTACCGCGCCGACGGGCGCGGCCACCGCCTGCACGAAACCAGCCGCTTCGTGCGCGAGGGCGGCCGCTGGTACTACGTCGACGGCGACTTCGACGCCGACTGATCGCGCAGCCATGCTCGACATCATCTATCGCGACGAGGCGATCGTCGTCATCGACAAGCCGCCTGGCCTGCTCGTCCATCGAACGGTGCTCGACCGACATGAAACGCAGTTCGCCGTTCAACTGCTGCGCGACCAGATCGGCCAGCCGGTC
>DAORCC010000106.1:0-8487 GCA_035345235.1 Azospira sp.
CCGATCCAGCGCATGGTGCTGGTCGGCACCGCCGCCGGTTTCGTCGAAGGCACGCGCAGCTACGACACCGAAGCGGTACCAAACGACACCATCGTCATCCACGGTTCGACCGACGAGACGGTGCCGCTCGCCAACGTGCTGAAGTGGGCCGAGCCGCTCGAACTGCCGGTCGTCGTCGTCCCGGGCGCCGACCATTTCTTCCACCGCCGCCTGCACGTGATCCGCGAGATCATCACGCGCAGCTGGCGACACTGAGCCGTGACGATGGCACTGCCGCTGCGCCAGTGCAACGCGCCTGCGGTCACTAATCGGAATGCGGGTGCAAGCCGCCTGGCACCGGCTGCCGTTGCTGACAGCCGGCATGTTCGCCCTGCTCGGCGGCACGCTTGCCGGGCTGGCCCGCCTTGGCTGGCCGGTGCCGACGGCTGCGGCTGCACAGGCGGGCAATCATGCGGCACTGATGATTTCTGCCTTTTTCGGCGCACTGATCAGCCTGGAACGCGCGGTCGCGCTTGGTCGCGGCTGGGCGTACGCCGGGCCGGCGGCAGCAGGCCTCGGCGGCATTGCGCTAGTTGCCGGCGCACCGCTGATCAGCGGACAAGCGCTGGCCGTCGTCGGATCGGCAATCCTCGTCGCCGGCAGCGGCACGGTGCTGCGCCGGCAGGCCGCGCCGTACACGCTGGTTCTCGCTGGCGGCGCTGCCAGCTGGCTGATCGGCAACCTGCTCTGGTTGCTCAACGGGCACGTGCTGCGCGCGCTGCCGTGGTGGCTGGCGTTTCTCGTGCTGACCATCGCCGGAGAGCGACTGGAATTGACCCGCTTCCTGCCGGTTCGGCCACATTCCGGGGGACGTTTCCTGATCGCTGTCGCCCCACTGATCGTCGGCGGCGTCACGGCGCTGATTGCGGTGGAAGCGGCAATGCGGATTTTCTCGCTCGGGCTCGTGCTGCTTGCGGCATGGCTGTTCCGCTACGACATCGCTCGCCACAACGCAGGGCAGCGCGGACTCACCCGTTACGTCGCGATCTGCCTGCTCACCGGCTATTTCTGGCTTGCCGTTGGCGGCCTTCTCGGGGTCATCGGTGGCTTCTCGCCCGGAAATGTCTTGCGTGACGCAGCTCTGCACGCGGTAGCGCTGGGGTTCGTGTTCGCGATGGTGTTCGGACACGCTCCAATCATCTTTCCATCCGTAACGCGGGTTCGCATTCCGTATCGGCCGCTGTTCTACCTGCCGCTTGCCACCCTCAACATTGCGCTCGCGTGTCGCATCGCCGGCAGTCTGATCGCCTCGGCGCTGCATCTTCGCCAGCACGGCGCACTGGCCACCGCGCTGGCGATCCTGCTCTTCATTCTCACGCTCGCCTTCTCCTTCTGGCGGGGGGCGGGGAAATCAACCTTGCTTCCAATGGATGGGCGAGTGCCATGAAACGACATCCCGCATTGATAGAACTCTCACGGGAACATCACACCGCGCTGAAGCTGTCGCGCGAGGCGAAGCGTTGCGCACTGCTCGGTTTGCCTGCGGAATCGGAGCTATTTGCGAAGAAGCTGGCGCAGTGCTTCACAACGGAGATCGCGGCGCACTTCACGACCGAGGAACGCGACTTCCTTCCGCTGCTCGAAGCACGCGGGCTGCACGCACTGATCGAGCGGCCGCTCAGCGAACATGCAGAGTTGCGGCACCTGATTGTGCGCCTGCAGCAAGAACCGCTTCCCGAGTACTTGGCGCGCTTCGGCGATCTGATGGAACAGCACGTCCGTTTTGAAGAGCGCGAGCTGTTTGCCGCGATCGAGCTTGTGCTGGACAGGTCTGCATGAGTTGGGAAAGATCGCTGCAGCACCGTTTTGTCGCTCGTAACCGCAAACACACCGCGGAAGAAATCAAAGGCTGCGCGAGAGCAGCGCCTGTCGAATCTGCTCGATTGCGTGTGACGGGCTCAACCCTTTCGGGCACACCTCGGTGCAGTTCATGATGCTGCGACAGCGAAAGAGCCGGTAGACGTCGTCGAGATAGTCGAGGCGCTCCGCAGTGGCGCCGTCGCGGCTATCCACGATGAAGCGGTAGGCTTGCAGAAGCGCTGCCGGACCGAGGAATTTGTCGGGGTTCCACCAGAACGACGGGCAGAAGGTACTGCAGCAAGCACACAGGATGCATTCGTAGAGTCCGTCGAGTTTTTCCCGATCGACCGGCGTTTGCAGGCGTTCACGCTCAGGGGGCGGCCCCTTTTCGATCAGGTAGGGTTTGATGGCGCTGTAGTGCGTGAAAAATTGCGTCATGTCGACGATCAGATCGCGAACCACCGGCAATCCTGGAAGCGGCCGGATTGTGACCGGCTCGGCGAGTCCGTCGATCGGCGTCAGGCAGGCGAGGCCGTTGCGGCCGTTGATGTTCATGCCATCGGAGCCGCAAATGCCTTCGCGACAAGAGCGGCGGAAGGAGAGGCTGTCGTCCACGGATTTGACGCGCACGAGCAGATCGAGAAGTTTTCTATCGCCGGCCTCCGGCTCCACCGTGTAGTCCTGCATGGTCGGCGCGCTGCCGCTGTCCGGGTCATAGCGATAGATTCGCAGGTGCATGGCGCAACGTCCTATACGAAGAGCGCTGCGCCGAGTACCAGCAGCAGCCGGATTGCGGTTGCCGCCAGCAGCACGCTGATCGCCATCAGCAGCAGCAGGCGCAGCGGGAGCGGTTTCACGTAGTCGAGCAGTACGTCGCGAACGCCAATCCACGCATGCGTGCAGACGGCAAGATAGCTTACGAACACGATCGTGGCGCCATGACTGCTCGTAACGAACGCTCTCCAGCTTGCGTAGTCGGGCAACACACCGAACAGAAGAGCGATAAAGATGACCAGCAGGGCCGCGATCAGGAACAGCGCGGTCAAACGCTGCAGCAACCATGGCACCTGGCCGGAGAAGACTCTCATGGTCGCCACCCCGCCGCGGCAGCGAGTGCGCACAACACCGCGAACACGATGGCGAGGCGCGCGCTCGCACGGGCCCGGGGGAGCCGTGAACCAACGCCGGCGTCCATCAGCAGATGGCGCACGCCCGCCGCGACATGGTGAGCGAGCGCCCAGATCATCAGCACGAGCGCGCCACGCGCCCACGGCGACCACAGCACTTCGCACATCTGCCTGAAATCCGCCTCGCTGCGTAGCGACCACTCCAGTCCGATGACGAGCGCCGGCAATGCGGCGATGAGCAGCAGACCGGAGAGGCGATGACCGATGGAAACAATCGCCCCGACGGGATAGCGCATCTGCAGCAGGTTCAGAAATCGCGGACGACTTGTCGCGTGCTTATGCATGGCGGTCTTTCGCATCAAGTTGTGATACGGTACGCGTGATTGATCGTTTTTGCCACCGTTCAATTTTGGCACGCAATGCAACAACTGCCTGCTGTCGGCGGATGATGCGGGTTCTGGGGTAACGACGGAGACTGTTCCATATGAAGGTCAAGAAGATTTTCACTTACGAGTGGGACGCGATCGCCGGCGTCATCACTGCCGTCGCCGCATCGGTACTGCATCTGCTTCACGTTCTCGACGAGAAACTGATGCTCTCGATCGTGCTGGCGCTGATTGCGCTGTTGTTCACGAATTTCATGCGGCACTCGCGGAACAACGAGCTTGCGGCGGAAAAGATTGAGCACACGGCTGCCGACGTTCAGCGGATCCAGGCCGGTCTGAAGCTCCCGGAAGCGGTGTTGATCGGGCCGAGGCAGATCAGGGCCTGTCACGATCGCTTTACCGCGCACATGCGCGGTGAAACGATCTGGTACAACGTCTGCCTGTCGATGTACCGGACACCGGCGCTGTTCGACGCGCTGCTTCGTCCGGCAATCGAAAATCCTGCGATATCCTCGATCCTGTTCATTCTCGACGATCGTCAGATCGACGTCTGGAACACGACGATTCTCCCGCAAGTCGAGAACTGCGCCGGAGGAAAGAAAGTGCTTGAGCCGTGCTGGCGGCCGCTGGACAAGAACATCTCGTTCATCCTTGCCGACAGTCACGCAAGCGATGGCGCCGAAGCATTGCTCAGCTTCTGGGGCGAGCCGTTCATGGCCGAGGCCACTGAACGTTCTGTGCCGCGTTTTGTCTTTCATGTAAACAAGCACGCGGAGCTCATTCCGCATTTGATCGAACTTTCGCGGTCGCATCGCCTGGGCGCAGCGAGCAGCGCATAAGTATAGTTACGGAGGTGTGATGGAAAGTCCGATTCATCGGTTCGACGAACTATTCCGGCAGTTGGGGCTCCCGGACGATCCCGCGTCGATCGAGGCGTTTCTCGCGGCCCACCGTCCTCAACCCAACGCTCTGGCCGTGTGCGAAATGCCTTTCTGGTCAACGAGCCAGGCCACGTTCTTGCACGAAGAAGTGATGAAGGACGGAGACTGGGCCGAGCTGGTCGATGAACTCGGCCTCCTGCTTCGAAGCTAAGGCTGCCTGTGAAACAGATCAGAGTCGAACGCGACAGCATGGGCGATATCCAGGTTCCGCGAAACCGGCTCTGGGGCGCGCAAACGCAACGCAGCATCGAGTATTTCTGCTTTCCCGGTGAGCCGATGCCGAAGCAGATGGTCTACGCACTCGCGCTCGTGAAGCGAGCAGCGGCTAGCGTCAACGCGCAACTTGGCGCTCTCGCTGTCGCCAAGGCGCAGGCAATCATCGCCGCAGCCGACGAGGTTCTCGCCGGCCAGCATGACGAGGAATTCCCTCTCTCCATCTGGCAAACGGGCAGCGGCACGCAGAGCAACATGAATCTGAACGAGGTGCTCGCCAATCGCGCATCACAGATCCTTGGCGGGGGAATCGGACGTGCGCGACGGGTACACCCAAATGACGAGGTAAATCTCGGACAATCATCGAACGACGTGTTTCCCACGGCGATGCATGTCGCGGCAATGATGATGCTACGCAGGGATCTGCTGCCGGCCGTCGCCTCGCTGAAGAGGGCATTGCGCGTGAAGGCGAAAGGCTTCGACCGGATCGTCAAGATCGGGCGCACCCATTTGCAGGATGCGACACCGCTGACGCTGGGGCAGGAGTTTTCAGGCTACGTCGCGCAACTCGAATTCGCCGAGGATCAGATCAAGGTGAGCTTGCCGGGCTTGCGTGCGCTGGCCATCGGCGGCACTGCGGTCGGCACCGGCCTCAACACGCACCCGAGGTTCGGCAGGCTGGTTGCCGCGGAGTTGTCGCGAGGCTGTGGCGAGCGCTTCCACAGCGCAGAGAACAAGTTCGCCGCACTCGCGGCTTGCGACGCGCTTGTTGGTGCGCACGCAGGACTCAAGACACTGGCCACTGTTTTATTCAAGATCGCGAATGACATCCGCTGGCTGGCATCCGGTCCTCGCGCCGGCCTCGGGGAGCTCTCGCTTCCGGAAAACGAGCCTGGCAGTTCGATTATGCCCGGCAAGGTGAATCCGACGCAGTGTGAATCGATGACGATGATTTGCGCGCAAGTGATGGGCAACGACGTCGCGCTTTCCATCGGCGGCGCATCGGGCAACTTCGAGCTCAATGTATATAGACCGCTGATCGTTCGCAATTTTTTGCACAGCGCTTCTCTGCTGGCGCGCTCCTGCCACAATTTCGATCATTTCTGCGTGCGCGGCATCCGCCCGAATTGCGCGCGGATCGAGACGCTGACGCGTGAATCGCTGATGCTCGTGACGGCGCTCAGCCCTCATATCGGTTACGAGGCAGCCGCACGGATCGCGAAGCACGCGCACCGTCACGATCTGACCCTGCGCGAAGCCGCCGAAGCCCTGCAACTCGTGACCGCGGACGAGTTCGATCGCCTCGTTCGACCGGAACGGATGACGGGGCCATTCCGGAAACGATAGTGCGTCCTACCCGGCGTTCAGGTTCCCCATTGCGTGGTGGGCAGCAAGGCGAACGACGTAACTCAGCTTGAAGACCGCCGCAAATATCGGCAGGGCCAGATGGCCGGCGATCTGCTGGCCGATACTCAAATGATCGGCGTAGATATAGGTCGCCAGAATCGCGCCGATCATTCCGATCGCCGAAAGCAGCATCGCCACTCTGCCGTAGTTCAGGTAGCGCTTCGGTCGCTGGGCATGCTCGGGTTCCATTTCATCTTTCCTTCTCTGTCGGGGTTGGGGTACTGCGTTGTTTGCCCCGTCACCCACTCGCGGTGCGAGACTTGCTTTTGTAAGTGGTAAATTATATGAATCTTTACGAACGGGCAAATAAAATACATCTTTAACCGCTATTCACGTTGCTGATTGCCCGGCATCTCTGGCGAGGGTGCTCCGGCATCGCCTTCCGCACTGGGATCGGGCCCATCGACCAACCCCCAGTCCCCATGCAGATACCAGTCTTCGCCAAGCAGTTCGGCCGGGTGCGGCGTGCGGCCGGAACCGTTGCCGCACTGCAGGTCGCTGATCGAGCAGTATTTGTCGCAGCCCCAGCAGATGCGCTCTGGGTGTTTGGGATGGAGTGGAAAGCGCTTGGCCATGGTGCTGCTAGTTCCGGTTGAGCCACATGCTGACAAGGAGGACGCTGTCCTCGATCGCCGTGACCGCATGCGGCTCGCGGTCGGCGAGATAAACCAGCGTACCGGCGGGCATCGATTGCGTCTTGCCGAGTGCCGTCATCTCAACCACTCCACTGACGCACTGGACCGAAATGGCACCGGCGGCAGTGTGTTCGGCGAGATGTTTTCCCTTCTTCAGGACGAGGCGAAAGATCTCGGCATGCGGTTCGCGGATCACGGTGCCGGATTTCAGTTCGGCCGCATCCGGGAGCAGCGCAATGATGTCGCCTGCTGTGGCGTGTTTTGCAGTCATCTGGCGGTTCCTTCTGGCAATGGGGAGTAGGTGACGGTGGGCTTGTGATCGCACGCGCATTGCGCCTCGGCGATGATGACCGCGCGTAGCTGGGCAAAGCGGTCGTCCGCGTTCAAATCGAGCGGATCGGGCTCGCGTTGTGCACCCGCGTTGTGCACCCGACATGCCTGCCAGGCCGATTTCGGCGGGCACGGTATGCGGCGCTTCCAGGGCCTCGGCGAAGGCAACGGGGAGAAGGCGCTCCTCTTCGGTGGCCATGTTCTGGCGCAGCGCTTCCGCGTAGGCAAGGAGACGGGGTGCAAGGCCTTCCCAGGTTTCGGTTTCGATCCGAAGCAAGGACTCCAGATCGCGCAGCAGGTCCCGCCCCTGTGCCGCCAGTGCATGGTGCTGCGTGGCGAGCGTATCGAGCAGCACCTTCGGCAGGACGCCCTGTCTTTCCAGCCAGCGTGCCAGCACCTCTTCACGCGGGTGGTGGAACGCATCCGGAAAATGCGTCAGGTAGTAGACCGCATCGGTGATCAGCGCCAGACCAGCCGTATCCGGCGGAGTCCTCGCTGCGGCGCGGAAATCGAGCAAACCAGCGATACGCGCAAGGTTGCGGTGCTCATTCTGCAGACCTACCAGTGTCTCGATCATCGCCGCCTCCTCTTGCCGCGCATGCCGGGCCGCAACGGCGGTCCGGAATATTTATCATAGTATGATACAAAAGCCGCGCGATTGTTCCGTAAAAAAAGAGCCCGGCACGAAGCCGGGCAAGGAGAGGGAGGGTTGTGGCCGGTTACGGTTCGGCCAGACCGTTTTCCTTACGCCGGCTGGCGAACGCCGCCGGTAACCGGTGCTGCCTTGCGTGCGCCGAGCAGCTTGAAAGCGAACAACGCAAGGAAGAAGACACCGAACGAGAACACGACGTCACCCGGCACCCGCGCCCAGACGAAGCCTTCCATCATCGCGCTATGCACGAACTCCGGCGAGCGGGCGAACCAGACGCCGTGCGTGATGCTGGCCCAGGCCTGGGCGATGCCCGCCGGCACCAGCGACATGAACACCATCATCGCGAGACCGATGTTGGTCGGCCAGAAGGTCCAGGCGAGCAGCTTGTCGGACCAGGCATGGCGGGCGAACAGGCCGCGCAGGCAGAACAGCATGAGGCCGATGCCGAGCATCCCGTAGACCCCGAACAGCGCGGCGTGGCCGTGGGCGGCGGTCATGTTCATGCCCTGCATGTAGTAGAGCGCGATCGGCGTATTGATCGAGAAGCCGAGCAGGCCGGCGCCGACGGTGTTCCAGAAGCCGACGGCGATGAAGCAGAGGATCGGCCACTTGTAGGCGGCAACCCACGCCGCGGCTTTCGAGCGCCGGTAGTTGCGCCAGGCCTCGACGCCGAGCATCGCCAGCGGCACCACTTCGAGCGCCGAGAACATGGCGCCGATGGCGATCACCGAGGTCGGCGTGCCGGTGAAGTAGAGGTGGTGCAGCGTGCCGAGGATGCCGCCGAAGAGGAAGACGATCGTTTCGGCGATGATCGCGGCATTCGCCGTCGCGGCGCGGATCAGTCCGAGGCGCGAGAAGAGCAGCGCGATGACGGCGGTGGCGAAGACCTCGAAGAAGCCCTCGACCCACAGGTGCACCAGCCACCAGCGCCAGTACTCGATCATCGAGTAGTGCGTG
>DAORCC010000107.1:0-8450 GCA_035345235.1 Azospira sp.
GGCAGGAAGGCCTTCTTCAGGTCGTGCATCACCGCCATCTTGCGCACCGTGTAGTCGGCGGCATAGAGCGCTGCGAACAGCTTCATCAGTTCGGAGGGCTGCAGGTTGGCGACGCCGAGCGGCAACCAGCGGCGGGCACCATTGACGTCCTTGCCGACGCCGGGGATGAGCACGACGATCAGCAGCACGACGCCGGCGAAGAACAGCAACGGGGCGGCCTTCTGCCAGGCCGCCAGGGGAATCTGGAAGGCGACGGCGGCAGCGACGATACCGATGGTTAGGAAGATCGCGTGGCGAAGCAGGAAGTACGCCGGCTGGTGAGCGGTGAAACGCCCGGCCTCGGCGATCGCGATCGAGGCCGAATAGACCATCACCATGCCGAAGAAGAGCAGGAACAACGCGCTCCAGAGCAGCACGAAGTCGACTTCGGTCGGCATGCGGCGCGGCTGGTCGAGGGCCTGGATCAGCATGCAGCGGCCTCCAGCGATTTCACTGCGGCGATGAAGGCGTCGGCGCGATGCGCATAGTTGCGGTACATGTCGAGGCTGGCGCAGGCCGGCGACAGCAGGACGGCATCGCCCGCCACGGCCTGGTCGGCGCAGAAGCGGACCGCCGCACCCATGTCGGCGCAGCGCTGCAGCGGCACGCCACAGCCCTTCAGGATCTCTTCGATCGCGCCGGCATCGCGCCCGATCAGCGCGACGGCACGGCCATGCGTGGCAACAGCGGCGGCCAGCGGCGAAAAATCCTGCCCCTTGCCATCGCCGCCGAGGATCAGCGCCAGCTTGCGGCTCTGGTTGCCCATGCCGTTGATTGCCGCCAGCGTGGCGCCGACATTGGTGCCTTTCGAATCGTCGTAGAAATCGATGTCGCCGCGACGCGTCACGAACTCGACGCGGTGCGCCAGGCCACGGAATTCGCGCAGCGCAGGCAAGACAGACTGCGGCGCAATACCGGCTGCTTCGAGCAGCGCCAGCGCAGCCATGGCGTTGGCTGCATTGTGCAGCCCGGCCAGTTTCATCTCGGCCGCGGGCAGCAGACGCTCGGACCCGTGCATCAGCCAGCCGTCGACGAGGCCATAATCGGCAGCGCGCGGCGCGCGGTCGAGGCCGAAGGTCACCAGCCCCTTGCCGCAGCGCCCCATGCCGAGGCTGCGGTCATCGTCGCGATTCAGCACCATGCGCCGGCAGCCCTTGAAGATGCGTGCCTTGGCGGCTGCATAGTCTTCGAGACCGGCATAACGGTCGAGATGGTCTTCCGAGATATTGAGCACGGTTGCAGCATCAGCGTTGAGCGTCTGCGTTGTTTCGAGCTGGAAGCTGGATAGTTCGAGCACCCAGAGTGCCGGCATCGCGTTGCCATCGATCGCGGCCATCAGCGCATCCAGCGCCGACGGCGAGATGTTGCCGCAGGCCACTGCCGGTACGCCGGCGGCGTTGGCGAGATGCGCCGCCAGCGCCGTGGTGGTCGTCTTGCCGTTGCTGCCGGTGATGGCGATGATCTTCGCCGCCGGGCTGCGCGCATGCACGGCCCAGGCAAAGAGCTCGATCTCGGACACCACCGGCACGCCACGGGCAAGCGCCGCCTGGACATTGGCTTCCTGGACGGGCAGGCCGGGGGAGATGGCGATGAAATCGACGTCAGCGAAACTCGGCGCGGCAAACGGCCCGGCAGCCAGTTCGGCTTCGGGTGCGGCGGACTTCAGGGCATCGACATTCGGCGGCATGGCACGGCTGTCGGCGACACGCAAGCGCGCGCCTTCGCGCGCGAGCCAGGTCGCCATCGCCAGCCCCGTTTCACCGAGGCCGAGTACCAGTGCCAGTTTGCCCTTGACGTCCATTTTCCGTTTCTAGCGCAGCTTCAGCGTCGACAGCCCGAACAGCACGAGCATGATGGTGATGATCCAGAAGCGGACGACCACCTGCGTTTCCTTCCACCCTCCGAGTTCGTAGTGGTGGTGCAGCGGCGCCATGCGGAAGATCCGCTTGCCACCGGTGAATTTGAAGTAGAGGACCTGGGCCGCGACAGACAGCGTCTCCGCGACGAAGACGCCGCCCATGATCGCCAGCACGATTTCCTGGCGCACGATGACGGCGACGGTGCCGAGCGCTCCGCCGAGCGCCAGCGCCCCGACATCGCCCATGAAGACCTCCGCCGGATAGGCGTTGAACCAGAGGAAGCCGAGCCCGGCCCCGGCCATCGCACCGAGGAAGATGCACAGTTCCCCGGCCCCCGGGATGTAAGGAACGAAGAGGTATTTGGCGTAGACCGCATTACCGGCGACGTAGGCGAAGATCGCCAGCGCCGCTGCGACCATCACCGCCGGCATGATCGCAAGGCCGTCGAGGCCATCCGTCAGGTTCACCGCATTCGAGGTGCCGACGATGACGAAGTAGGTCAGCACCATGAAGCCGATGACACCGAGCGGATAGGCCACCGTCTTGAAGAACGGCACGATCAGCTCGATCTGTGCCGGCAGCGTGGCCGTCATGCCGAGATAGACGGCGACGATGACGCCGATCACCGACTGCCAGAAATATTTCCAGCGCGAGGCCAGACCCTTCGGATCGCGATAGACCACCTTCTTCCAGTCGTCGTACCAGCCGATGGCGCCGAAGCCCATCGTCACGATCAGCACGACCCAGACGTAGCGGTTGCTCAGGTCGGCCCAGAGCAGGGTCGTGACGGCGATGGCGATCAGGATCAGCACGCCGCCCATGGTTGGCGTACCCGACTTGGCGAGATGCGTCTGCGGGCCATCCGTGCGGACCGCCTGCCCGATCTTCTTCTCGGCCAGCCAGCGGATGACGCGCGGCCCGGCAATGAACGAAATCACCAGCGCCGTCATCGCCGCCAGTACCGTGCGCAGCGTGATGTAGCCGAACACGTTGAAGGCGCGTACATCCTGACCCAGCCACTGGGCGAGCATCAATAGCATTACTTTTTCTCCCCGTCAGAAGCCGCCGTTGGCGATGCGATCGCATCAGCCACGCGCTCCATGCGCATGAAGCGCGACCCTTTCACGAGCACCGTAGTGCCGGCCGTGAGTTCGGGGCGCAGCGCCTCGATGAGTTCGTCGATCTTCCTGAAGTGACGTGCCCCGTCACCGAAATTGCGGGCGGCGATCGCGCTGGCATCGCCGAGTGCGAACAGGACGTCGACGCCGGCGCTCTTGGCGTAGCCACCGATTTCGTCGTGATACTGCCCCGCCGCCTCGCCGATTTCGCCCATGTCGCCGAGCACGAGGACCTTGCGACCGATGGTCGCGGCCAGCACGTCGATGCCGGCGCGCATCGAATCGGGATTCGCGTTGTAGGTATCGTCGAGCACGACGGCGCCGTTCAGACCTGCCCGCCGCTGCAGTCGCCCCTTGACGCCCCTGAAGGCCCTGATACCGCGATCGATGGCCGCCACCGGAACACCGGCCGCGAACGTCGCGGCGATCGCGGCCAGCGCATTGCGCGCGTTGTGCAGGCCCGGCAATGCCAGGTCCGCAGCCCCCGCGCCCGCTGGCGTGGTGAATTGCAACTCGTTCTCCAGGCCGTGCAGACGGACGGTGCCGTGCACATCGGCGGCGGCATCAAGGCCGAAGCTGACGACACGCCGGCCGGCATTCATGCTGCGCCACAGCCCTGCCTGAGGATCGTCGGCATTGACCAGCGCGACACCATCGCTGCCAAGGCCGTCGTAGATGCTGCCCTTCTCGCGCGCCACCGCTTCCAGCGAGCCCATCCCCTCGAGATGCGCGCGCTGGGCATTGGTCACCAGCGCTACGGTCGGGCGGGCGATGCGGGTCAGATAGCCGATCTCGCCGGGATGATTCATGCCCATCTCGACGATCGCCGCCTTGTGATGTGCGCGCAGCTTGAGCAGCGTCAGCGGCAGGCCGATGTCGTTGTTGAGGTTGCCCTGCGTCGCCAGCACAGCGTCGCCGAAGGCGGCCTGCAGGATGCAGGCGATCATGTCTTTCGTCGTCGTCTTGCCGTTGGAGCCGGTAACAGCGATCAGAGGCAGGTCGTGCCGGGCACGCCAGGCTGCTGCCAGTGCCCCCAGCGCCAGACGGGTATCCGGCACGGCGATCAGCGGCAGACCACAGCCCTGCAGGCCTTCGACGGCGTCGACCGCGACGATGGCACCGGCAGCACCGGCCGACGCCACCTGCGGTACGAATTCGTGCGCGTCAAAACGTTCGCCACGCAGGGCGATGAAGAGATCGCCGGCGGCAATGGCGCGGCTGTCGGTCGACACGGCCATCAGCTCGGCATCGTCCCCGTGCAGGGTCGCTCCCAGCATTTCAGCAGCGAGGGAGAGTTTCATCATGCTCATGCGGCGGCCCTCCCGTAAGCGATCAGCGCCAGCTCGGCCTCCGCAAGATCGGAGAACGGATGGAAGGCGCCGGCGACTTCCTGATATCCCTCATGCCCCTTGCCCGCCAGCAGGATCACGTCGGACGGCTTGGCCTCGGCGATCGCGCGTGCAATGGCCTCGCGGCGGTCGACGATGACGCGGGCGCCGGGGGCGCCGGGAAGGATCTCATCGATGATCGCGCGTGGCGATTCGCGGCGCGGGTTGTCGCTCGTGAGCAGCACCGCATCGGCCAGACGGGTCGCCACCTCGCCCATCAGTGGCCGCTTGCCGTGGTCACGATCGCCACCGCAACCGAAGACACAAAGCAGACGCCCGCCGCGCGCAACGGCCTCATCGCGCAGTGCGGCCAGTGCGTTGGCGAGCGCGTCGGGCGAATGGGCGTAGTCGACGACGACGAGTGGCTTGCCAATCCCGCCGCAGCGCTGCATACGCCCCGGCGGCGCCTCCAGCGCCGACAGGCGCTCGCCAAGAGCTTCGAAGGGCAGGCCGGATGCAAGCAGCACGCCGGCGACGGCGAGCAGGTTCGCCACGTTGTAGCGACCGACAACGCGACTCTGCACGTCGCATTCGCCCTGCGGGGCACTCAGGGTAAAGCGCAGGCCGCGCTCTGCCGGGCGGATGTCACGGGCAGCGAGCAACATGTCGACGGAGGCCGTCGCATTCGCCAGCGAGTAGCCGATCTTCAGGCGAGCCTTGCTGCTGGTCGCGAGATGCATGCCGAACGGATCGTCGAGATTGAGCACCGCGGCGCGCAGGCCGGGCCACAGGAACAGCTGCTCCTTGGCGGCGGCGTAGGCTTCCATCGTGCCGTGGTAATCGAGATGGTCACGGGTCAGGTTGGTGAAGGCGGCGATGTCGACATGGGCGCCGTTCATGCGCCCTTCTGCGATGCCGATCGAACTTGCCTCGAGCGCACAGGCATCGCCGCCGGCCCGGACGAAGTCGGCCAGGCAGCGTGCCAGCGTCGTCGCCTGCGGCGTCGTGAAACCGGTCTCGGTCAGCGCGCCGGGAAAACCGGCACCGAGGGTGCCGATGATTGCGCAGCGGCGCGGATGCGCGCGCGCGATCCACTGCGAGCAGCTGGTCTTGCCGTTGGTCCCGGTGAGTGCGATCAGCGACAGGCGCTCGCTCGGTTCGCCGAGGACGGCATGCGCGATGCTGCCAGCGAGCGCACGCAGGCCACTGACGGCGACCCCGGGTACCGAGGGAGCCGCAGTGTCGTGCCCCTCGCTCTCCCAGAGCACCGCTGCCGCGCCGCGCGCGATCGCATCGTCGATGTAGCGACGGCCGTCGACGGCATCACCTGGATAGGCAAGGAAGAGATCGCCGGGTTGCACCATCCGGGAATCGTCGGTTACGTTGACCGGCTCGATCCCGCGGGCGGAGAGCTGGCGGAGCAGTTCGGCCGCGGCGCTCACAGCTTTTCCTTCCCCGGCGCCTGCGCGACGGTCATGTTGGCGTCGGGTGCAACGCCGAGCGTGCGTAGCGCGTTGCCGGTGATCGCCGAAAAGACAGGGGCAGCGACGTCGCCGCCGTAGTGCCGGCCGGCACCCGGCTCATCGATCATGACCGCGACGATCAGGCGCGGGTCCGAGACCGGTGCGAAGCCGACGAAGGATGAGACGTACTTGTTGGCGTAGAGACCGCCTTCGAGCTTGTGCGCGGTCCCCGTCTTGCCGGCGACGCGATAGCCGGGAACCTGGGCCTTGGGCGCCGTACCGCCGGGACCTGCGGCCATCTCCAGCATCGCGCGCACTTCTCGTGCCGTCTGCGCGGAGAACACCGGCGCACCGGTGACAGGACCGTCGTCGATGCGGGTCAAGGAGATCGGCAGCAATTCACCGTCACGCGCAAACACCGTGTAGGCACGCGCCAGTTGCATCAGGGACACCGAGATGCCGTGGCCGTAGGACATCGTCGCCTGCTCGATCGGCCGCCACCCCTTCCAGGGGCGCAGGCGGCCGGTGACCTCGCCGGGGAAGCCGAGGCGCGGCGCCTGACCGAAGCCGACCGCGTCGAACATTTCCCACATCTCCTGCGGGGCAAAAGTGGCGGCCATCTTGGCGGCACCGACGTTGGACGATTTCTGGATCACCTGAGCGACCGTCAGGGCGCCGTGCGGATGGGCGTCCGAGATCGTCGCCTTGCCGATCGTCAGCTTGCCCGGAGCGCAATTGATGATCGAATCGAAGCGGAACTTGCCATGCTCCAGCGCCAGTGCCGCGGTAAACGGCTTCAGCGTCGAGCCCGGTTCGAAGGTATCGGTTACCGCCCGGTTGCGGAGCTGCGCGCCGGAAAGGTGCTCGCGATTGTTCGGGTTGTAGGTTGGCCAGTTGGCGAGCGCCAGCACCTCGCCGCTCTTGGCATCGATGACGATCGCGCCGCCTGCCTTTGCCTTGTTGTCGGCAACGGCCTGCTTCAACTGGCTGTAGGCGATGTACTGCAGCTTGGAATCGAGCGCGAGGCGAACGTCCTTGCCGTCCTGCGGCGGCCTGATCGAGCCGACGTCCTCGACGATCTGGCCGCGCCGGTCACGGATCACGCTGCGACTGCCCGGATGTCCGATCAGGCTTTTCTCGAACGCCAGCTCGACACCCTCCAGCCCCTTGTCGTCCACGCCGGTAAAACCGACGATGTGCGCCGTCATGTCGCCGGTCGGGTAGTAGCGACGATATTCCCTGTTCTGGTAGATACCGGGCAGCTTGAGCGCGGCGATGCGGTCAGCGACTTCCGGCGGCACCTGCCGCTGCACCCAGACAAATCCCTTGTCCGAAGCAAGCCGGCGCGCCAGCTCCTTCTGCTCCATGTCAAGCAGCTTCGCCAGTTGCTGTGCCTGCGCCTGCGACAGCTTGGCATCGGCCGGGATTGCCCAGACCGACTTCATCGGCGTCGAAATGGCGAGCACGTCGCCATTTCGGTCGGTAACCTTGCCGCGCGACGCGGAGATTTCCAGGTCGCGGCGATAGCGCGACTCGCCCTTTTCCTGCAGGAAATCGTTGTTGATGATCTGCAGGTAGAACGAACGGCCGATCAGCACGCCGAAGGCGCCCAGCAGGAACAGCCCGACCAGGCGCGAACGCCAGGCCGGGAGCGCCAGCTTGAGCACCGGGCTCTCGGCGAAACGATGGCTGCGCGCGCCCTTGCCGCGGATCATGGCCTCACCTCACGCGGCGCGGCAGCGATCACGGCCTTCGCTTCCGGCACGCGCATCTTCAGACGTTCCTTGGCGATCTTTTCGATCCGCGGATGCGTCGCCCAGGTCGACAGTTCCAGCTGCAGCTGGCCGTACTCCACGTCGAGCTGCTTTGCCCGCTCCTGCTCGGCCTCAACCGCCTGGAACAGCTTGCGCGCCTTGTGCTGCGAGGTCACGACCCCGAGCGCGCAAAAGACAATGAAGAAGAGGAGGACCATGTTGGTGCGCAGCATCAGCACTTCTCCGCCACGCGCATGACGGCACTGCGCGCACGGGGATTGGCCTCGACCTCGGCCGGGCTCGCCTTGACCGGCTTGCCGATCACCTTGAGGCGCGGCAGCGGCAGCTGGGAGGCCTTGAGCGGAAGGTTCTTCGGGAGAGAATCCGGCGCCGCCTCGTCACGCATGAAGCGTTTGACGATACGGTCTTCGAGGGAGTGAAAGCTGATGACCACCAGCCGCCCTTCCGGATCGAGCATGTCGCGAGCCTGCGGCAGTGCTAGCGCAAGCTGCTCGAGCTCTTGATTGATATGAATCCGTAAAGCTTGAAAGGTGCGCGTCGCCGGGTCCTGACCGGGCTCGCGGGTCCGCACGGCCTCGCGTACAAGCGCGGCGAGCTGCCCTGTGGTTGCAACAGGCCGCTCGCTCCGAGCAGCCACAATCTTCTTTGCAATCTGGAAAGCAAACCGTTCTTCGCCATAGTCCCTCACCACTTGTGTAATGTCTCTTACGTCGGCCCGCGCCAGCCATTCCGCGGCCGTCTCGCCCTGCGTCGTATCCATCCGCATGTCGAGCGGCGCATCGAAACGGAAGCTGAACCCCCGCTCCCCCTCATCCAGCTGCGGGGACGACACGCCGATATCCATCAGCACGCCATCCACACTGCCGAA
>DAORCC010000108.1:0-8442 GCA_035345235.1 Azospira sp.
CCTGGGCTGCCGAGCTGCCGGCCATCACCATGGCCAACAGCCTCGGTGCCGAGGACATGGTCCTCACCGACGTGATCGCCACCGGCAAGCTGCCCATCGAGATCTTCTCGCTCGACACCGGCCGCCTGCCGCTCGAGACCTACGACCTGATGGCCAAGGTTCAGGAACACTATGGGCTGAAGCTGAAGGTCTTCGCGCCGCGCGCCGAATTGCTCGAGCCCTTCGTGCGCGAGAACGGCATCAACGCCTTCTACGACTCGGTGGATCTGCGCAAGGGCTGCTGCCATGTGCGCAAGGTCGAGCCGCTGCAGCGTGCGCTCTCCGGCAAGAAGGCCTGGATCACCGGCATGCGCGCCCAGCAATCGGCGACGCGCGACGGCCTGCCGGTGCGCGCCTTCGACGCCGGCAACGGGCTGGAGAAGTTCAATCCGCTTGCCGACTGGAGCGAAAAGGAAGTCTGGGCCTACATCAAGCAGCATGGGGTGCCGTACAATGCGCTCCACGACAAGTTCTACCCTTCGATCGGCTGCGCCCCCTGCACGCGCGCCGTCACCCCCGGCGAAGACGTTCGCGCCGGCCGCTGGTGGTGGGAGAACCCCGAAACGAAAGAGTGCGGCCTGCACGTAAAGAAGGCATGAACCTCCTCATACGCAGAGAGCACAGAGACGCAGAGCCCGCAGAGAGAAACATTCAAGGTTTTTCTCTGCGAACTCCGCGCCTCTGCGATCTCTGCGTCGAAAGCGTTTTTTGAGTAATCCAATGACCACCCTGACCAAACAAACCCTCTCCCACCTCGACTGGCTCGAAGCCGAAGCCATCCACATCATGCGCGAGGTCGCTGGCCAGTGCGCCAACCCGGTGCTGCTGTTCTCCGGCGGCAAGGATTCGATCTGCATGCTGCGCATCGCCGAGAAGGCCTTCCGCCCGGGCAAGTTCCCCTTCCCGCTGATGCACATCGACACCGGTCACAACTATCAGGAAGTCGTGCAGTTCCGCGACAAGCGCGCTGCCGAGCTGGGTGAGCGCCTGATCGTGCGTTCGGTCGAGGATTCGATGAAGCGCGGCACCGTCGTGCTCAAGCACGCCGGCGAATCGCGCAACAAGCACCAGTCGGTGACGCTGCTCGAAGCCATCGAGGAATTCGGTTTCGACTGCTGCATCGGCGGTGCCCGCCGCGACGAGGAGAAGGCGCGCGCCAAGGAGCGCATCATGAGCTTCCGCGACGAGTTCGGCCAATGGGACCCGAAGAACCAGCGCCCGGAACTGTGGAACCTCTACAACGCCCGTTCGCACAAGGGCGAGAACATCCGCGCCTTCCCCATCTCGAACTGGACCGAGATGGACGTGTGGCAGTACATCGAGCGCGAGCAGCTGGAGTTGCCCTCGATCTACTTCGCGCACCAGCGCCCCGTGGTCATCCGCCAGGGCGCCATCGTGCCGGTGAACGTGCCGCTGATGAGCGGCGAGCTGACCAATCTGCCGAAGCCCGGCGAGGAGATCGTCGAGATGCAGGTGCGCTTCCGCACCGTCGGCGACATTTCCTGCACGGCGCCGGTCGAATCGGCGGCCGACAACGTTGCCAAGATCGTGCTCGAAACGGCCACCACCACCATTACCGAACGCGGCGCCACGCGTCTGGACGACCAGACCTCGGAAGCCTCGATGGAACAACGCAAGAAGGAAGGTTACTTCTGATGTCCGCCATGGAACATGTTCAAGACAACGGCCTGCTGCGCTTCCTCACCTGCGGCAGCGTCGACGACGGCAAGAGCACGCTGATCGGCCGCCTGCTGTTCGACACCAAGACCATCCTCGCCGACACGCTGTCAGCGATCGAGCGCACCTCGCAGAAGCGCGGCATGGAAGCCGTCGATCTGTCGCTGCTCACCGACGGCCTGCAGGCCGAGCGCGAACAGGGCATCACCATCGACGTCGCCTACCGCTATTTCTCGACCGGCACGCGCAAGTACATCATCGCCGACGCCCCGGGCCACGAGCAGTACACGCGCAACATGGTCACCGCCGCCTCGACCGCCAACCTCGCCATCATCCTGATCGATGCGCGCAAGGGCGTCCTGACGCAGACCCGTCGCCATTCCTACCTGGCGCATCTGGTCAACATCCCGCACCTGATCGTCGCAGTGAACAAGATGGATCTGGTCGACTACGACCAGGCGGTGTTCGAGAAGATCCGTGCCGACTACCTCGAATTCGCCGCCAAGCTTGGCATCGAGGACATCCGCTTCATCCCGATGTCGGCGCTGAACGGTGACATGGTCGTCGACCGTGGCGAAAAGCTCGACTGGTACAAGGGACCGACCCTGCTCGACGTGCTCGAAACCGCACCGGCCGCCCACACCGAGAAGACCGAGAAGTTCCGTTTCCCGGTGCAGTACGTCTGCCGCCCGCAGGATTCCGCCAATCCGGAACTGCATGACTACCGCGGCTTCATGGGCCGCGTGGAGTCCGGCGAGATTTCCGTCGGCGACGAAGTCACGGTGCTGCCTTCGGGCCTCACCACCCGCGTCAAGGCCATCGAACTCTACGGCCAGCCGCTGACGCACGCCGTTTCGGAACAATCGGTCACCATCCTGCTCGCCGACGAGATCGACATCTCGCGTGGCGACATGATCGTGAAATCGGAGGAAGCACCGGAGCCGAAGAAGCAGATCGAGGCGATGGTCTGCTGGCTCTCCGAGACCCCGATGGACCGTGCCCGCAAGTACCTGATCCGCCACACGACGCGCGAATCGAAGGCGATGGTGGCCGGCATCGAGTACCGCGTCGACGTCAATTCGATGGAATGGGTGCCGGCCAACAAGCTGGCGATGAACGACATCGCCAAGGTGGCATTCAAGCTGGCGCAGCCGGTGTTCTGCGACCCCTATGCCGAGAACCGCGGCAGCGGCGCCTTCATCGTCATCGACGAGAGCAACAACAACACCGTCGGCGCCGGCATGATCCTCTGATCATGCCTTCGCTCCATGCTGCGGCATGCCCGGTCGTCGGAAGACGCCTGCGCATGCCGCAACTGTTTCCGGCCCCGCGTTCCCGCTAGAATTCGCCCATGCTGAAATCAACTTTCGAATTCTTCCACGACATTGGCCGCGACATCATCGACGCCTTCAAGTGGTTCTTTTCGCCGCACGCCTGGCGGCTGGCGCTGATCGTCCTGTTCAACCTCGCCTTCCTCGCAACGCTGATGTACGTGGCCATCGACAAATTCGGCTACTCGCGCGAGACCTTTGCCCGCTGCCCGGGCAACAAGAACCTTGTCTTCATTTCGGAGTTCTTCGCCTTCACCTTCTTCGCCCTCTTTGCAGTGGCGACGGTCGGTGAGGTCGTCAATTGGGTCGACGAAAAGCGCAAGGGGATCAAGCCGCCTTCCATGACGGCAATGATGATCTACAGCGGGCTGTCGCTGGGCTGCGGCACCGTGGCGCTGCTGCTGATCCTTCGCTGCTCCTGAGCATCGCCCGTGTTGCGCCGACTCCTGCTGGGACCGCTGCTCGCCTACCTCGCGACGCTGCGTTTCCCCGTACTCTTCGGCATCACTGCGTTCGTATTCATTACAGACGTTCTATTGCCCGATCTGATTCCATTCGCCGACGAGATCCTGCTCGGTCTGGGTACGGCGCTCCTTGGCAGCTGGAAACGAAAGCCGCCAGCAACTAGCCGCGACGGCGCCTCGCCTCGTAAAGACACACCCCCGACGCCACCGACACATTGAGGCTGCTGACGCTGCCCAGCATCGGAATGCGCACCAGCAGGTCGCAGGTCTCGCGCGTCAGTCGCCGCATCCCCTCACCTTCCGCACCCATCACCCAGGCGGTTGCCTGCGGCCAGTCGGCCGCATAGAGGTCGCTTGCACCCTCGTCGTCGGTGCCGATGACGCAGATGTCGCGCTCCTTCAGTTCGCGCAGTGTGCGCGCAAGGTTGGTCACCATGATGTAGGGGACCGTTTCGGCAGCGCCACTGGCCACCTTGATTGCGGTTTGCGTCAGGCCACAGGCGCGATCCTTCGGCGCAATCACCGCATGGGCCCCCACCGCGTCGGCGACCCGCAGGCAGGCCCCGAGATTGTGCGGGTCCTGCACACCGTCGAGCACGAGCAGGAAGGCCGGTTCCTCAAGCGTGTCGAGCACGTCGTCAAGCGTGACATGTCGCTGCTGCGCCGAGACATGGGCGACAACGCCCTGATGCCGCGCTCCCGGTGCCATCGACTCCAGCCGCTTGCCGTCGACGGACATCAGCTTGACACCGGCGCCTTCGGCGTGGCGGATCAGATCGCGCGCACGCGCATCCTTGCGCTCGGCATCGAGATAAATCTCGTGGATGGCCTCCGGATCGTGGCGGAGTTTGGAAAGAACGGCATGGAAGCCATAGATGGATCTGGCGCGAGACATGGACACTCCTTGGACTTGCTCGATGCGAAGTTTAACAGGCTGCCGAAAGCTCCGCCCAACGGACGCGCTGTGCCGAGCGGATTGACGTACCGAATATGCCGGGCGTATTGTCGTTCGGGGAGACTATTGGCGAACAGGCAGAAAAATGGCAAAAAAGGCCAACATCGACGCGCACCACACCTTCGCGATACGGTTGATGCAGCACATGGTCGTGCCGACCTTCGTGCTCGATGCCGAACGCAAGGTCATGATCTGGAACCACGCCTGTGAACGGCTCACCGGCGTCATGGCCAAGGACATACTCGGCACACAGGATCACTGGCGGGCGTTCTACGACGAACCGCGGTATTGCCTGGCAGACGTTCTCGTACTGGAGCGGGAGGACGACCTCAGCGCGCTCTATACCTCGCACACCGAACCCAGTGAAACAGGTAACGGCCTGCGTGCCGAGAACTGGTGCACCATGCCGCGCGCCGGCCACCGGCTCTACCTGGCAATCGACGCCGGCCCCATCTACGACGACCATGGCAAGCTGATCGCCGTCGTGGAAACTCTTCGCGACATGACTGAGCAGAAGCTGGCGCAGATGGCACTGCAGAATCTCGCCGAAAGTGACGGCCTCACCGGCATCGCCAATCGCCGCACCTTCGACGACCGGCTGCGACTGGAATGGCTCCGCGCCCAGCGGGAAGGGCAACCGCTATCGCTGGCATTGATCGATGTCGATTTTTTCAAGCGCTTTAACGACGGCTACGGACACCAGCAGGGTGACGAATGCCTGCGCCAGGTCGCAAGTACGGTTGCAGCGGCGCTTTTCCGTCCGGGAGATCTGGCGGCACGCTATGGTGGCGAGGAGTTCGCCGTCATCATGCCGGGAACCCTGGAACACGGCGCCAATGCGGTCGCCGAGCGCATCTGCGATCGCATCCGGGAACTGGCGCTGCCCCATGCGCATTCGGATGTCGCCGCGCATGTCACCGTCAGTATTGGCATCGCGACACTGACACCCGCTGCCGACGCAGATTTTCCGACACTGGTCAGCGCAGCCGATGCCGCGCTCTACGCGGCAAAACACGCGGGACGCAACCGCGTGACGGCGGCACCGCAGGCGCCGGTCAGCGCGGAAGTTGCGACGACTTAGGTCCGCCGCACCGGCTGACGTACCCGGCCAAGCGGAGCATCAGCGAGCACGAAGTCGATACGGCCGCTTTCCAGATCGGCCTTGACCAGCTTCACGCGCAGACGGTCACCGAGGCGGTAACGCTTGCCACTGCGCTCGCCCAGCATCTGATGCTTGACGTTGTCGAACTGGAAGTAGTCCTCACCCAGTTCCGACACGTGGACCAGCCCCTCGACATAGACCGAGTCGAGCGCGACGAAGACGCCGAAGGGCACGACGGCGGCGATGGTGCCGTCGAACTCCTCGCCGATGCGTTCCTTCATGTAGTAGCACTTCAGCCAGTTGTCGACGTCGCGCGTGGCCTCGTCGGCACGGCGTTCGGTCATCGAGCAGTTGAGGCCGATGTCGTCCCAGCTGCCCGGGTTATAGCGTTCGCCATTGAGGACGGCCTTGATCGAGCGATGCACCAGCAGATCCGGGTAGCGGCGGATCGGCGAGGTGAAATGCGTGTAGTGCTCATAGGCCAGGCCGAAGTGGCCGACATTGTCGGGGCTGTACATCGCCTGGCGCAGCGAGCGCAGCATCACCGTCTGCAGCAGTTGCGCGTCGGGGCGCGGCTTGATCTTCTCGAGCAGGGCGGCATAGTCCTTGGCGTGCGGATCGTCGCCGCCACTCAGGCCGAGGCCGAATTCCTTGAGGAAACTGCGCAGGCTTTCCAGCTTCTCCGGCGTCGGCCCTTCGTGGATACGGTAGAGACACGGCTGTTCGTGCTCCTGCAGGAAGGCCGAGGCACAGACGTTGGCCGCCAGCATGCATTCCTCGATCAGGCGATGGGCATCGTTGCGCACCACCGGGACGATGTTGTCGATCTTGCCCTGGTCGTTGAAGAGCATCATCGTCTCGGTCGTCTCGAAGTCGATCGCGCCGCGCTTGGTGCGCGCCTTGGCGAGCGTCTGGTAGAGGCTGTAGAGCGCCTGCAGATGCGGCTGCAGGGCCTTGTGCACATCGTTTTCCGGTTGCGTCGCACCGGACAGCCAGTTCCACACCTGCGTATAGGTGAGGCGCGCCTTCGAGTGGAAGACGGCCGGATAGAAGCGGTATTTCTTGATCGATCCGGTCGGCGTAACGATCATGTCGCAGACCATGGCCAGCCGGTCGACTTCCGGATTCAGCGAGCAGAGACCGTTGGACAGCTTCTCCGGCAGCATCGGGATCACCCGGCGCGGGAAGTAGACCGAATTGCCGCGCGCCATCGCCTCCTTGTCCAGCGCCATGCCCGGCCGTACATAGTGGCTGACATCGGCGATGGCGACGACCAGCCGCCAGCCCTTGCCCTGCTTTTCAGCCCAGACGGCATCGTCGAAATCCTTGGCCGTCTCGCCGTCGATGGTCACCAGCGGCAGGTCGCGCAGGTCCTCGCGTCCCTCCCACTCCGACTTCTTCACCTTGTCCGGCAGTTCCTTCGTCTCGTCGAGCGCCTTTTTCGGGAACTCGAACGGCAGGTCGTGCTTCCTCAGCGCGATCTCGATTTCCATGCCGGGATCAGCGTAATTGCCCAGCACCTCGACGATGCGGCCGATCGGCTGCGAGTATTTCGTCGGCTGCTCGATGATCTCGACCACCACGACCTGGCCGGCCTTCGACTTGAACTTCGATTTCCTGTCGTCCGGCGGCACCAGGATGTCCTGGTTGATCTTGCGGTTCTCTGGCACCACGAAGGTGATGCCATGCTCGACGAAGACGCGGCCGACGACACGGCTATTGACGTGCTCGAGCACCTCGACGACGGCCCCTTCACGACGCCCCTTGCGATCGAGGCCGGTGATGCGGACCAGCACGCGGTCACCGTGCAGCACCCGACTCATCTGCTTCGGCTCGAGGTAGATGTCGTCGCCCTCCTCATCGGGGATGAGGAAGCCGTAGCCATCCTTGTGGCCTTCGACACGGCCGGCAATCAGGCTGGCGCGCTCGGGCACGATGTAGGCGCCCTTGCGGTTCTGCATCAGTTCGCCTTCGCGCTCCATGGCGGCAAGGCGACGGCGGAACATGTCGAATTCCGGCTTCTTGATGTCGAGCAGGTTGCAGAGCTGGTCGAAGCTGACCGGCTTACCCTCGCCCTCCAGCGTCATCATCACGTACTCGCGCGACGGCAACGGGAATTCGTATTTCTGCACCTCGCGCTCGAAGTGGGGATCGGCGCGACGAATTTTTGAGAGTTTCTTTATTGACATTTTGTTCTTTTCCTTTAAAATCTCGCCTTCTTCGCTGCCCAGATGGCGGAATTGGTAGACGCACTAGTTTCAGGTACTAGCGCTGCAAGGCGTGGAGGTTCGAGTCCTCTTCTGGGCACCAAGCATTTCGAAAAAGCCGACCTTCGGGTCGGCTTTTTCATTTCCTGCACCACATCTGAAGGCATTAAATAACAAAGGCCGGCGTCCTGCCGGCCTTTTTGCGGGCTCAAGCGAACGGATGGCGCTTGAGGATCGTTTCGTCCCGTTCCGGGCCGGTGGAAACGATGTCGATCGGGATGCCGACCAGGGCCTGCATGCGCTCGAGGTAGGCACGGGCATTGGCCGGCAGGTCTTCCCAGCGCTTCACGCCGAAGGTGCTCTCCGTCCAGCCCGGCAGGGTTTCGTAGATCGGCTCGCAGCGCGACACTTCATCGGCGCCGATCGGCAGCAGGTCGACCACCTTGCCGTCGAGCTTGTAGCCGGTGCAGATGTTGAGTTCCTGCAGGCCGTCCAGCACGTCCAGCTTGGTGATGCAGAGGCCGGTCACGCCGTTGATGCGCGCTGAACGGCGCAGCGCGGCGGCATCGAACCAGCCACAGCGGCGCTTGCGGCCGGTGACGGTGCCGAATTCCTTGCCGACGGTGAACATCTGGTGGCCGGGCGAGGTCTCGGTCTCGATGCACAG
>DAORCC010000109.1:0-8436 GCA_035345235.1 Azospira sp.
GTCGCCCGCGCGCCGGCCGCCGTGGTCGAGCAGGAGAAGAAGCGTGTTGCCGGTTTCGGTGACACGCTGGCCAAACTGAAGCCCCAGCTGGCGAAACTCGCCGGCAAATAAGGATCCACGATGTCCAATAACGATCAATCCATCGTCGCCCGGCTGTTCCCGGCGCTCATGCTGTTCTGCCTGCTTACCGGCGTCTGGTCCTTTGCGATCATCCAGGCCTGGCCCTGGGACAAGGACACGAACTGGAAACCGGGTGTCCGCCTGCCGGTGATGTGCGCCAACGGCGAGGTATGTTCGAAGGAATATTCACAGATCGCAAAGGGCGTCGAGGAAAAGCAGATCACCGCGCTGAAGCCGAACGAACCCAACGGCGAACTGAATGACGGCGAAATCTGGCTGCGCTGGTCGTCGCCGTCCGGCAAGGCCTGGGAGATGGAAGCCTCGATGTCGTCCTGGTATTTCGAGACCGGCGTCCGCTACTCGCTGAAGGGCGACAGGCTTGAAGTCGTGCAGTACCGCCACTACGACGCGACGATCTTCTTCTACGCGATGCTCGCCGCCTTCCTGACGACCCTCGGCATCTATCTGCGCCGGCTCAGAGGCTGACCCGGACCAGTCCGCGCAGCGCATTGCCGAGGTAGAGTTCGGCGGCGCTGTGCAAATCCGCCTCGTAGATCACGCATTCGGCAGCCTCGCCGCTTGCCAGCAAACTGCCGCGCAGGACACCCGGCAGCAGGCCGCTGGATAGGGGCGGCGTCAGCAGCGCCTCCCCGGCACGCCGGCGGATGAAGACATTGCTGCGCGCGCCTTCACAGACTTCGTCGCGCTCGTTCAGGAAAATCGAATCGAACAGGGCGGGATCAGCGACGATACGCTTCAGTTCCGCATCGTACCGGGCGCGTACCGTAGTCTTGTGACGCAACCAGACGTCCGTCGACTGCAGGCGCTCGCTCGCCAGACGCGTACGCAGCGCCGCACACTGAACGTCGAGTGGCGTGGCCGCGAGTTGGACATCACCGTCATGCCCCAGCGTCAGTCGCACGCGGAAAATCCCTGCCGGATGCGTTGCGGCAAGCTGCATCAGCTGCGCGGCAATTCCGGCACGCTCACAGACGAACGCGAAGCATGTCGCCGACGCAGCGAGGCGATCAAGATGCCCCTCGCGCAAAGGGAAACGGCCATCCTCCAGGCGCAGGGTTTCGATCAGGCGGAATCCCGGATCGGCCTGTGTCAGGAACGCCGCCTTCAGCAGGCATTCCCGGTATTCCGAATCCGCCTCCGAATCCCAGACGATGCCACTGCCCACGCCGTAGCGTACCCGTCCGTCGCTCTCGATCTGCAGCGTCCGGATCGCCACGGAGAGCGAGAAATCGCCGCCGGCCCCGATCCAGCCGAATGCCCCCGTATAGGGGCCGCGCAGCCCGGGTTCGAGTTCGCGGATGATCTGCATGGCACGAATTTTTGGCGCCCCGGTAATCGAACCGCAGGGAAACAGGGCCCCCAGCACCACCGCCAGCGGCGCATCGCTGCGCGCAGTGACCGTCGACGTCATCTGGAAAACACTCGGGTAAGCCTCGACCGTGCACAGATCGGTTACCGTCACGCTCCCGGGCAGCGCAATGCGCCCGAGATCGTTGCGGATCAGATCCACGATCATTACATTTTCGGCGCGATCCTTTGCCGACCCTTGAAGCTGCGCGGCCGCCAGCAAATCGGCCGCCGCATCGTCGCCGCGCGACGCCGTTCCCTTCATCGGCCGTGCGGTCACGACACCGCCGGCACGGGCCACGAACAGCTCCGGGGAAAACGACAGCAGGTAGCCGTCCGGCGTGACGATCAGCCCGCCATGAGCAACCGGCTGTGCCGCGCGCAGACGCGCATAGAGCGCCAGCGGATCGCCCACACAGGAACCGGTGACGGGAAACGTGAAGTTGACCTGGTAGCAATCGCCCGCGGCGATGTATTCGCGGATGCGGGCAACGGCAGCAGCATGCTGCGCCGGTGCCAGCATCGGCTGAAGCGAGGCCAGGGTGGCCGGGGGCAGCGGATCGCCGCAGGCGTCGTGCAGGAAGGACGACAACGCATCGGCGTCGAGCTGGCGCCGGCAGGAAAAGACCAGGAATTGCCCAAGCAGGCCATCGGGGGCGGCCCCGCTCGATGGTTCGACGACGGCACCGAGCTCATAATCGAGCGCAGCAACGACGAAACAGCCGGCAGCGACGCGCCGCTCCACTTCGCCACAGACATCGGCGAGCGATCCGGCGGCCGTGACCGGCAGCGTGTCGACGAGGCCGTCGAAAAGCAACGCGCCGCCGCCCGGCGTATCGAGCAGGGCGAAGCTTCGTTGCATGGAGGTCGGAGGAGGACGGTGCCGGAGGTATCCGGCGATCAACTTGGCGTTAAGCACGGGCTACTTGCGCTTGAGGACGTATTCGTAGACGCCGGCACTTTCACCACTGGTCACCAGCTCGTTACCGGTCTGCCGGGCAAAGGCCTGGAAGTCCTTGACCGACCCCGGGTCCGTCGCCAGCACGCGCAGGGTCTGCCCCGTCTGCATCTCGGCCAGCGCCTTCTTGGTGCGCAGGATGGGAAGCGGGCAGTTGAGGCCCTTGACGTCGAGTTCGCGATCGCACTGCATAGGGGTTCCTGAATCGGACTAGCCGGAAAACGGTGGTTGAAAACACTGGCACAAGCAGCGCATTGTACCGCGTCGTCGCTATTTCTTCTGCTTCGCCTCTTCCATCTGCTGTTTCTTCAGCTCACGCAAACGGGCATCGACAACCGACTGCTCGTAGAAATTGCCGTCGCCGGCACGCTGCGCGAACTGCAGTTGCTCGATTGCCTGAACCAGACGCCCCTGATGCACGTACATTTCGGCAAGCGCACGATGCTGCGCCAGCTTGCGGCCCTGCACGGCATGCGTCTTGGCGAGCAGGTTGTACAGCTTGGGATCGGTCGAATAGGACAGCAGCTGATCCTCGAGGAAGGACTGCAGCTTGTCGTAGCTGCGCAGGGAGAACAGGGCATCGGCATAGCCGTAGGCGAGTGCCCGGGAGGTAGGGAAGCGCTGCAGGGCTTCACGAAAGATGGTGGCCGCCGCCGGCAGATCACCCATCGCCCCCTTGATCTCGCCGGCCAGATTCTCGGCCATTGCCGAACCGGTCTTCTGGCGGCGAACCATTTCCAGTTCCTGCTCGGCCTGCGCATAGCGCTTGGCACGCCAGAGTGCATAGGAAAGGCCGTAGCGGGCGGCCGCTTCCGACGAGAATTTGCGCTCACGCAGCAGGATCTCGAAATCGCTCACGGCTTCCTTGGGGGTGCCCAGCTGGGCACGCAACTTGGCACGCACAAGCTGGAAATCGAGGCTGTCGCGCACCTGACGATACGGCGAGCGCGCCTGGCGATTCTGCATGTCGCTGATACGCTCGACGGTGATCGGGTGCGAGCGCATGTAGACCGGCGCGTTGTTCTCATAGACCCGGCTCGAGCGCTGCAGTCGCTCGAAAAAATCTGCCATGCCGCGCGGGTCGTAACCCGCCTTCTCGAGCACATCGAAGCCGATCCGGTCGGCCTCGCGCTCGAAATCACGGGAATACGCGAGATACGACTGCACCATGGCCGCCTCGCTACCCGCCATCGCACCCCCCGCGGCCTGCGAGTTTGAACGCGCTGCAAGCAACGCAACCGCCATCGCGATCATGCCGAGCACGGATTGCTGTTTCTGGGTCGAGATCTGACGGGCGAGGTGATGCTGCGTCACGTGCGAGATTTCGTGGGCCATCACCCCTGCCAGCTCGGACTCGGTCTGCGAGGTCAGGATGGTGCCGGTGTTGACCCCGATGTAGCCGCCGAACATGGCAAACGCATTGACCTGCCCGTCGCGGATCGCGAAGAAATGAAAATCACCCGCCGAATCGGCACTGGATGCGACCAGACGCTGCCCCAAGCGACTCAGGTATTCGTTGATCTCGGGATCGTCGACATACGAAGGCTCGTGCAGCCGGATGTCGTTCATGATGCTCTCGCCGATCTTCTTTTCCAGTTGCGGCGGCAAGTCGGCGCGCGCCGACTCGCCGAGGTCAGGAAGGCTATCGGCAAACGACGGGTTTGCCAGCCCCAGCGTCACGCTGAGCAGGACGCACAGAACTTTGCGGGAAACACTGCGGGGGAACATCATCGTCTTGCGGACCGGGCAACGACCCATCGGGCATGCGGTGGCTGGGCCAAATGGCAGGCACTTGTTCATGGTGCTATGATACCGCAGTTCCAAAACCGTTCCGCGCCCGCCCCCTGTCGGCGGGCCCCGCGAAGATTTCGATGCCCGAAAACGACCCCCCCGTCGACTCGACCGCCAGCCCGCTGACCCACTTCGATGGTGACGGCCAGGCCCACATGGTCGATGTCGCAGCCAAGAACGAGACTCATCGCATCGCCCGCGCCGCCGGGAGCATCTTCATGCAGCCCGCCACGTTCGCACTGGTCGCTGCCGGTTCCGCGAAAAAGGGCGACGTCATCGGCATAGCACGCATCGCCGCGATCCAGGGTGCGAAGCGAACATCGGACCTGATTCCGCTCTGCCATCCGATTGCATTGACCCGGGTCGCTGCCGAATTCGTGCTCGATGAAGCCAGCCACGCGGTGCATTGCGAGGTCACGGCAGAATGCACCGGGCGCACGGGCGTTGAAATGGAGGCGCTGACCGCAACCAGCATTGCCCTGCTGACCATCTATGACATGCTGAAGGCAGTCGACCGCGGCATGCGCATCGAAGATGTCCGGTTGCTCGAAAAGACGGGCGGCAAGTCCGGGCGCTGGATTGCAAACAACGCACAGGAAGCACCTGCACGATGACTCACGATATCGACGCATTGCGCCGACACTTGTTGCGTGCCTCGGGAGCAGGTACCGCATACGCGGCACTGGCGGCCGTCGGCCTGCTCACACCGTTACGCGTTATCGCAGCGGATTGGCAACGTGGCGCCTTCACGGCAACCGGCTTCAACGAGGCGCTGAAGGCCCATGGCAGCAGCGGTTCTACTGAATCCCGGGAGATCGTCTTCAACGCACCGGAAATCGCTGAAAACGGCGCACAGGTCGTCGTTGAGGTGATCAGCAACCTGCCCGGCAACCAGACGATCTCGATCTTCGTTGAAAAAAATCCGATGCCGCTCGCGGCAAGCTTCGCTTTCGCGAATGGCGCACTGCCGCAGGTACGCGTTCCGTTGAAGATGGCCGAGACGAGCCGCGTACGCGCCGTCGTGAAAACGGCAGACGGCAAATTGTGGCACGCGCAGCGGGAAATCAAGGTAACGCTTGGTGGTTGCGGCGGCTAGGAGAATGCAATGACACAATCCCCACGCTCAACGCGTTCGATTTTCACCACTGGGATGCCGGCAAATCCGGCATCGCGCGGCGCTTACTGACATGGCTGATCCGATCAAGATTCGCGCGACGCCGCAGGGCGAGTTCACCGAAATTCGCATCCTGCTTCAGCACCCGATGGAGACCGGGCAACGCAAGGACCCCGCAACGAGCAGGACGGTACCAGCGCACTTCATCCAGACCTTTGTGGTCAGCGTCAACGGCAAACCACTGGTCGATGGGCAACTCAACACTTCGGTATCGAAAAACCCGTTGTTTGCATTCAAGGCACGGGGACTCAAGGCCGGAGACAAGCTCCAGGTCAGCTGGGCCGACAGCAATGGCGAAAAGCGCAGCGACGAGGCAGTCGTCAGCAGCTGAAGACCCATTCCGTTACCCGACGGCGAGCGGGTAAATCGCAGGCATAAAAAAACCCGCCTTGCGGCGGGTTCTTCAAGAAGCCTGAAAAAATCAGGGCTTCTGAATATTCGAGGCTTGCTTGCCCTTCGGGCCTTGGGTGACGTCGAAGGTAACCTTCTCGCCTTCCTTCAGGCTCTTGAAACCGGCCATGTTGATTGCGGAGAAGTGAGCGAACAGATCTTCGCTGCCATCATCCGGAGTAATGAAACCAAAACCCTTGGCGTCGTTGAACCACTTGACGGTACCAGTTGCCATATTGCGACTTCCTTGAAAAAAGATGAAACCGGGTATTTCGCCCGACTGCTTGTTTGAATTCAAACTCGGCCTGCCCGGTGATCCTCCTCTAGAAGAACGCACACGACTGCAACCACTTGAAGCCAAACTTCAACCGTTTTACTCGACTCATCCGGATGCGTCAAGCATTTTCGATGTTGCGATACAACAGGGGCAAAAATTGTTCTCCGCCCCTGCCACAAAATGCGGCGTACACGCCGCGCTATTGCACATTCAGGCTGACTGATTAGAATCAGGCCATGGCAACCAGGCATCAAGGCGAAGGGCTTCTCGAAGCGCAGCAGAGCAAGGCGAAATTACCGCCGCTGTACAAGGTACTGCTGCTCAACGACGATTTCACACCGATGGATTTCGTGATCACGGTACTTCAGAAATTTTTTGGCATGGACCGCGAACAAGCGACGCGAATCATGCTCAAAGTACATACCGAGGGACGCGGTCTGTGCGGGGTCTATCCGCGAGACATCGCCGCCACGAAGGTGGAACAGGTCGCGGCCTTTGCCCGCGAGCACCAGCATCCGCTGGCTTGCGTCATGGAGGAGAACTGAATGATCGCGCAGGAACTGGAAGTCAGCTTGCACATGGCCTTCGTCGAGGCGAGGCAGAAGCGGCACGAGTTCATCACCGTCGAGCACCTGCTGCTCGCGCTGCTGGACAATCCATCAGCCGCTGAGGCCCTGCGCGCCTGCGGTGCCAGCATCGACGTCCTGCGCCGCGACCTCAACAAGTTCATCGCCGAGCACACGCCGACGGTCGCCGGCGAGGATGAAATCGACACGCAGCCGACGCTTGGTTTCCAGCGCGTCATCCAGCGCGCGATCCTGCATGTGCAGTCCTCCGGCAAGAAGGAAGTAAACGGTGCCAACGTGCTCGTCGCCATCTTCGGCGAGAAGGATTCGCATGCCGTCTATTACCTGCAGAAGCAGGGCGTGACGCGGCTCGACGTGGTGAATTTCATTTCGCACGGCATCAGCAAGGTGCCGCAGCAGAAGGCTCCGGCCGAGGGCGAGACGGAAACGGAAGGCGAACAGCAGAGCAACGCCGGACCGCTCGAGAACTACACGCTGAACCTGAACGCCATGGCATTGGCCGGCAAGATCGATCCGCTGATCGGCCGCGACAAGGAACTGGAGCGCGTCATCCAGACGCTGTGCCGCCGACGCAAGAACAACCCGCTGCTGGTCGGCGAGGCCGGCGTCGGCAAGACGGCGATCGCCGAGGGATTGGCCCGCCGCATCGTCGAAGGCGACATTCCAGAAATCCTGGCACAGGCCAACGTCTACGCACTCGACATGGGTGCCCTGCTCGCCGGCACCAAGTACCGCGGCGATTTCGAGCAACGCCTGAAGAGCGTGCTGAAGCAGCTGCAGGAAAATCCGAACGCGGTTCTCTTCATCGACGAGATCCACACGCTGATCGGCGCCGGCGCCGCCTCGGGAGGCACGCTCGACGCTTCCAACCTGCTCAAGCCGGCGCTTTCCTCCGGCCAGCTGAAGTGCATCGGCGCGACGACCTACACCGAGTACCGCGGCATCTTCGAGAAGGACCACGCGCTGTCACGCCGCTTCCAGAAGATCGATGTCAGCGAGCCTTCGGTCGCCGAGACGATTGAAATTCTCAAGGGACTGAAGCCGCGCTTCGAGGCACACCACGGCATCAAGTACTCGGCCTCGGCACTGACCTCGGCCGTCGAACTCTCGGTCCGCTTCATCAATGATCGCCACCTGCCGGACAAGGCGATCGACGTCATCGACGAAGCCGGTGCCGCACAGCGCATCCTGCCGAAATCGAAGCAGAAGAAGACGATCGGCAAGCAGGACATCGAGGAGATCGTCGCCAAGATCGCGCGCATCCCGTCGACGCACGTGACGACCGACGATCGCGGCAGCCTGAAGAACCTCGACCGCGACCTGAAGAACGTCGTCTTCGGCCAGGACGCCGCCATCGACGCGCTGGCCAAGGCGATCAAGATGGCCCGCTCCGGCCTCGGCAATCCGGGCAAGCCGATCGGCGCCTTCCTCTTCTCCGGCCCGACCGGCGTCGGCAAGACGGAAGTCGCCAAGCAGCTCGCCTACTGCATGGGCATCGAGCTGCTGCGCTTCGACATGTCGGAATACATGGAACGCCACGCCGTCTCCCGGCTGATCGGAGCGCCGCCGGGCTATGTCGGCTACGATCAGGGGGGGCAACTGACCGAGGCGGTGACCAAGAAGCCGTACTGCGTGTTGCTGCTCGACGAGATCGAGAAGGCACACCCCGACGTCTACAACATCCTGCTGCAGGTAATGGATCACGGCACGCTGACCGACAACAACGGGCGCAAGGCCGACTTCCGCAACGTCGTCATCATCATGACCACCA
>DAORCC010000110.1:0-3272 GCA_035345235.1 Azospira sp.
GTGAACGAGCGCCAGATCATGGCCGTGCCGACCGTTTTCCTGAACGGCGAGCCTTTCGGCCAGGGTCGAATGACGATCGAGGAGATCGTGGCAAAGCTCGATGTCGGTGCCGAGAAACGCGAAGCGGAGAAGATCAGCGCCAAGGAAGCCTTCGACGTGCTGGTCGTCGGTGGCGGTCCGGCCGGTGCGGCGGCGGCGATCTACGCGGCCCGCAAGGGTATCCGTACCGGCGTGCTCGCCGAGCGCTTCGGGGGCCAGGTGCTCGATACACTGGCGATCGAGAACTTCATCTCGGTCAAGGAGACCGATGGCCCGAAGCTGGCCGCCGGGCTTGAGCAGCATGTCCGTGAGTACGACGTCGACATCATGAACCTGCAGCGTGCCGACGCCTTGATCCCGGGTGAGCAATTCCACGAGGTGCGTACCGCGAGCGGGGCCGTGCTGAAGGCCAGGAGCGTCATCATCGCCACCGGCGCGCGCTGGCGCGAGATGAACGTGCCGGGCGAGCGCGAGTATCGCGCCAAGGGCGTCGCCTACTGCCCGCACTGCGACGGTCCCCTCTTCAAGGGCAAGCGCGTGGCGGTGATCGGTGGCGGCAACTCCGGCGTCGAGGCGGCGATCGACCTCGCCGGCATCGTTGCCCATGTCACGCTGCTCGAGTTCGACGTGAAATTACGCGCCGATGCCGTGCTGCAGAAAAAGCTGGCCAGCCTTCCCAACGTGACAGTGATCACGCAGGCACTGACGACCGAGGTGCATGGCGACGGACAGAAGGTTGTAGCGCTTTCCTACAAGGACCGGACGAACGATGAGATAAAGCGCATCGAGCTCGAAGGCATCTTCGTGCAGATCGGCCTGCTGCCGAATACCGACTGGCTCAAGGGCACGGTTGCCTTGTCAAACCGGGGCGAAATCGAGATCGATGCGCGCGGCCAGACGTCGTTGCCCGGCGTGTTCGCGGCCGGTGACGCGACGACGGTGCCCTACAAGCAGATCATCATTGCCATGGGGGCCGGGGCAACGGCTTCGCTGGGAGCCTTCGATCACCTGATCCGTAGCTCGGTGCAGGAGACGGTGCCGGCTTGACGCCAGAATCGGCGGGAACAGACGGCGGACCGGTGGCGTATTCGTTATCGGTTCGCGCCGCCAGGTAGAACCCGGCGCAGGACCATGTGGTCATGCAACCGTGAGGCCTGCATGGCGAAGTCGAATCGATTGGCAACGGCGCAAAGCTCAAGATCCGAGGTTGGCAGGTTGGGATTGTCTTCGGCAAGGAAGCGTCGCCCGAAATCCGAGTTGCGAACCCGTTGCTCGTAGCGTAAGGGATCGGGATTCGTGCCGTTCAGGAGTGCCGCGAGATAATCCGCGCATGCGATGTCCTCGTCACCATCACGATCGACCCACTCTCCGGTGATGACGAAGGTGACCTCGGACGGATTCAACGCAGCGATTGCCGCGGCGGTAGCGCGGGCGCAAACAAGGCTGCCGGCGAAGAGTGCGCGTACCTGGTTGAAACGGGTGATGCCATGGGCGCCTGCTGCCGTACTCTGGATGAGCGGGCGATTGTCGAGCCGCAGATTCTGGAAGACTGTCGGCGTATTGCCGAAATCGAAACCGGGGATTGGGTCGCCACCCCCGACGGCTCCGGTTGTCAGTGCGCCTGGCATGGCCGCTTGCAGGCGGCGTGCCGCGGCGATCGTTTCGACCGGATAGATGAGGCCGGCACCAGCAGCGAAGGCGTAGGCTGCCGTCGAAAACGAACGCAGGACGTCGATGACGACCACCACATCATGGGGCGTCATTTCGGCATCGAGCCGGTCCAGAAATACCTGTCGCGTTCTCATTGGCGTGTACCTGTCCGGTACCAAGGATGCCACGGTGCGGCACGAAATGAGAACTCACCCCAAGTGCTCGCTCACAATGCAGAAATGAAAAGGGAGCGCGATGCGCTCCCTTTTTTATCGAGCCGTGAGAACTCAGGCGGCGGATACGGCCCTGGCCCTGCGGCGGGCGACACTGCCGATGAGCCCGAGGCCGGCGAGCAGCATGGCGAGTTCAGTCGGTTCCGGTACCGGCATGGCGATGAGCTGATCCTGACGCGTCCCGCTGTCCAGAACCTTGAACTGCCATTGACCCTGCTGGACAGTGCCCAGCGTGTTCAGCCAGCCAGTCGCGATGGTTTTGGCATTGCTGCTGCCGCCGCTACCGAGTTTGAACGTGTTTGCGCCGAGATTGAGCGCGCTGTTGCCATCGTAGGTGATTTCCCAAACGGCAATCTGGAAGGCGGCGGCCTTGTCACTGCTGGTATGGGAGTCTGCGTAATGTGCCGTGTACAGTTTGTTGAACAGGCCGATCTGCGCAGTACTGAAGCCATAGGCACCGGCAGTCTTGACGGTGTAGTCGCTGTAATTTGTATTCCAGCTGATGGTGTGCTGGACATCGACGCACAGGGACGAGAACGACTGGCCGTTGAGCAGAATGCTGAATTCGCCGGCAGAGGGGCTGGTATTGGCCGGTGCATCGATATCAACGGCAGCGCTGCGGCCACCAAGAAAACCGGTGAATTTAACGGTGTCGGCTTGTGCCACGCCAACGGCCGAAGCTGCCAGAACGATTGCGCCAACGATTTGCTTGAGTATGGTGGCCATGACCTGATTTCCTGCCCTGAACGGTAGTTGTCCAAACGTCGTCAGTTGACGACGAAGCGCAGATACTGCGCTCCAAGGACGCGCCGAGCCAATAGTCCGAGTGGGCCACGGCATATCGATCCATTAGTCCAAATAGACTAATGGTTTGGCAAAAACTGTTATTTTTCAGGGAACTGGCGTAGAATCGCGCCCCTTTCCCCCGAGATTTTTCTCTTGCCCATGCACTATCCCGAGCGATTCGACGTGATTGTCGTCGGTGGCGGCCATGCCGGTACCGAGGCGGCGCTCGCCTCGGCGCGCATGGGGCAGCGCACGCTGCTGTTGACGCACAACATGGAAACGCTGGGGGCGATGAGCTGCAACCCTTCCATCGGCGGCATCGGCAAGGGCCATCTGGTCAAGGAGGTCGATGCGCTGGGTGGGGCGATGGCGGCGGCCACCGACGAGGCCGGCATCCAGTTCCGCATCCTCAACGGGTCGAAGGGGCCGGCGGTGCGTGCGACGCGCGCGCAGGCCGACCGCGTGCTGTACAAGCAGGCGATCCGCACCCGCCTGGAAAACCAGCCGAACCTGACCATCTTTGCCCAGGCCTGCGATGACCTGATCGTCGAGGGCGACCGCATC
>DAORCC010000110.1:3372-8378 GCA_035345235.1 Azospira sp.
TGCTGGGTGACGAACACCAACGAGCGTACGCACGAGATCATTCGCCAGAACCTCGATCGATCGCCGATGTACACCGGAGTGATCGAAGGTGTTGGCCCGCGCTACTGCCCGTCGATCGAGGACAAGATCCATCGCTTCGCGTCCAAGGATAGTCACAACGTCTTCCTCGAACCGGAAGGCCTGATGACGCATGAGATCTATCCCAACGGTATCTCGACCTCGCTACCCTTCGACGTGCAACTGCAGATCGTGCGTTCGATCAAGGGCATGGAAAACTGCCACATCCTGCGCCCCGGCTACGCCATTGAATACGACTACTTCGACCCGCGCGGGCTGAAGTCCTCGTTCGAGACGAAAGCGATCCGTGGCCTGTTCTTCGCTGGCCAGATCAACGGTACGACGGGTTACGAAGAGGCTGCCGCGCAGGGCCTGCTGGCTGGCGCCAATGCGGCGCTGTTCGCGCAGGACAAGGCGGCGTGGAGCCCACGCCGCGACGAGGCCTATCTCGGCGTGCTGGTCGATGATCTGATCACGCGCGGCGTATCCGAGCCGTACCGCATGTTCACCAGCCGTGCCGAATATCGCCTCTCGCTGCGCGAGGACAACGCCGACCTGCGCCTGACCGAGCAGGGCCGCGAGCTGGGACTGGTCGACGATGTGCGCTGGGACGCCTTCAACCGCAAGCGCGACGCCATCGCCGCCGAACAGGAGCGCCTGAAGGCGACCTGGGTCCGGCCGCAGACGCTGCCGGCAGCCGACGCCGAGCGTGTGCTGGGCAAGGGCATCGAGCGCGAATACACGCTGTTCGACCTGCTGCGCCGGCCGGACGTCAGCTATGCGGCGCTGGTGACCCTGCCGGGCGCCGGTCGTGAAGAGCCGTTGACCGATCCGCTGGTGATCGAGCAGGTCGAGATCCAGGCGAAGTATCAAGGCTACATCGACCGTCAGCAGGACGAGGTGGCGCGCAATCTGGCGCACGAGGAAACACTGCTACCGGAAGGCCTGGACTATGCGACCGTGCCCGGCCTGTCGAAGGAAGTGCAGCAGAGACTGAAACAGCATCTGCCGCAGACGCTGGGTCAGGCCTCGCGCATCCAAGGCATCACGCCGGCCGCGATCTCGCTGCTGCTGGTACATTTGAAGCGAGTGGGGCCAAATACGGGGCCGAAGGCCGGACTGAGCGAGAAGAAGAGCGCATGACCCGCGAACAGCAACTCGCGGAGGGCATGAAGGCGCTTGGCCTTGATCTGCCAGCCGATGTGCAGGAAAGGCTGCTGGCCTATGCCGCCTTCCTCGAGAAGTGGAATCGCACCTACAGCCTGACGGCCTTGCGTGACCCGAAGCTGGCGGTCAGCCACCATCTGCTCGATTCGCTGGCGATCATGCCTTATGTAAGTGCATCGACGCTGCTCGACGTCGGCAGCGGTGGCGGACAACCGGGCATTCCGCTGGCCATCGCCAGGCCAGATCTGGCCGTGACCCTGCTCGACAGCAACGGCAAGAAGACCGCCTTTCTCCAGCAGGCGGTCATCGAGCTGGGACTGAAGAATGTGCAGGTGGTTACGGTACGTGTTGAGGAGTTCAAGCCGGCAGCGCCGTTTGTAGCCATTACGTCGCGCGCTTTTGCCGAGCTGGCCGATTTCGTCGGCCTGACGCGGCACCTGCTTGCGCCGGGTGGTGAGTGGCTTGCAATGAAAGGGCAGCGCCCCGTAGAAGAAATGAATAAACTGCCGGCCGGGGTATCGGTAACGGCAGTGCACCGGCTGCTCGTGCCGGGAGTCGATGGCGAGCGCCATCTCGTCGTGATGAGGGAGTCATAAGCGTGGCCAAGGTCCTGGCGGTAACCAATCAGAAGGGCGGGGTGGGTAAGACCACTACCGCGGTAAACCTCTCGGCGAGCCTTGCAGCGCTCGGTCAGCGGGTGCTGATGATCGACCTCGATCCGCAGGGCAACGCCACCACCGGTTGCGGTGTAATGAAGCGCGAGGCGCTGCCCACCGTTTACCAGATTCTCATCGGGCGCTCGACGCTGGAGCAATCCCGAATCCACACGGAATTCGATTTCGATATCCTGCCGGCCAACCGCGAGCTGGCTGGTGCCGAGGTCGAGCTGATCGGGCTGGAAAACCGCGAGTACCGGCTGCGCGACGCACTGAACGCTGCCGGCGATCAGTACGATTTCGTATTGCTTGATTGCCCGCCGGCGTTGAACATGCTGACGGTCAATGGCCTGGTTGCTGCCGAGGCCGTGATGATCCCGATGCAGTGCGAGTACTACGCGCTGGAGGGGTTGACCGATCTGGTGACGACGCTGCGCAAGGTGCGCGGCAACCTCAATCCGGTGTTGCAGATCGAAGGCCTGCTGCGCACCATGTTCGACCCGCGCATGACCCTGATGCAGCAGGTGTCGGGCGAACTGGAAAGCCATTTCGGCGACAAGGTTTACAAGAGCATCATTCCACGCAACGTCCGCCTGGCCGAGGCGCCCTCATACGGCAAGCCCGTCATCGCGTTCGACCGCGCCTCGAAAGGTGCGCAGGCGTATCTGGCGCTGGCGCAGGAAATGCTTGATCGCCGCGACGGGAAGATCACGATGTCGGCGGCGTCCGAACAGGGAGCACTCGCATGAAGATGAAGGGACTGGGCCGAGGGCTCGACGCATTGCTGGCGGGCGACGAATCGAAGAAGGAAATTCAGCGTTCGCTTCCCGTTACTGCACTGCAACCAGGCAAGTATCAGCCGCGTACGCAGATGGACAAGGAATCGCTGGAGGAACTGGCGGCGTCGATTCGCGCACAGGGCCTGATGCAACCGATCCTGGTGCGCCCGGTGTCGATGGACCGCTACGAGATCATCGCCGGCGAGCGCCGCTGGCGCGCGTCCCAGCTAGCCGGCCTGACGGAAGTGCCGACGCTGATACGCGAGATTCCGGACGAAGCCGCGCTGGCGATGGCGCTGATCGAGAATATCCAGCGCGAGAACCTCAATCCGCTTGAAGAAGCGCTTGGCCTGCAACGCCTGGTCGACGAATTTTCCATGACGCACCAGCAGGCGGCGGATGCCGTCGGCCGTTCGCGTCCGGCGGCGTCCAACCTGCTGCGTCTGTTGCAACTGGCGAAGCCGGTACAGGACATGTTGATGGCCGGCACGATCGACATGGGTCATGCCCGTGCATTGCTACCCCTGTCCAACGTGCTGCAGGTGCAGATCGCTCAGCGCATTGCACAGAAAGGCTTGTCGGTGCGCGAGGCGGAGCGTCTGGTGCAGCGCGAAATGGCACCGCCTGCGGCGAAGGTGGCGCCCAGACCCGATCGTGATCTGCTTCGCCTGCAGGAGGAACTGTCCGATGTCCTTGGTGCAACGGTGGCCATCAAGGCGAACCGCAAGGGGGCGGGCAAACTGATGATCGATTTTTCTGATCTGGATCAGTTAGAAGGCTTGCTGGCTCGTCTAAGATAGCCGGTGAAACCTTATGCGCACCGCAGCAAAAGTTTGACTCTTGTACAAGAGTCAGTTAAAGTACTTAGGTTTTAGTCGGAGCATCCCTTGCATCCGCAAGTCCGCTGGATCATAGGCTGGCAGGTGGCGCTAACGCTGTTGATTGCGAGCGCCGCTGCAATGTGGGGGGGTGCGAACGCTGCGCTGTCGGCCATGGCCGGAGGCGGCATCGGGGTGGTGGCCAATCTGCTTTATGTGTGGCGAGCCATGCGCATGTCGGCGATTGATGCCGACAGGCCGGATCCGATGCGTGCCTATCGGGGGCAGGCAGCCGGGGAAGCGATCAAGTTCGCGGCGACACTGGGGGGCTTTGCCCTGGTCTTTACCGCGTACAAGAGCGTGTCGCCATTGCCGCTGTTCGCCGGGTATGCATCGACCTTCGTGATTTTCTGGCTGGCGCTGATCAGAAGGCGCTGACCGCAACGGTTCTAGGGGATTGAGGGAGCATCATGAGCGCTGAAGGCGGCCTGACCACTGCTGGTTATATCCAGCACCACCTGACCAACCTGGCTGTCTGCGCCGAGTCGGCGAAGATCGATGGCCATTGCCACGGCTTCTGGACTTTTCATCTCGACACGCTGGTCATTTCGGGCCTCCTTGGCCTGCTGGCCTTCGGCCTCATGGCGAAGCTCGCTGGCAAGGCGACTTCCGGCGTACCGAGTGGCTGGCAGAACTTCGTCGAGATGGTGATCGGCATGGTCGATCAGCAGGTGCGCGACACCTTCCACGGCAAGAGCGCGCTCGTGACGCCGCTCGCAATCACGATCTTCGTCTGGGTGTTCCTGATGAACGCCATGGACCTGATTCCGGTCGATTTCCTCCCGCTCGTCGCTGGCGCCTTCGGTATCCACTATCTCAAGGCGGTGCCGACCACCGATCCGAACCTCACCTTCGCCATGTCGATCACGGTGTTCTTCATCATGATCTGGATGAACCTCAAGGTGAAAGGCTTCGGCGGCTACATGCACGAAATCTTCACTGCCCCGTTCGGTGCCAAGCTGGCGCCGGTCAACTTCATCTTCCGCATCGTCGAGGACATCGCCAAGCCGATCTCGCTGGCACTGCGTCTCTTCGGCAACATGTACGCCGGTGAAATGGTCTTCATCCTGATCGCGCTGCTCGGTATCTACCAGCTGCCGCTGGCCTTGCCATGGGCCCTGTTCCACATCCTGATCATCACGCTGCAGGCCTTCGTGTTCATGATGCTGACGATCGTGTACATGTCGATGGCAGCCGAGTCTCATTAATTCGGTACTAAACCAGGTTTTGCTTCACCCAACGTTTTTCGATTAACCCTTACTTTCTAAACTTAGGAGTCACCATGGAACTCGCAACCGTCCTCTCCAACACCGCTATCGCTGTTGCCATCCTGATCGGCGCCGGCGCTCTCGGCACCGCCATCGGCTTCGGTATCCTCGGTGGCCGCTTCCTGGAAGGCGCTGCCCGTCAGCCGGAAATGATCCCGACGCTGCAGGTCAAGATGTTCATCGTCGCCGGTCTGCTCGACG